>DASSEM010000154.1:0-19306 GCA_035695265.1 Solirubrobacterales bacterium
CAGCGCCCCGTCGGCATCCGGGTACTGAGTCCTGGTGCGGTTGTAGAAGCGGATCGTCTCGTTCGCCGGGAAGAGGTCGTCGGTGAACCCGCTCTCCATCAGCATCGGCGCTGGTGGCACAGAATGGTCAATGGAATAGGAGGAATGGCGCTTGGTGAGCTCGTCGAGCATTGCCTGCGTCTCGGCCCCGTAGGGCTCACCGGCCTGAAGCCGCGATCGCCAGCCGACGAGGTCGGCCGTCGGGTCGCTCCCGATCGGCGCGTAGAAGCCCGGTGCGTTGAGGCCCGCGCCGTAGAGGGTGTTGAAGTAGGACTGCTTCATGACCCCCGGGCGCCCGCGGTAGGGCGCGTCGGCGACGTAGTCGAGAGTGCTGCCGTTCGGGACCATCGAGTAGGCGAGATCGGTCCACGCCATGTACGGCGCCGTGGCCGCGATCCGCATCGGCTTGCCGCCCGGGCTCGTCCAGGGGACGAGGCTGTAGTCGAGGAGCATCTTGCGATTCTTGAGGGCGCCGAGGGCCATCGACATGCCGCCGCCGTACGAGCCACCGACCGCGCCGATGCGCTGCGGGTCGATCAGGTTCTCATCGGCGAGCAGGCCCGCGAACTCCTGGGCGTCGCGCGGGTCGTACCGATTGTCGATCAGCCGCACGTATCCGCTCGCACAGCCGGCCGGGTCGGCCTCCCTCGAAGCCTGTGACCCGCACGACTCGCGAAAGCCGCGGTTGGTCATCGAGAAGGTGGCGTAGCCGCGCTCGAGCCAGGGTCGCATCGGCCCGAGTCCTGCCTTGACCCCGGCATAACCGTGAAACAACATCATCAGCGGGTAGGGACCGCTGCCGAATTCCGACTCGTCGGGAAGGGCGAAATTGACGTCGATCGGCACGCCGTCCACGGGCGAGTCGACGGTGCTGCGCGGCGCGTCTGTGCAGAAGGTGATGCCGTCGGCCTGCACCGTGCAAGGGACCGGAGGCACGTTGTTGTTGAACACGCTGACCGGCGGCGCGGCCTGAGCCGCCGCCGGCGCCAGCAGCGCCCCCGCGACGACGAATGCGGACAGCAGCCTCCCCCGAGAAGACCGACCCTGCAACCACCCTCTCCTCCCTCAACTTCACCGGACATCCGTACCGGCCGATCGAGCATAATGGCCCGCGGTCCCACTCGCGCTGTGGCTCGACGTGGGTTGCCCAGAGTCAACAGCCCTCGCGGTGCTGCTGGCCCGCTCCTCCATCCAGCGACCTTCGACCCCCAGTCGACGTGGCGGGGGCGCAGATCCGTCCCTACGGGTCCTCGCGCGTCCCATGCGTCCGGGCTCAGAACTTCTTAGCCTCATCGGACGCATCGGTCGGTACTAGAGCGGTACCGCGAGTCCGAGAGGTACCGACCGTCCAGGCCGCCGGTCACCCGACCGACTGAGGCTCGCGACTCCCAGGCGGACCCGGGCCTTGCTACGGTCGGTTGGAAAGCTCGACGGAAGGATGGTCATGGCCTGTAGTTGGGTGAGGTGGGGAATGTCGTCGATCTTGGCGGTGCTGTTGGTCCTCGCGGTCCAGACCGCGAGCGCCGAGGCGAAGCCGAAGAGCGCCACATCGCCAGTTCCGGTGATCTTCGTCCACGGCAACTCCGGCTCCGCGCAGCAGTTCGAGAGCAACGCGATGCGCTTCACGAGCAACGGCTACCCGCACGACCGGCTCTTCGTCTACGAGTACGACACCTCCCCCGGGGTCAGCAACGATCCGGCGGTCGCGAACCTCGATGGCTTCATCGCCGACGTGCAGGCAAAGACCGGCGCCGAGCAGGTCGACATCCTCGCGCACTCGCGAGGAACGACCGTCATGCACACCTTCCTCGAGACGCCGGCGCGCGCCGATCAGGTCCGCCGCTACGTCAACTTTGATGGTCGCACGAGCGCGACCGGGCCGGGTGGCGTGCCGACCCTCGCCGTCTGGGGCGAGGGCGATCAGAGCCGCCGGATCGGGGGCGCCGAGAACGTCTATTTCCCGAGCAAGGCTCACACCGAGGTCACGACCTCGAGCGCAGCGTTCTCGCATGTCTACGAGTTCCTCAACGGTAAGGCCCCGAGGACGACTGAGGTCGTCCCCGAGCCCCCGGGCCAGGTGACCGTGGCCGGGCGCTCGGCCCTGTTCCCCTCGAACGAGGGCTACGAAGGGGCGGTACTGAGGATCTTCCGCGTCGATGCCGCGACGGGAGTCCGGGTCGATGGCCCGCTCTACGTCAAGAAGCTCGGGGCCGATGGCTCCTTCGGCCCGGTCAAGGTGAACGGGCGCAAGCACTACGAGTTCGTCGTCTCGAAGGAGGGCGCGTCGACGATCCACAACTACCCCGAACCGTTCGAGCGCGATGATCACTTCTACCGGGTGCTGACGGCGCCGTTACTGGCACCGTTCATCGAGACCGGCCCGGGCCACACCGCGATCGCAGTGACGCGAATGCGCGAGTTCTGGGGCGATCAGGGACCGGCGCTGGACGACCGGCTCGAGTTCGACGGCAACAACGTGCTCACCCCCACGATCGCGCCGCGTGCCCGCCGGGTCCTCGCCGTGTTCAACTTCGATGCCGGATCGGACGGTCTGACGGACACGAGCGCCTCACTGTTCCCGTTCAGCGTGCTGTCCTTCCTCACCGGCGTCGACAACTACCTGCCGGCAAGCCCCGACGCAAGCGGCACGATCGCGGTCGAAGAGACGATGCGCGAGCCCGGCGGCCAGCAGGTGACGACCAACGTCCCCAACTGGCCCTCCTCAGAGCACACCGTCTCGGTGTACTTCAAGGACTACGCGGCGAAGAGCTTTCCCTAGCCGGTCAGCGGCGCTCGCGTCGGTCACCTGGGCGTCGAACTCCTGCTGATCGGCCCATCGCCGCCTGCTGCGCCTTTGCTTGGGCGAGCGTCCGCTCGCGCATGCCGTCGTGCTGGGCGTTCAGATAGACGAGCACGCCGAGGAACGGTACGACGATGATCGATCATCCGTCAGCGGCCCATTGCTTGGCCGCTTCGAGCTCGGCAAGACGAAAGGCCCGAGCTTGTCCGGGCATGAGAACGCTGAAGATCTTGACCGCCGGTCCCGCCCATTTGGCATCGGTGACGATCGCGATCCGCTCGAACGAGGCGGGATGGCGCCCGCCGAGCTTGACGTCCTCCCAGACGGCCTCCCCTTCGTAGTCGTCGAACTCGTGGCCGAGCATGTAGACGAGTCGGACCTTGCCGTGCTCTGCGATCGCCGTTTCGATGGCGGGCACGAGCACGTTCTCGTAGTCCTCCCTCTCGACATCGTCGATGGCTTCGAAACCGAGGACCCCCGGTGGCATGTCGCTAAGCAGTCGGATCATGGGCGCACCCTATATCTCTCGCGGAGTCTCCGCCTCGGCTTCGGGTTCCGACATCGATTGCCGATCCGGCAGTCGCACGATGCGGAACCCGAGGACGAGACCGATCAACGCCGCCAGCAACGGAACGAGCAACGCGATCTGGAGGGCCCGCGGCCTGACATCGGTGTTGATCGAAACGATCTCCTCGCGCACGTCGTCGGGCTGACCAGCCAGCAGCTCCTCGAGTTGCGAGTTGCTCATCACCTGAGCGTCGTCTTCGAGCACGGTGGAGACCTGTTGCGTCTCGGTCGGGTCGAGGACCGTGCTGGATTCAGCCTCATCGGTGAAGCCGATCGAGATGGCGGCGAGCAGCACCGCTCCGGCGAGCGCGAGGCCAAGTGAGAGACCGAAGGAGCCCGTCGCCGAGTTGACGCCGGAGGCCTCGCCGACGCGCTCCTCGGAGATCGGTGACAGCGTGTAATTGTTGAGCTGGGAGACGAGCAATCCGAGCCCGCAGCCGCCAAGGATCAGCGGCAACACCAGGGACCAGCCCGTGTCGGCGCGAGGGACGATCGGGATCAGGACGGCCATCGCCGCCAGCAACAGGACGAAACCGACGAGGATGAGGACGCTGGGGCGTCGTTTGCCGGCGCGCTTGCCGGCGATCAGCGCGACGACGAACATCGTCAGCGAAAGCGGCGCCAGCGTCAGGCCCGCCTCCATCGCGTTGTATTCGAGGACCATCTGCAGGTAGATCGGCAGCGCGATCAGAAGGCCACCGAGGGCAACCTGCTGGAGGATGCCCTGAGAGATCCCGAAGCTGAAGGCCCTCGATCCGAACAGGTGTGGGTCGAGGAGGGCCGGCCGATTCCGGCGCCCCTGGCGCAGAAGCCAGAACACCAGCAGCACCAGGGCGGCGAGGCCGACGACCATCAGCGCGCCTACGGACTCCCCGCTCTCCTGCCAGGCGAGGATGCCGAGCACCAGGCCGCCCATGCCGACAACGGACAGCGCCGCGCCGACCAGATCGATGCCCCGCTCGCCGGTGTACCGCACGTCGCGCAGCAGCTTCCGGCTGCCGAAGAGTACGACGACGATGATGACCGCCTCGAGCGCGAAGCCGACCCGCCAGGACAGGTAGGTCGTGAGGAAGCCGCCCAGGAGCGGCCCGATCGCGGCCGCGATCGCGGCCGAAGCGCCGACCAGAGCGTACGCCTGCGCCTGTGCCTTGCCCGCGAAGTTTCCGTGGATCAGGGACTGCATCGCCGGCAGGTAGAGCGAAGCGCCGAGACCGCCGACGACGGCCCAGACGACGATGATCGGAGCGAGGCTCTGCGCGAAGACCATCGCGAGCGCCCCGGAGGTGTACATGAGCAGACCGACGTTGTAGGCGCGCTTGCGTCCGAAGAGGTCGCCGAGCTTGCTCCCGATCAGGATGAACGCGGCGGAGACGAGGGCCTCGATCGCGATCGCCGATTGCACTCCGCTGACGGTGGTGTCGAGATCCCGAACGACTGCCGAGATCGAGACGTTCATCAGCGATGTGTCGACGACGAACACGAACATCGCCATCGCCAGCAGGAGAGCCAGCGATCGCCCGCTTCGACCCCCCTCCGCCTTGGTTCCTCCAGCCGCCTGGATGCCACGCCGGGGGACCACAGTCGGAAGGATTATGGGCCGCTCATCGGCGAACGTCGGGGGGAGGCGCGCAACTTCTTCTCTCTGCGGTGGTACTGCGAGCCGTCCACTATCGGCCGATGCGTCCCTGGGCGTCCCATGCGTCCCCTGTGTCTCCAGTCATGGAATCCCCGGACACATCGGACGGAGCAGTCGGTACCAGAGCGGTATCGCGATGGCCATCGGCCGCAGACCTGCCTTGCATGAAAGCGGTGCTTCTGCAGCCACCACGCTGCCCGGCGACAAGTAGATGGTGAGCATCTCGCCGCCATCGCCCCGCGCATCTGCACGGCTGACGGCGGGGCCGCGGCTCGACGGATGGCCTACGAGGCTCGAGCGTTCTTCTCTTCGCCGTCGCATGGGGCACCGGCCCGCCGCGCGGCCGGCCCGTTCACGCCCGCACAAGCGCGCCCGGGTCGAGCTTGCGGTGGTTGTCGACCCCAGCGATGGCGAGGTTGGTCTCGAGCTCGGCGAGGAGCGTGCGGAGCACGTGCCTGACACCGTCCTCCCCCGCGAGGCCCAAGCCGTGCACATACGGGCGGCCGATGAGCACGGCCTCGGCCCCCAGGGCCAGCGCCCGGTAGACATCGGGCCCCGTGCGGACGCCCGAGCCGAACAGGACAGCGACCTTCCCGCCGATCGAGTCCACGACCCTCGGCAGGCGGTCGATCGTCCCTTCCGGGCGGCGACCGCGGCGCCCGCGCTCATTCGAGACGACGATGCCGTCGAAGCCGCGACGGACCGCCATCCGCGCGGCCTGCACGCTCTGGACCCCGCTGAGGACGATCGGTCCGTCCCAGGCCCTGCGGACCTTTGCGAGCGCCCCCCAGCGCTCCCCGGGTTGGGGGGCCGAGAGCACGAGGTGCGTGCACCCCGCCGCCTTCGCGCGCACGAGCGTCGTTTCCAGATCGCGGCCGTTCCCGTCCGGCCAGTCCAGGCCGAACCACCGTGACCCCTGAGGCGCGGCTGCGGCGACGGCCTCGACCGGCCGACTCGATCGTGAGGAGTGGACGTACGTGAGATCCAGGCCCGCAGCCGCCCGCGCGCTCGCAAGCTCGCCGTCGGGGTGCGCCAGGGTCTGTCGTCCAACCGGACCGAGGATGACCGGGGCCGGCATCCAGACGCCGAGTACTTTTGTGCTGATGTCGCGGTCGTCACGGTCGATGAACATTCGCGGAACGATCCGCCATTCACGAAGCGCCCGCGTGTTCGCCAGCACGGCGGCTGCGCCGCCCGCCGAGGCAAGCAGATACCGGCGGGCTTTCGAGGACAGCACCTTCGCCGCGACTGCCTCGAGGTCGAACAGGTTCGTGGTGAAGATCGGCTCCACGCCCGCGGTCATCCCGCTGATGTAGATCTCGGACTGGTAGACGCCGTAGGGGGAGGTCGGGCCGACCGGGGGCGACGGCGCAGTGGGCGCGGGGGCGGGCCCCGACTGCGCCCCGGCGAGCGTGGGCGGCGTGAGGACGGTCGCTGCGGCAGCCGCAGCGGCGCCGCCGAGGAACTGGCGACGAGTGCTCTCGGACATGTCGGTGCTCCGATTCATCGCGCGTGAGTCAGAGAGGCACGGGAGAGCTTGCGGTGGCTGCGGTGGCCGGCCTTGCGGACCTCCCGCTCGAGCTCGTCGATGAGCTTCCGCATGACGATCTTGGTCCCCCTGCGCCCGTCAAGCGCGAGGCCGTAGATGTACGGCCGGCCGATGAGCACCGCGTCGGCGCCGAGCGCCAGCGCCTTGAAGGCGTCGCGTCCCGTGCGGATCCCGGAGTCGAAGAGCACGGGCATCGTCTTGCCGACCGCCTCGACGATCGGCCCGAGCGCGTCCAGCGACGCGATCGCCCCGTCGACCTGACGGCCGCCGTGGTTCGAGACGACGATGCCGTCGATCTCGTGCTTGACGGCAAGCCGGGCGTCGCGGGGACTCTGAATCCCCTTGAGCAGGATCGGGCCGTCCCAGTTCGCGCGGATCAAGGGCAACTGGTCCCAGCTCAGGCCGGGGTTCTGGAAGATGGTCGCGAACGCGACGCCGACCGGTACCGGGTTTTCCTCCGGTGGGAGGGGCATCCGGCGCTGGAAGACCGGGTCGCTCGTGTAGTTCGCGATGCCCTTGTTCTCGAGGAAGGGCGAGTACCCGCGGTCGAGGTCGAGCGGCCGCCAGCCAAGCAGCGTCGTGTCGAGCGTGATGATCAGGTGGGTATAGCCGGCCGCCTTGGCACGGTGCAGGAAGGACACGGCGAGCTCGTCGTCGGTGGGCCAGTAGAGCTGGTACCAGCGCGAGCCGTCCCCGTTGGCCTCCGCCACGTCCTCCATCCTGTAGGCGCCCTGTGTCGAGTGCATGTAGGTCAATCCGAGCTCGGCCGCTGCGCGGGCGGTGGCGAGGTCCCCCTCCGGATGCGCGAGCGTCTGCACTCCGATCGGCGCGAAGAGGACCGGTGCGGGCATGCGCGTCCCCAGGACGGTGGTGGAGAGATCGACCCCTGCCGGCTTGCGTGCCGTGCGCCGCTTGATCCTCCAGCGCCGGAACGCCGCGGCGTTGGCGCGCGTGGTGTCCGTGTCCCCGGCCCCGGCGAGAATGTAGGCGAGGGCCTCGGGATCCAGGACCTCGGCGGCCTTCGCCTCGAGGTCCGAGAGGTCGTCGGGAATGATCGATGCGCCCGTGCCCTGCGCCACGGGCCCGAGTGTGACAGGAGTCCGGCGGAGGGGTGACAGATGCGCCAGGCCGCCGGACGGCGCCCGGAGTACAAGCATCCGCGAGGCCTTAGTCGGGGCGACTGGATTTGAACCAGCGACCTTTCGACCCCCAGTCGAATGCGCTACCAGGCTGCGCCACGCCCCGTGGCTCCGAGCATGATGCCGCACCAGCCAGGGCGGCGTCTGCAGGGAAGCGGCGGACGGGAATCGAACCCGCGTCATCAGCTTGGAAGGCTGAGGCTCTACCGTTGAGCTACCGCCGCATGGGCCGCAATGGGCGCCGGACAATCTTGCCGGACGCCCCGGCTCAGCGCTTGTAGCCGAAGTCGAGCGTGTAGGTGCCGGCGCGGGCGCCGCGCTTGTTCGGGGAGCCCCAGCGGACGCCGACTCCGACGTGCTCGTAGTTGCCGAGGATGTTCACGCGGTGGGAGTGGCTGTGCATCCAGGCCTTGACGATCTTGCGCGGCGTTCCCTTGCGGCCGCCGCCCCAGGCGATGTTCTCGGCGGCGCCCCAGCTGCACTTGCAGGGCAGGTAGTTGGCGCGCTCGTAGCGGCCCGGGAGCGAGCGCTCACCGGGGCAGACGTGATCGAAGCAGTTCGTCTTCTGCATCCGCTTGCTGTGGCTGCGCGCCGCGCGGGCGAGCTTGTGGCGGAACTTGAACGGGCGCTCACCGTGGCTGCGGCGCTTCTGGTTGACGAGGCAGGCCACGACCTTCGCGGCCTTCTTGCTCGACATCTGGCGCGGGCCCTTGTCGCCGCCGGGACAGGCCGCTGCGGCTGCCGAGCCGGCGCCGGGTCCGGCGAGCAGGCCGACGGCGAGGAAGGTCGCGGCGAGCAGGGTCGGGATCAGGTATGGGAAGCGGTGGTGTCTCATCGACCTCTAGGTGATTTGCGGAACACGTCGGCTTCCCTGCCTGGGTCGCGGCATGTTAGCGAATGATGAGCAACGTATACGGAACGCTCATAATCTGAGCCGGCGGCGCAGCGGAATCGCGAGCAGTGTCGCAACGAGGACGGACACGATCGCGATCAGCGCGTAGGCGGTCTCGGCGCCGGAGCGGCCGAGGAGCCAGCCGCCGGCGAGCGGCCCCACCGTGTACCCGAGAGCGAAGATCAGGTTGAGGCCGCCGTAGGCGAGGCCGCGGTCGAGCTCGCCGAAGGTCTCGTCCAGCCACGGCGCCGTCGCGGCGAAGGTGGCGCTGAGGCCGACGGCGAGGATCCCGAGCGCGACGCACGCACCGGCGAGGCCGCCCGCGATCGTGAGCAGCAGCCCCGAGCTCGCCATGACGAGCGCCCCGGCGAGCGCGACCGGCCGGCGGCCGACACGGTCGCCGGCCTTGCCGGCAGGCGGCGCGGCGGCGGCGTCGATCAGGGCGACCGCGGCGAAGATCACCCCGATCACGGTCGCGGTGGTTCCGAGCCGGCGGTCGAAGTCGAGCGGGACCACGAAATCGATCAGGCCGAGCACCGTGGCTCCGGTCGCCGAGGCCATGGCCGGCACGACGGCAGCGGGCCGGAGCAGGAGTCGGATCGCGCCGGCTCGCTCCGCGCCGGCGACCGCGACGGGCTGGGCGGCGCGAGGGAGGACGGTGAAGGCGGCCACGAAGGTGGCGATGGCGATGCCCGCGACGAGGAAGAACGGCGCCTCGAAGGAGACGGTGCCACCGACGATGCCGCCGAGCGCCGGCCCGCCAACCGCGCCGAGGCTGTTGGCGGCGAAGGCGAATCCGAGCGCCTCGCCCTTGCGGCCGGGACGGGCGAGGTCGGAGACGAGGGCGAGGGCCGCCACCCAGCTCAGCGTCGAGCCGACGCCCTGTACCGCCCGCCCGAGGAGCAGCGGAGGCAGGGCGCCGGAGACCGCGATCAGGATCGAGCCGACGCCGGTCAGGAGCAGGCCGCCGAGCAGGAGCGGCCGCCGCCCGATCCGGTCGGCGAGCCGGCCGACCGGGATCGAGATCAGGAGGATCGGGAGCGCGTAGGCGGCGAGGGCGAGCCCGAGCGCCTCGTCGCCGGCGCCGGTCCGCCGCTCGATCTCGGGAAGCAGCGGCGCGACCATCCCGAGCAGCGCCGTCTCGAGCGCGATCGAGGCGATTGCGATCGTCAGGATCGCGCGGCGGGACCTCTCGCTGCTGGCACGGACGGGCGGCATCGGCCGCGCACCGTACGACGTTCAGCGCTTGTAACCGAAGTCGGTGGTGTAGGTGGCGGCGTCGCGCTGGCGGCCGGCGGCCGGGGTGCCGCTCGTCACGCCGACGCCGATGTGACGGTAGCTGCCGTTGAGGATGTTGGCCCGGTGGCCGGCGCTGTGCATCCAGGCGTCGACGATGCTGCGCGGCGTTCCGGCCCCGCCGCTGCCGAAGGCGATGTTCTCGGCGATCCCCCAGCTACAGCTGCACGGCAGGTAGCCCGTCTTCGTCAGCCGGCCGGTCAGGTCGGGCTCGCCGGGGCATCGATGGGAGAAGCAGCGCCGGCGGACCATGCGCCGGTTGTGCGCCCGGGCCGCCTTCGTCTGCGCGCGATGACGCTTCAGCGGCCGCAGATGGTGGTTACGGCGCTGCTTGTTGATCAGGCAGAGAACGGCCTTCGACGCCCGCTTGTCGCTGAGCTTCGCCGGCGAGACGTCGCCGCCCCTGCACTGTGCGGCGCCGGCTCCGGCGGGCACGAGCGCGAGCGCGACGAGCAGCGCCCCGAGCGCGAGTCCGGCGGTGATCGAGCGCGAGACCGATTGCATACCGGACATGTCGTCCGGCCGCCGGTGGGAGGCGAGCTACGGAGCCGTCCTTGGACCGCGGTCCAAGGACGGGTTCAGGTACTCGAGCGGGGCAGCCAGGACTCGAACCTGGAATCACCGGCTTTGGAGGCCGGAGCCTTAATCCAATTTGGCCACTGCCCCAGGGAGGGCGATCGTACCGTTCGAGAGTGAGCGGGGAGTAGCGTCCGGGTCCCCGAGGAACGTCCGGACCGATAGGGAACATATGTTCGCTTCGGCTATCGATCTTCTGCGACGGCGCGTATCCATTGTTGATCGATGAAATCAAGACAACGATCCATGCCCTCACACCGGCGACGACGATCCGCACCAACCACGGCGCCGGTCGGTGCATCATCCTCAGCGCTTCCTCTCACGTCTGGCCCACGGCGTTCCCTCAGCACGGACCGGGCCGCAAGCATGAGCGACCGATCGTGCTCGAGCCGTGGCAGACGGCGATCACGCATGCGCATCCGAAGATGCTCCTACGAGGGCTGATTCATTCCGATGGTTGCCGCTGCATGAACCGGTTCCGGACCAAACTGCCGAGCGGCCGTGTCGCCGAGTACGAGTACCCGCGCTACTTCTTCAGCAACCGGTCTGCCGACATCAAGCAGATCTTCTGCGAGCACTGTGACCTGCTCGGGATCCGTTGGACCCAGTCGAACCCCCGCTACGTCTCGGTATCGCATCGGGACAGCGTTGCCGCGCTCGACGAGTTCGTCGGGCCGAAGCGGTGATGCGGGCGGAGGGACTCGAACCCCCAATGCTCTCGCGAGCACCGGCACCTAAAGCCGGCGTGTCTACCAATTCCACCACGCCCGCCCGCCGGCTCAGTCTAGGAGCCGGGGCGCGAGCTGCCTCATTTGACCGTCGAAGCTCATATGCTTGCTCGCGATGCCGCGAGGTATTGTTGAGCCACGGGAGGGCTACGAGCTCTGGCATCCCAACCGGGAGAAGCCGGAGGCCAAGACGACGAAGGCGATCGTCGCGTTCGTCTTGATCATCTCCGCGGTCCTGCTCGTGATCATCACGCTCGGCGGCTGGACCCGCCTGCAGAGCAGCACGGTCGGGATCATGACCCTCGCCTGGGCGGCGCTCTACCTGCTCTTCGCCTTCCTGGTCATGCGCTGGAACCGGGGTGTCCTGCCGGTCTCGGCGGCGCTGGCCGTGATCATGGTCATCTTCGCGGCCGTCGCCGCGCCGGGCTGGTTCGCCCGCGACAAGCCCGGGCTCGAATCCCCCGCCCTGCCCGAGGACCTGCTCGGCCTGCTGACCGTGATCGTCATCCCCGTTCAGATCCTCCTGCTGATCGTCGCCATGGTGGGCTTCAACCAGGCCTGGAACGTCGAGGAGGAGCGCCCGGCCGGGGGCCGCACGACGCCTCCGACCCCGCCGCCCGGTGGCGGCTGGGCGGTCGCCGGCACCGGCGGCGCGGAGACCGAGCCGGGGTCCGAGCCGCCGCGACGATCGGACCCGACGCTGGTCGACGACGGCGACGACTGGGACGGGACCCGCCCGAACCCCGCCGTCTGAGCGCTTCTGCTCAGAACAGCTTCAGCGGCGGATCGAGCAGCTGAGGGCCGTCCTCGCGGACGTCGTTGACCGCATCGCCGACCTCGCGCAGCCGCAGGGCGTCGTCGGGCGCCGGGCGCAGCAGGTCGAGCAGGTCCTCCTCCCCGGCCCCGGGATCGATCCAGGCGGCCTCGGCATCGCGGGCGAGGACGACCGGCATCCGGTCGTGGACCGGATGCATCGTCGCATTCGGCGGGCAGGTGATCAGCGCGCAGCTGACCAGCGCGGGCTCGCCCTTCCGCTCGAGCCGCGCCCAGACCCCGGCGAACGAGAACAGCTCGCCGCCCGGCTCTCCCGAGACGCTGAACCAGATCGGCTGCTTGCCGTCGGGATCTCGCCGCCACTCGTAGAAGCCGTCGGCGGGGATCAGGCAGCGGCGCTCGGCGAACGACTCCCGGAACGCCGGCTGCGTCGCGACCGACTCCGCCCGGGCGTTGATCAGCGGCCGCTGACCCTTCTTCTCGGCCCAGCGGCCGGGGACGAGCCCCCAGCGCAGCACCCCCGCCTCGTTACGGTCCTCGCGCCCCCGCCTGATCGCGACGACCGGATCGGTCGGCGCGATGTTGAAGCGGGGCCGGTCGTCGAGCTCGAAGTCGGGATCGAGGTCGTACCGCGACGCCAGCCGTCGCGGGCTCGGGTCGGTCAGGGTGAAGCGCCCACACATCGCCCGGGCACGGTAACGGCCCGCCGTGACGGGGTGGGAGGCCTCATACCGGAGGTGGGATTCGAACCCACACGTCCTTTCGGACAATCGATTTTGAATCGATCGCGTCTGCCATTCCGCCACTCCGGCCGGCGGTCGAAGGGTAGCCCGGGGCGACGGCGGAGCGGCGGATCGCCCGCCGGTCAGCCGCGCGTGGAGACGGCGATGATCGTCCCGACGGCGGTCGCGCAGATCGCCCCGAAGACGACCCACTCCGACCAGTTGTCGAGGTCGAAGAGGGCGCTGTAGACGAGCATCGCCAAGACGAGGAGCATGACCCCGGTGAGGATCTGCATGTGCCGCGCCTGGCGCCGCAGCTTGGCGTCGTGCGGCAGCTCGCTGGTCGGAGTCCGCAGATGATGCTCACGATGGTGGCTCGCCTGCGGGTCGGTCATCGCTGCTCGTCGATCTCGCGCCGGATGTCATCCTCGGTGATCGGTCGCTGGCGGGGCCCGTAGGCCTGCCAGCCGCTCGCCACCAGCGCTACCCCGAGGCCGAAGACGACCCAGATCGGCCAGAAGTAGCCGCCGCCGCTGAGCGCCCAGATGACGATCATCAGCACCAGCACGCCGACCGCCGTCACGGCGAGGCCGCGGAAGCTGCGCTGTGCCTTGAGGCGGTTCAGCGCCCGCTCGCGCGCGTCGTCTTGCTCGAGCTCGGCCACCGCGGGCAAGTCTAGCCCCGGCGCCGACGGAGGCGGGATCGCAACTTGTCCCACGAGCCTCGCAGCAAGGACGCGGCGTGCGGCAGGCGGGTCAGCTGACGTCCGCCCGGATCCGGCCCGATCCGGCCGCGGCCAGAAGCGCCGCGTGGTCCTCCTCGTTGCGGTCCGCGTAGCGAGCCGCGAACTCGACCATCGCCCGGTCGAAGTGGTCGCCGCCGCCGAGGTAGGAGGCGATCGCGACGCGATCGCCGGAGCGCGCGTGGGCGTTGGCGAGTACGCCGCCGCAGAGCCGGGCGTAGACGGCGAGCGTCCGCGGCGCCATCAGGTCGATCCGCGCCGATCCCTTCGCGTCCCAGAGCTGGCGGACGTAGTAGTCGCGGCGCCGGCCGTCGACGCCGTCGACTGAGGTCCAGCCGAGCAGGATGTCGCCGCTCGCCTGCATCAGCCGCTGCCCCTCGACGACGCGGCGACCCTGGCGGGCGTAGATGCTCCGGCCCGCATGGGGCTCGAGCACCGACCGCTGCGCTTCCTTGACCTGGAGGAACAGCGGATCGTCGCCATCGCGCCCGAGCAGCAGGACGATCCAGGCCCGGGTCCCGACGCTGCCGACCCCGACGACCTTGCGAGCCATGTCGACCAGGCGGTAGCGGTCGAGCAGCTTCCGCAGCCCCTGCGGCAGGCTCGCTCGGTACTCGCCCAGGATCCTCCGCAGGTCGCCGGTCGCGGCCGCCAGCGCGTCGTCGTCGAGCAACTCCGCCAGCGGCGTGATCAGCGGCGGGTCGCTGACGATCCGCAGCTCACCGTCGACCTCGCGGATGAGCTTCGCGAATGCCCGCGCCGAGGTCTTCCGCTTCGCCTTCGCGACATTGCGGTCGAACACCGCGATCGCCGCCTCGTCGACCTCGTCGGCGTGGCGCTCCCGGATCAGCTCGACGTCGACCCGCTGGTACCAGGCTTCGAGGTTGCCCATCTTCGCCAGGCGCCGGATCTGCTCCCGGTACTCGCCGGCCGCCGCCTGCACCGCGAGGACCCGCTGCTTGCGGCCGAACTCGCGATCGCGACCGGCGATCTCGACGCTCGCGACGAGCCGCTTGACGTCCCATTCCCACGGGCCCGGCAGCGTCTCGTCGAAGTCGTTGACGTCGAAGACGAGGCTGCGGTCGGGGGCTGCGAAAGCCCCGAAGTTGGCGAGGTGGGCATCGCCGCATAGCTGCACGGTGATGCCCGAGCGCGGCGTCGCCGCGAGGTCGGCGGCCATCACCGCCGCGGCGCCGCGGAAGAAGGCGAACGGGGAGGCGAGCATCCGGCCGTAGCGGATCGGTACGAGCTCGGCGACGCGATCGCCGGCCTGCGCCTCGAGGATCGCGACGGCGTCCCGCCGGTCGGCGGCCGGCGACCACTTGCCGTGGCTCGACCGCGGCGCCAGCTCTCGCGCGCGCTTCCCGCGGGCGCGGGAGTCGACGCGGCCATTGCCGCCTGCTCGACCCCTGCTCACCGCGTCCATCGTCGCAGCGTACGCCGAAGGGCCGAGGCCGGCAGCGACCGACCGGGGCGGTTGGGAGGTCCGATCCATCCGCTTCAATCGCGCCATGGAGCAGGCGAGCGTCGCCCAGCAGCCGCGGCCCGGGCGACGCCTGCTGGAGGCGCTCGGCTCGATCGACAGCTATGGGCCGGTACTGCTGTCGATCCTTCTCACCTACGTCCTCGCCGTGGCGCTGAGCGAGAGCGACGCCGGAGAGGTCATCCTGCTCGCGCAGATGCTCAACGTCTGGCTGGTCTTCAGGGTCGCCCAGGCGAGGCCCTCGATCCGCCGGGCGACCAACCTGCTCCTCATCGCGGCTGCGCTCACCGCCGTCGCGTCGCTGTTCGGCCTCAGCGGCGACGGCGACCCGGGCCTGTTCGTCGCCGGTTGCATCCTCTACTTCGTCGCCCCCATCGCCATCGTCCGCCACCTGATCTCGCGCCGCTCCGTCGACCTCCAGACGATCCTCGGTGCGATCGCGGCCTACCTGCTGATCGGGATGTTCTACGCGTTCGCCTACCGGTTCGTCGGCGTCGTCCAGGACGGTCCCTTCTTCGGCGCCGACGGCGACGGCAACCTGGCGCAGGACCTCTTCTTCAGCTTCACCACGATGCTGACGATCGGCTTCGGCAACCTCGTGCCGGCCGGCAACCCCGGCCAGACGATGGCGGTCGCCGAGGGACTGACGGGGCAGCTCTTCCTCGTCGTCGCGGTCGCCAAGGCGGTCGCCTCCTGGCGACCGGCGCCGCGGCCTGGAAGCGAACCCAGATAACTCCCGGAAAAATGCTCTGCTTCGCGTCCGCTTCCTCCTAGCGGCCGGATTCAGACCGCCGGACAGTCGGGGCGCCCGGATTCGAACCGGGGATCTCCTGCCCCCAAAGCAGGCGCGGTACCAGGCTCCGCTACGCCCCGAGGCGCGACGAGTCTAGATGGCGAGCCGGACCGGCCGACCCGCCGCGGGCCGCGGCCCGGTCAGCTCGCCAGCTCGAAGAGCTCCTCCTGGGCGCGCTCCGGGAACCCCTCCTCGCGGATCCGCTGGATCCAGCCGTGGAGGCGGATGCGGAGGTCGGCGTTGCTGCTGCGGACGGTCATCACGCCGAGCTCGGCGTTGCGTACGCGCGGCGGCAGCGGCCGGCTCCGGAACCAGCGCTGCAGGCGGATCCGGTCGTGGCCGATGCCGAGCCGGGCGGACCAGAAACGGACCATCTCGACGACGTCCTGGCCCTCGCCGAACTGCAGCCGGTAGTCGACCCGCCCGTTCGAGAGGCGCCGCAGCCAGTGCGCGGCGAGCGCGACCGTGTCGGGGTCGGCGCTGCGGACCTCGACCGGCCCGATGTCGGATGTGGTCCGCTCCGACATGCACAGGGCCAGGAACTGCCGGAAGGTCGGATCCCGCGACAGGCGCTCGAACTGGGCCCGCTCGCCGGCGTGGGCCGCGTTTCTCAGCTTTCGATACTCAGCTTGCATTCTCACCGTTCCACCTCGGTTTCTCTCACCGATCTCTCTATTCAATCCGAACAGATGTTCGCCGACGGGTCGGACGGAACGGCTGGAAGGACGCGCTCGGCGGCCGCGGCGGCGCGGTCACTAGTCTGCGAGCCGGATGGCAGAGGTGAGACCGCTCCGCGCGCTGCACTACGACCCCGATCGGGTCCCGATTGAGGCCGTCACGGCGCCGCCCTACGACGTCATCGACCCCGATCAGCGCAGCGAGCTTCTGGCCCGCTCCCCGCACAACGTCGTCGCGCTGGACCTCCCCGAGGCCGATGGCGCCGGCGACCGCTATGAGCACGCCGCCGAGCTGCTCGGAAGCTGGCTCGCCGACGGCGTCCTCGTGGCCGACGGCGGGCCGACGATCTGGGCCTATGAGCAGGACTACGAGGCGCCGGGAGGCGAGCGGCGTACCCGCCGCGGGTTTCTCGCCCGGATCGGGGTCACCGACTACGGGCCCGGCCTGATCCGCCCCCACGAGCGCACCCAGCCGGGCCCCAAGGAGGATCGCCTGCGCCTCACCCGGGCGACCGGGCACAACCTGTCGCCGATCTTCGTCCTCCACTCCGGCGATGCCTGGAGCCTGCTCGAGCCGGCGCTCGCCGCCGAGCCGTTCTGCGCCGTCACCGACCCCGACGGGACCGTCCACCGCGCGTGGCCGGTCGCCGATCCGGAGGTCCACGCCGCTGTCGCCGGGACGCTCGCCGGCTCCGAGCTCCTGATCGCCGACGGCCATCACCGCTACGAGACCGCCCGGACTTACGCCGACGAGGTCGGCGCCGCCCCCGGCGACGATGCCCGCTACACGCTCGCCTGCCTGGTCTCGCTTACCGACTCAGGGCTCAGCGTCGTCGCCACCCACCGGCTCCTGCACGGGCTCGACGAGGACAAGCAGCGCGCCCTGCGCGAGGCCCTGATGGCCCACTTCGAGATCGAGGCGATCGACGAACCCGAGGACCTCGTCCCGGCCGCCGGGGACGGCACGATCGCCTTCGGCTACATGGACTCCTTCCACCTCACCCCGTACCGCCTGCGGCTCCGCGACGAGGACGCGCTCGCCGCGGCGCTTCCCGACGCCTCCGAGGCCTACCGGACGCTCGACGCCGCGGCGCTCGAGGCGCTCATCCTCCGCGGCCCGCTGGGGATGAGCACCGACGACATCGCCGCCAAGCGCGGCCTCTCCTACTGCTCCGACTTCGAGGAGGCCGTCGCCCGGGTCGACCGCGGCGACGCCGATGCCGGCTTCTTCCTCCGCCCCACCCCGGTCGAGCAGGTCCGCGCGGTGGCCGACGCCGGCGAGACGATGCCGCCGAAGTCGACCTACTTCTTCCCGAAGCTGCTCACCGGGATCGTCTTCAACCCGCTCGCCGGCGGCGGATGAAGATCTACACGCGCAAGGGCGACGACGGCACGACCGGCCTCTGGTACGGGGGGCGGCGACCGAAGTCGGACGCGCGGATCGAGGCGTACGGGGCGATCGACGAGGCCGGCTCGGCGCTCGGCGTCGCCCGGTCGCTCTGCCGGGCCGGCCGCGAGGATGTTGCGCGGGACCTGATCGACCTTCAGCGCGACCTGTTCGTGGCCGGCGCCGAGCTCGCGGCGGCACCGGAGGCCTCCGACCGCCTCGAGGACGGCGTCAGCCGGGTGACCGCGGCGATGGTCGACGCCCTCGAGCCGACCATCGACCGCTACATGGAGCAGGTCGACCTGCCGCCCAAGTTCGTGATCCCGGGCGGCACCGAGCTCTCCGCTGCCCTCGACCTCGCGCGGGCGACCCTGCGCCGCTCCGAGCGCCGCGTCGCCGCCCTCGCCGCCGCCGGCGAGCTCGCCTCGCCCGCGGTCGTGGCCTACCTGAACCGAGCCGCCGACCTCATCTACGCCATGGCCCGCTTCACCGACGTCTCCGACCCGGCCCTGTTCGAGGGCCGCGGGGATCGCAAGGGGGGCGGCTGATGCGCGCGGTCGCCCGCCACAGCGACGGCCTGGCCTACGTCGTCACGATCGACGGCCACGAGATCCTCGCCGACGAGCCTCGCGACGCCGGCGGCGCCGACTCCGGTCCCTCCCCGACGCGCCTGCTGACCGCCTCGCTGGCCTCGTGCACGGCGATCACGGCGACGCTCTACGCGAACCGCAAGGGATGGGACGTCGAGGGGCTCGAGGTCGAGGTCGACTTCGCCGGCAGCCCGCGCGCCGGTGAGACCGCCCGCTTCGACGTCGCAGTGACGCTCCCCGAGGGCCTCGACGCCGAGCAGCGGCAGCGGCTCATGGTCATCGCCGGCAAGTGCCCGGTGCACCGGATCCTTGCCGCGGGCGCCGACGTAGTCACGACGGAGCGACGCTGATGGACCTCGGAATCGCCGGCCGCGGCTGCGTCGTCACCGGCGCCGGCCGCGGGATCGGCCGCGCCACGGCGAGGATGCTCTGCGAGGCGGGCGCCCAGGTCCTCCTGGTCGCCCGTAGCGAGGATGAGCTCGGCGAGGCCGCCGCCGAATGCGGGCGCGCCGGCGCCGCCGTCAACGGCCGCGCCGGGCACCTCGCGATCGACGTCACGACCACCGGCGCCGCGGAGCGGATCCTGGCCGTCGCCGAGGATCGCGTCGGCGCCCTCGACGTGATCGTCAACGGGGCCGGGACGGCGACCTGGCGCGACCTCGAGGAGATCCCCGACGAAGCCTGGACGGAGGCCTGGGAGCTGAACGTGATGGCGCCGATGCGGCTGATGCGGGCGGCGCTGCCGGCGATGGCCGAGCGCGGCTGGGGCCGCGTCGTCAACGTCGCCTCGACCGCCGGCAAGCGACCCTCGGCGAAGATGGGCGAGTACTCGGTGGCGAAGGCGGCGGAGTTGTCGCTCTCGCGGCTCTACGCCGACCGCTGGGCCGGAAGCGGTGTCCTCGTCAACGCGGTCTGC
>DASSEM010000155.1:0-18395 GCA_035695265.1 Solirubrobacterales bacterium
GGCTCGAAGCCCGCCAGGAGCCCGCCGACGGTCGTGCTCCCCGGCTCCGGCAGGAGCTGCCGGAGCGGGGCCTCAAGCGTTCCCATGCTGCCTCAGCAGCCCAGCTTCTTGGCCGCATCGCGGAGGTTCTTGACCTCCACGGTGGGCTTCTTGGCACCGCTGTCGAGCTTTTCGCCGCGGCGGTTGATCCAGATCACCGGCACCCGCATCTTGACGAGCGGCTCGACGTCGGAGTAATGGCCGCTGGTGATGTGAACCCAGCCCTTCTTGCGGCCGATCCGCCGCGCGCACTCCTTGAAGTGGGCGGGCTCGGGCTTGTAGCTGCGAACCTGCTGGGCGGTCACGACGAGATCGAGCTCGGTCCGCAGGTGGCGCCGGGAGACGCCGAGCAGCTTGTCGTCGATGTTGGAGACGATCCCGAGGCTGTACTTCTGGCCGAGCCGGTCCATGGCCGCGTTCGCCTCGCGGAACGGCTGCCAGTCGCCGATCGAGTCGGGCAGGAACTGCGCCCGCGACGGCTCGAGGCTCCAGCCGACCTCGCCGGCCGCCTTGACCGTGGCGCGGCGCAGCACTTCGGCGTAGAGCTCGTAGGAGCCGGCCATGACCTCGTACTGGATCTCGTAGAAGCGCATCAGCAGGCTCTTGACGTCGAGCGTCAGCCCGTCCTCCTCCGCCTCCGCCCGGAACGCATCGGAGATTCCCTTGTCCCAATCGATGAGCGTCCCGTAGCAATCCACGGTCACCCATTCGATCTCGCTGCGTTTCGGTAGGGGCATGACGGCGCGGGATTATGGCATCCCGCGCCGTCTCGGCCCCTTACCGTCGCCTGGCCTAGCTCGCCAGGCGCAGCGGCTTCTCGTTGCTCTCGAGGAGGAGGTCGATGAGCTCGCCGATCTCGGTGCTGCTCGCCGGCGCTGCGCGCAGCCGCTTGCTCGGGTGAATCGTGTAGGTGTTGCGGCGACCCTCGCGCTTCCGGCTCAGGTAGCCCTCGTCGACCAGCTCGGTGACGATCCGTTGCGCGGCCCGCTCGGTGATGTCGAGTGCGGATGCGATGTCGCGCAGGCGAACGGTCGGATCCTGCGAGATAACCATCATCACCCGGGCGTGATTGGTGATGAACGTCCATGTGCTCATTTGGTCATTCCCTTTCTTGGCTTGCCCTGTCGTAGTCCTCATACCCCGATCTGTGATCCGTAATCAAATCGCCTTGGTCGGCGGCGTGGGGTGCCGGTCGGGGTTCGGATAGGGTCTCGGCCGCTGTCCGCTCGCGGGCGCACCGATCACCCATGGACCTACTCGAATACCAGGGAAAGCAGCTCTTCGCGCGCGCCGGTGTCGCCGTGCCCGCCGGCGAGCCCGCCGACTCGGTCGATGCCGCGGTCGCCGCCGCCGAGCGGATCGGTTTCCCGTGCGTGATCAAGGCCCAGGTCCTGATCGGCGGCCGTGGCAAGGCCGGCGGCATCAAGGTCGCCAAGGACGCCGACGAGGCCCGCGCGCATGCCGACGCGATCCTCGGCATGGACATCAGCGGCCCCCGCGGCGAGGGCCCGTTCCGCGTCCACGAGGTCTGGGTCGAGGCGGCCTCCGAGATCGACGCCGAGTACTACGCCTCGATCATCCTCGACCGCTCGGCCAAGAAGCCGCTGGTGATCCTCTCGCGGATGGGCGGCATGAACGTCGAGGAGATCGCCGAGAAGGACCCCGACGCGCTCGTCCGCCGCCACGTCCACCCCGCCACGGGCCTGGCGATCGAGGACGCGAAGGCGATCGCGACCGACGCCGCGATCGACGAGGACGTCGTCGACGGGGTCGCTGCGATCCTCGTCGCCCTCTACGGCGCCTTCAACGACAACGACGCGACGCTGATCGAGGTCAACCCGCTGATCGTCACCGCCGACCGCGAGGTCGTGGCGCTCGACGCGAAGGTGACGATCGACGGCGCGGCCCTGTTCCGCCACGAGGAGCTGGCGGCGATCGAGGATCCACCCGAGGACCCGCAGGAGCGGCTCGCCAAGGAGAAGGGCCTCACCTACGTCAAGCTCGACGGCAACGTCGGCATCCTCGGCAACGGCGCCGGTCTCTGCATGTCGACGCTGGACGTCGTCGCCAACGCCGGCGGCGAGCCCGCCAACTTCCTTGACGCCGGCGGCGGCTCGAAGGCCGACGCGATCGTCGACGCGCTCGAGGTGATCACCTCCGACGAGAAGGTGACGGCGGTCTTGTTCAACATCTTCGGCGGGATCACCCGCTGCGACGAGGTCGCTCGCGGGATCATCGAGGCCTACGAGCGGGTCGAAATGGACGTGCCGCTCGTCGTCCGCCTCGACGGCACCAACTCCGAGGAGGGCCTGGAGCTGCTGCGCGAGGCGAAACTCGAAGGCCTGCATGAGGAGCAGACGATGCTCGGAGCGGCCGAGCGGGTTGTGGAGCTGGCCGGCTCATGAGCATCATCGTCGGCGAAGACACCAAGCTCGTCGTTTCCGGCCTGACCGGCCGCGAGGGCAGCTTCCACGGGCTCCGCAACCGCGAGTACGGCACCGACCTGGTCGCCGGCGTGACGCCGAAGAAGGGCGGCCAGGACGTCGACGGTGTGCCGATCTTCGACACCCTCGCCGAGGCGGTCGCCGAGGCCGGGGCCAACACCTCGATGGTCTTCGTCCCCGCCCGCTTCGCCGCCGCCTCGATCAACGAGGCGATCGACGCCGGGATCGGGACGGTGATCGCGATCACCGAGGGCATTCCCGTCCACGACATGCTGCCGACCTACTGGAAGGCGCGGGAGGCCGGGGTGCGGCTGATCGGCCCGAACTGCCCGGGCGCGCTCTCGCCCGGCAAGGCCAACGTCGGGATCATCCCCGCCCAGTTCTTCGCGCCGGGCTCGATCGGCGTCGTCTCGAAGTCGGGGACCCTGACCTACCAGATCGGCAACGAGCTCAAGCAGGCCGGGGTCGGCAACTCCTCGATCGTCGGGATCGGCGGCGACCCGATCGTCGGCTCCGACTTCATCGACATCCTCGAGCTCTACGAGAACGACCCCGAGACCGAGCTGATCGTCCTCGTCGGCGAGATCGGCGGCGACGCCGAGGAGCGCGCCGCCGACTACATCGCCGAGCACGTGACCAAGCCCGTCGTCGCCTACATCGCCGGCTTCACGGCGCCGCCCGGCAAGCAGATGGGCCACGCCGGCGCGATCATCTCCGGCTCCTCGGGCACCGCCGAGGCGAAGAAGAAGGCCTTCGAGGCGAAGGGCGTGCAGGTCGGTCGCAGCCCGAGTGAGGCAGCCAGGCTCGCCGCCGAGATCCTCCGCGGCTGATCGACGGGATCGCGGGAGTCGAGCTCGGGGGGGTTGGGCCTGGGATGGCTCGCCCTAGGGTGGGGTCATGCGAGTCCTGTTCACGACCCGCGGGAGCTCGGGACACTTGGGTCCGCTGGTCCCGTTCGCACGCGCCTGCGAGCGGGCCGGCCACGAGGTGCGGGTGGCCGCCCAGGAGCAATTCGGCGCGAACGTCGAGCGGGCCGGCCTGCCCTTCGCGCCGTTCGACGCCCCCGAGCGGGACGAGTGGATGCCCCTGATGAGCGAGTTCGCCAAGCTCGACTTCCAAACAGCCAATGCGGTGATGATCGGGAAGTTCTTCGCCGGGCTGGACGTGGCCGCCGGGTTGCCGCGGCTGACCACGTTCATCGAGGAGTGGCGACCGGACGTCATCGTCAGGGAGAGCTGGGAGTTCGGCTCGAGCCTCGTCGCCGAGGTACAGGGGGTTCCGATGGCTCGCGTCGGACTCGGTCTCGCGGCGCTGGAGGACGAGTCGATCAGGATCGCGGCTCCCGGGGTGGACGAGGCACGGCGCGGTCTGGGGCTCCCCTCGGACCCCGAGGGTGTCCGGCTGCGCGAGCCTCCATACCTGACGATGGTGCCCGAGTCGCTGGAGGACCCCGCCGGCGCGACATCTGGGACTACCCACCGCTTCCGCTTCGAGGCGGACGTGTCACCGGCCCCGCTGCCCGACTGGTGGCCGGGCAACGACGATCCGCTCGTCTACCTCACGTTCGGCTCGGTCGCCGCCGGCGCTCACCTCCCCTACTACCCGCAGCTCTACCGGGCTGCGATCGACGTCCTCGCGCCGTTGCCCATCCGCCTCCTGGTCACGATCGGCGATCAGGAGCGGAGCGGCGAGGAGCTGGGACCGGTGCCGGCGAACGTCCACGTCGAGACCTGGGTTCGGCACGACGACGCCACGGCGGCCGCGACGGTGGTGGTCTGCCACGGCGGCTTCGGCTCCACCCTGGGGACGCTCGCGCATGGCCGCCCTCTCGTCGTCGTCCCGGTCTTCAGCAGCGATCAATGGGTCAACGGCGACGCCGTGGCTCGGGTTGGAGCCGGGGTCGCGCTCGCCGATGACCCGACCACCCGTGCCGCGCTCGCCCTGCCGAGCGCCGGCGTCATCGCGGGGCTCGCCGATGCGGTTCGGCGGCTGCTTCGGGAGGAGTCCTACCGCGAGCGTGCCGCGGGCGTCGCGGAGAGCATGCGCTCGCTGCCGCCGGTCGAGCAGGCGGTGGAAGTGCTGGCCGCACAGGTCCGCTAGCACCAGTCCTGTCGGCTCCTGAGGCGCACCTATACTCGGCCGACTGATGGCCGAGCTGATCTCCTTCGCCCGCGGCGCGCCGAGCGCCGACCTGCTCCCGGTCGATGCGGTTCGCGCCGCCGCCGAGGCGGCGCTCGACGGCGACGCGACCCGCGCGCTCTCCTACGGGACGGGGATCGGCCACCCGGGGCTGTGCGAATGGATCGGCGAGCGCCACGGCGGCGTCGACCCGGCTCGCGTCATGGTCACCAACGGCTCGCTCGAGGCCGGCTGGATGCTGTTCGGCCAGCTGCTCGCGCCCGGCGACGAGGTCGTCGTCGAGCAGCCCTCCTACGACCGGACGCTGCTGATGCTGGAGAAGCTCGGCGTCGACCGGATCGGGATCCCGCTCGAGGCCGACGGGATCGAGGTCGAGGGCCTCGAGCAGGCACTCGCCGACGGCCATCGCCCGAAGCTGGTCCACGTGATCCCCAACTTCCACAACCCGGCCGGCTGCACGCTGTCGGAGCAGAAGCGCAGCCGCCTCGTCGAGCTCTCCGCCGAGCACGGCTTCTGGATCTTCGAGGACGACCCCTACCGCGAGGTCCGCTTCGGCGACGAGCCGCTGCCGACGATGCTGGCGCTCGCCGAGGGAACCGACGCGAAGGTCGTCCACGCGTCCTCGTTCTCGAAGACGGTCAGTCCCGGCGTCCGGGTCGGCTACCTGATCGGGCCCGAGGACGAGATCGGCGCCCTCGCCAAGGCCGCGAACGAGACCTACATCTCGCCGAACATGCTCGCCGAGGCGATCGTCTTCGAGCTCTGCCGCTCCGGCGGGCTCGATGCCAACATCGAGCTCGTCTGCCCGGCGCTGGCGGCCCGCCGCGACGCCGTCGTCGAGCAGCTCGGCGCGCAGATCCCCGAGGCCGAGTTCGTCGTCCCCGGCGGCGGCTACTTCCTCTGGCTCGACCTCGCCGAGGGCACCGACACGCGGCGGATGCTCGCCCCCGCCAAGGAGGACGGGGTGGCGTTCGTCGCCGGCCCCGACTTCATGCTCGAGGGCGGCGAGCGCAGCCTCCGCCTCTCGTTCGCGAGCGTCCCGCCCGACGACGTGCCCGAGGGCATCGCGCGGATCGCCCGGACGCTGGCGTCGGTCAGATAGTCCCGGCTGGATCCTCCGCTCCCGACGACCGTGAGGTCAACGGAACCCACCTATAGCGTGGGTTTCGACGACTTCACGGCCAACCGCCGGCCGCCGCTCAGCGGCCGTACTTGTCGCGCGAGAGGACGAGCTGCTCGGGCAGGGCCGCTCGCGGCGGCGGCGCCGGGTCAGCGACGACCGAGACCGTCTCGGCGACGCTGCGCGAGACCGCGTGGTCGCCTTCGGCGGAGGCGATCACGACCTCGTCCTCGTCGCTGCTCTTCACCGTCGCCTCCATGCCGGGCTCGAAGCCCGCCTCGCGGAGATAGTGGAGGAGCTCCTCGGCCTCGTTCTCGAAGCGGAGGATCCGGACGCTCGCGCCGATCTCGCAGTCGGCGAGCAGCGACCCGCGGATCCGGTCCGCGAGCACGATCGGGTGACCGTGCGGGCAGGTCTTGGCGTCGCCGATCGCGGCCAGCATCCGCTCCTCGAGCCGCGGCGACATCGCGTGCTCCATCCGCTCGGCCTCCTCGTGGACCTCGTCCCAGGGGATCCCGAGGACGTCGGTGAGGAAGCGCTCGATCAGGCGGTGGCGGGTGACGATCGCCTCGGCGTGGCTGCGCCCGTCGTCGGTGAAGCGCAGCGACTTGTCGGGCTGGCGGGCGATGTAGCCGTCGTCGATCAGGCGGCCGACCATCTCGTGGACGGTCGGCGGCGAGAGCTGCATCGCCCGGGCGACGTTGGCGCCGGTCATCGGCAGCTCCGCTTCCTGGAGCCAGAACAGCGTCTGGAGGTACTCCTCCTCGGCGTCGGTCGCGTGGCTGCCGCTCATCACGGTCAGCGTACCCGGCGGGGGTTCCGGCTGCGGCCTACTCGAAGGCCCGCCGCTGCGCCAGGCGCAGGAGCAGCGCGAGCGCCGGGACGACGACGATCAGCGCGGCGATGAAGACGACGATCAGCGCGGTCAGCGCCGCCCCGTCGCCGGCTCCCGCCTCGACCGTCAGGGTCTCCGGCAGCAGGTAGGGGTACTGGGCGACGGCCCAGCCGGCGACGAGGGTGACGAAGGCGCCGATCGCGAGCGGGCGCAGCGACCGCGACCAGCCGCGCAGCAGTCCGGCGAGGGTCAACAGGCCGAACAGCAGCGAGGCGATCATCAGCGGCAGCCCCTCGTCGAGGAGGCCGTCGAAGATCGGCCGGGCGTCGGCGTGGAGGACGATCAGCCCGGCGACGGCGAGCCCACCGGTCACGATCGCGGCGGCGATCGAGCGCCGCAGGAAGTAGGCGGCGAGCTCGTCGTCGCCGGCGCGGCGGCAGTCGTCGAGCAGGAAGACGGCGGCGATGTAGGCACCGCTCGCGACGAAGAGGACGCCGACGAGCACGGGCAGCGCCCCGATCCAGCCGAGCGCGTCCCCGGATCCGCCCGCCTCGACCTCGCCGGCGGCGATCGCACCGACCACGCAGCCGAGGAAGAACGGCGTGATCAGCGACGAGATCGCGAAGACCGCGTGGGCCCGCTGCCCGGCCGCAGCGCTGAGGACGTGACCGAAGGCAAAGCCGGAGCCGCGCAGGACGATCCCGATCGCGGCCGCCGCGAGCGGCACGTACAGCGTCTCCATGATCGGCGCGAAGGCGTCTGGGAAGCCGGTCCAGAGGACGACGAGCGTGAAGATCAGCCAGACGTGGTTGGCCTCCCAGACCGGCCCCAGCGAGAGCGCCACCCGCTGCTCGATCCGCTCGCGCAGGCCGCGGTCACGGGTCCGCGCCGCCAGGAGCTCCCAGACCCCGGCGCCGAAGTCGGCGCCGCCGAAGATCGCGTACAGGGCGGCCCCGGCGACGAGGATCGCGGCGACGACCTCGGGCTTGCTCATCGCCGCTCCTCCGGCTCGCGGTCAGGCGTTGGCGGCGGGCCGTAGGGGATCCCGGTGACGTCGGCGCCCGGGTCCTCGCGGCGGGCGATCCGGCGCAGCGCGAAGACGGCGACGGTGCCCAGCGCGGCGTAGAGGAGGATCGCCCCGCCGAGCACGAACCAGAGGCCGCCGGCGCTCGTCACGGCTTCCGAGGTGCGCATCACCTCGTAGACGATCCACGGCTGGCGCCCGACCTCGGTGACGATCCAGCCCGACTCCATCGCGACGACCGCGGCGATCCCGCTGAGCGCGACGGCGCGCAGGAACCACTTCGTCTCCGGTATGTCGCGGCGCCGCCACCAGACGATGCCGAGCCAGGCTCCGAGCGCGAGCAGGGCGAAGCCGATCCCGACCATCGCGTCGAAGGCGAGGTGGAGCAGCGTGTTCGCTGGCGGCTCCTCGTCGTCGGGGATCTGGTCGAGCCCGGTGACGACGGTGTCGGTGCTGAAGCCGACGAGCAGCGAGTCGAGGCCGGGAATGCCGATCCCCCACTTGACGCCCTCGTCGGTGCAGATGCCGCCGATCCACTCGGTCTGGTTCGGGCCGGTCTCCTCGATGCACTCGAAGCCGGCGAACTTCGACGGCTGGTGATCGGCGACGCCGCGGGCGGCGACGTCCCCGACGAAGATCTGGACCGGGGTCAGGATCGCCGCCACCGTGAGCGGGATCAGCAGGCCGAGGCGGTGGCGGCGGTCCTTGCGCTTCGCCGGGTTGCGCAGCATCGAGATCGCGTACACCGAGGCGAGCCCGAAGCCGACCACCATGTAGGCCGCGAGCAGCATGTGCGGGACCTCGTAGACCGTGGCCGGGTTGAACAGCGCGGTCAGCGGCTCGACGTTGATCACGTTGCCGGCCGCGTCGAGCTCGAAGCCCTGCGGCTGGTTCATCCACGAGTTCACGGCGACGACGCTGAAGGCGCCGCCGATGCCGGCGATCACGATCGGGACGCCCGTCCAGAAGTGCTTCCAGCCCTCGACCCGCTTCCAGCCGTAGATGTAGATCGCGATGAAGATCGCCTCGATGAAGAAGAAGATCCCCTCGATCGCGAAGCCCGTCCCGAACACGTCGCCGAACCGCTCCATGAACCGCGGCCACAGCAGCCCCATCTCGAACGAGAGCACGGTGCCGGTGACGGCGCCGACCGCGAACAGCACCGCCGCGGCCTTCGACCAGCGCTGGGCGAGGTCGAGCGCGACCTCGTCGTCGTGGCGGCGCCCGCGGTACTCGGCGATCAGCATCATCGCCGGCAGGGCGACGCCGACACAGGCGAGGATGATGTGGAAGCCGAGCGTGAACGCCATCAGCTCCCGCGCGGCGAGCAGGTTGTCGGCGGCGACCGGAACCGGTGGCAGCGGGCTCACGCGCGCAGCCTATTTACCCGCGCCGGGCGCCGCCCGGCGCGGGTTCGGCGGAACCCCCTGACGGGCCCTAGCGAACCGTCGTGAAGCCGGCCGACTCGCCGCGGATGAAGACCTCCGCCCGCAGCTTGCCGACGTCGCGGCGGCCGCGGAAGAGCTTCCGGCCCCGCTTCGTCAGCTTCAGCTTCAGCTTCTTGGTGTCGCCGGCGTCGACGCGGATGTCCTTGGCGCGGACGAGCACGGCGTTCTTGCCGCGGGCGCGCTTGCCCTTCGGGGCGCCCTTCAGCTTCAGCCGCGCCTTGCGGCAGCTGTAGCTGGCATCGTCGTCGCAGGTCATCTTCGCCCGCAGCCGCTTGCCCTTCACCTTCGGCTTTCCGGTCAGCTCGAGGTCGCCGCGGATCGCGACGGCGCCGATCGCCTCGTAGCCGGGAGCGAGCTCGACGCCGGGCCGCTTCGGCAGCACCTTCGGGGCCGGGTCGGCGACGAGGCCGCCGAGCGAGCCCGGCGCCTCGAGCACCGGGACGCGGATGTCGACTTCCTCGATCGTCGCCGCCTGCTGGTCGTCGGATGGGCGCCCGTAGTTGCTGAGGAAGCCGCCGGGGGTCGTCTGCGCCGCGTCGCGGGGGAGGAGCTCGAGGCGGAGGACGTGGCCCTCCTCGACCTCCCAGCCGTTCGCGAAGAGCTGGAAGACCTGCAGGCCCTTGTTCTCGGGTCGCCAGAGGCCGCGCTCGACGAGCGTCTTCGTCGTCCCGTCGGGCGAGACGTCGACGAGCCGGGCGGCGATCTGGGAGGTGTCGCCGGGCAGGGTGATCCTCGCGACCACCGTGGCCGCGCCCATCACGGTGTAGCCGCCGGCCGGCGCGGCGGGCAGCTCGTAGTTCGCGGTTCCCGGCTCCTCGCCGCCGGGGGTGCTCGTGCAGGCCGTCCCGCTGAGCGGGTTGAAGGCCGCGCCGACGGCGGTGTCGCCGCCGGCCGGGTCGACCGTCTGGGCGCCGCCGTCATCGACGACGCGGATCTCGCCCGGCGCGATCGAGGCCCAGTCCGGCGCCGTGTAGGGGCCGGCGCCGTCGGTCCCGTCCGGGCACGCCTGGGTGTAGGCGGTGACGTTCGAGGCGGGAGCGGTCCCGGTGCCCTTCAGGTAGTGGGCGACCCACTCGTCCTGGGCGTCGTTGAGGGCGCCGACGACGCCGGGGGTGTTCTGGCCGCGGGCGTGGCCGAAGGAGCCGAAGAACAGCGCCAGCGGGCTGTCCGGATGCTCGGCCCGGGTCCGGTTGTAGAACCGGGTCGCCTCGTTGACCGGGAAGAGGTCGTCGGTGAAGCCGGAGCTGATCAGAAGCGGCGCCGGCGAGACGCTGTGGTCCACCCCGTAGGCCGAGTGGAAGCTGTTGATCTCGTCGATCATCGACCGCACGGCGGGATCGTCGTCGTAGGGCTCACCGGCGTCGAGCCGCGCCTTCCAGCCGCTGATGTCGGCGCGCGGGTCGCTGCCGGTCGGAGCTTTGAACCCCTGTGCGTAGAGGCCCTGGACGTAGGACTCCTTCATCACGCCGGTGCGGCCGAAGTAGCCCGCGTCCTCGATGTAGTCGAGGTTGTTGCCGTTCGGAGCGAGCGCGTAGGTGAGCTCGCTCCACGGGATGTTCGGCGTCGCCACCGCGAGGCTCATCGGCGTGCCCTCGGGGCTCTCCCAGGGGACGAGGGTGTTGTCCTCGAGCATCACCCGGTCCTTCAGCGCGGCGAGCTCCAGCGACATGCCGCCGCCGTAGGAGCCGCCGGTCGCGGCGATCCCGTCGGGCTGGATCAGACCCTCGTCGACGAGCTTGCCGAGCAGGAGCTGCGTGTCGCGGACCTCGTAGCGGACGTCCATCAGGTGGACGTAGCCCTTCGCGCAGCCGGCCGGGTCGGCATCGCGTGACTCCTGGCTGCCGCAGGACTCGCCGAAGCCGCGCTGGCTCAGCGAGTAGGCGGCGTAGCCCTGGTCGAGCCAGTGCTGCATCGACTTGAAGCTCGACTTCGAGCCGCCGTAGCCGTGGAACATGCCGACGACCGGGTAGGGGGCGCTGCCGGTGTCGGGGAAGGCGACGTTGACGTCGAGCGGAACGCCGTCGAAGGTCTTGGTCGTGCTGCGGACCCGGGGGTCGCTGCCGGTCGGCTGGGTCGGCAGCGCCGGCGAGACCGTCGAGGTGATGTCGTCGCTCGCGCGGATCGAGCCGCACCAGGTCTGGCCGGTGGCGCCGCTGACGTTGCCGTCGGCGGTCACCTCCCCGCAGGTCAGATCGCCGTCGATGGCATCGGGCGCGAGCGGCGCGGCAAGCGCGGGCGGCGCCGCGATCAAGGCGATGACGAATGCCGACAGCAGCGTGAGCTTTCGCAAGGCTTCTCCCTCTCCGGGTCGTGTTCCCGCCCGGCTCTGATCCGAGCGCCGCGAAGCCTAGTGCAGCATCGCGCTTCGGTCGCCGGTTCCGCCCGCGGCGGGCGCGGCTCAGCGCTCGGCCAGCGTCGAGACGACGGCCTCGTAGACGCCGTCGCCCATCCGCCCCTCGGTGACGGTGACGTTGTCGAAGGCGCCGAGCGCGGCCCGCAGCGCCTCGTCCCGGTCGGGCCCGTTGGCGACGCAGAAGAAGCGGCCGACGTGCCCGGCAGCGCCGAGGTCCTCGATCGAGTCGCCGGCGGCGATGCACTCCGCGGTGGAGTAGCCGCGGGCACGCATGTGGGCGGCGACCGCTGCCCCCTTGCTGGCGCCACCGGGGACCAGGTGGTAGGCGTGCGCGATCTCGATCCCCTCCATCGGCCGGCTGATCGCGCCGTTGTCGAGGAAGCGGAGCCCGGCGCCGTCGGGGTGGGCGGCGATCAGCTCGTTCACCGCGGCGACGTCGACCTTGCCGCGGAAGAGCAGCGAGAGGACGCGCCCCTCGTGCCAGGGCGCGTGCCACTCGAGCCGGCCGGCGAAACGCTCGAACAGCAGCTCGGGGATGCCGGAGGCGATCATCCGCTCGGCCGGGTTGCCGCGCTCGTCGGGCAGCCAGTCGGGGCCGGTCAGGAAGGTGCGCTCGCGGTCGATCACCATCCCGCAGCCTGCCTCGTAGATGTAGGAGCTCTGGCCCATCAGCCGCGAGTCGGAGAGGACTTGGGCCTCGCGGCGCCCGGACATGACTACGACCTCGACGCCGGCGCGGTGGCATGCCTCGAGCATCAGCGCCTGGTTGCGCGAGAAGTTGCCGTCGGCGTCCGCGAACAGCGATCCGAACCTGCCGAGCAGGGTCCCGTCGAGGTCGGTGTAGAGGCAGCGCAGGGCCATCGGGCGCCGGCTGAGGGTATTGGGCCGGGCGCGGTTGGCGGCGTGAACCGAAGCTGAGATAGTGGAAGCCGTGGAAGCCGTGCTGACCAACCCGTTCACCGGGCAGACGCTCGAGCGGGTCGCCGAGAGCGACGAGCTGCTCGTCATGGAGTCGACCTACGCGCCCGGCGGGGCGCCGGCGCCGCCGCACCTCCATCCCGACCAGGAGGAGCGCTTCGTCGTCCTCTCGGGAGCGCTGCGGGCGGCGGTCGACGGCGAGGAACGGGTGCTGCGCGAGGGCGACGAGCTGATCATCACCGCTGGGACGCCGCACGAGTTCGGCGGCCATCCCGACGAGCCGGGGACGGTCCGCTGGGAGGTGCGGCCGCCGCTGCGGACCTGGGAGTTCTTCACGGCCCTGTTCGAATCGCTCGCGGCGCACGCCGACGGTCGCAGCGACGAGGTCGACTTCGACGTCGCCGACTACGACGACGTCTTCCGGCCCGCGTAGTTCGAGAATGCCTGCCTGGCGGCTCGCCGACCGCACGCTCGATCTCGACGCGCCCGGCGCTGTGATCGGCGCCGGGATCGTCAACGTCACCGTCGACTCGATGTACGCGGGGGCCCGCAGCGGCACCGCCGAGCAGGCGGTCAGCGACGGCGTCGTCCTGGCCGGGCTCGGCTTCGAGATGCTCGACGTCGGCGCCGTCGCCGCCCGCTCGGGGCCGCCGGTCGCGCCGGAGGCGGAGATCGAGCGGCTGATCCCCGCAATCGCCGGCCTCGCCGCGCAAGCCGGGGCCCCGGTCAGCGCCGACACCTTCGTGCCGGCGGTCGCGAGCGCGGCGGTCGCTGCCGGGGCCGTCGCCGTCAACGACATCGGCGGCGGCCGGGACGAGATGCTGGAGGCGGTCGGCGCCGCGGGCTGCGGCTACGTGTTGATGCACATCGAGGGGCCGCCGCGGGTCGATCGGCCGGCGCCGCGCTACGACGACGTCGTCGACCGGCTGAAGGCGTTCTTCGCCGAGCGGATCGAGCGCGCGGTCGCGCTCGGGGTCGCCGAGGAGGCGATCGCGATCGATCCCGGCCTCGACTTCGACCTGACCGTGGCCGACGACGTCGAGGTCCTGCGGCGGCTCGACGAGCTCCACGCGCTCGGACGGCCGCTGTACGTCTCGCTCTCCCGCAAGGATTTCGTCGGAGCGCTCCTGGCCGGCTCGTGGGAGGGGCGGTTGGGCGCCGATGCCCGCGGCAACGGCACGACCGCGCTCGCCGCGCTCGCCGCCGCCAAGGGCGCCCAGGTCCACCGCCTGCACGACGTCGAGGCGCTCGACGCGATCCGCGTCGCGGCCCGGATCGCGAACTGACTCCGGGTCAACTGCAGATTGGTGCTCTCTGAGGACAGCAATCTGCAGCTCACCGGCGAGGTGACGGCCGACGGCCCCCTTTGCCGGTCGCGGCCGGACCGCCTTCCCTAACTTGGGCATGGTGAAGCCTCCTTCAACCGCGACCGATCTGCCATGGGGCTCCGCGGTCGACGAGGCGTGGCGGGCCGCGATCGACCCCGGACGCGCCGATGGGCGCCTCGTCGCCGAGAGCGCCGAGCGCGAGCAGGAGGCGAGCGAGGCGCCGCTTCCCGGCCGGCTCCATCCCGACCTCCGGGCGGCGCTCGAGCGGGTCGGCATCCGCTCCCTGTATTCGCACCAGATCGAGGCGCTGCGGGCGAGCGAGGCGGCGAACGTGATCGTCACCAGCGGAACCGCGTCGGGGAAGTCGCTCGCGTTCAACCTGCCCGTCCTCGACACGATCGCCCGCGACCCCGCGGTCCGCGCCCTCTACCTCTACCCGACCAAGGCGCTCGCCCAGGATCAGGCGCGGAAGCTCGCACAGGTTGCGCCCGGTGGCGGCCGGCCGGCGATCTACGACGGCGACACCCCGCGCGAGGAGCGGCCGGCGATCCGGCGCCGTTCGAACCTGATCCTGACCAACCCCGACATGCTCCACGTCGGCATCCTTCCCCACCCCCGCAACTGGGGCGACGTCTTCGCCAACCTCCGCTTCGTCGTCGTCGACGAGGCCCACGTCTACCGCGGCGTCTTCGGCTCCCACGTCGCCAACGTCCTGCGGCGCCTGCGGCGGATCGCCGCGCGCTACGGCTCCGAGCCGCGGTTCATCCTCGCCTCGGCGACGATCGCCAACCCGGTCGAGCTCGCCGAGCGCCTCGTCGGGACCCCGTTCCACGCGGTCGACACCGACGCGGCGCCGCGGGCCGGGCGGCGGATCGCGATCTGGAACCCGCCGCTGACCGACCGCGCCGCCGGCGCCCGCCGCTCGGCCCTGGCGGAGGCGGCGGACATGCTCTGCGAGCTGACGATCGCCGGCACGCGGACGATCTGCTTCGTCGGCAGCCGCCGTGGGGCCGAGCTGATCCACAAGTTCACGAGCGACCAGCTCGCCGAGCGCGGCCGCCGCGACCTCGCCGCGGCGATCGCGCCCTACCGCGCCGGCTACACCCCCGAGCAGCGGCGCGAGGTCGAGGCGCGGCTCGCCGCCGGTGAGCTGCGCGCGGTCGTCGCCACGAACGCGCTCGAGCTCGGCATCGACATCGGCGAGCTCGACGCGGCGATCTGCGTCGGCTTCCCGGGCACGGTCGCGAGCCTGCGGCAGATGTGGGGGCGAGCCGGCCGCCGCCGCGACGGGCTCGCCGTCTACCTCGCCGGGATCGACGGCCTCGACCAGTTCTTCTGCCGGCATCCGGACGAGTTCCTTACCAGGCCGGTCGAGGCGGCGATCCTCGACCCCGGCAACGAGCGGATCCAGTCGGCCCATCTCGTCGCCGCGGCGTTCGAGGCGCCGCTCGGGGCCGCACGCGACGACGAGATCCTCGGCCCGGGCTGGCGCGAGCGGGCGGAGGCGCTCGTCGCCCACGGCCATTTGCGGCGCGGGCGCGGCGGGCTGCTTGCCGTGCGGGGGTCGGACTACCCGGCCGCCGGCGTCGGCCGCCGCTCCGCCTCGGCCGACGCGGTCACGGTCGTCGACGCCTCCAGCGGCGAGCTCCTCGGCACGGTCGAGGCCGAGCGCGCCTTCTCGACCGTCCACCCCGGGGCGATCTACCTCCATCTCGGCCGCTCCTACGAGGTCAGCGAGCTCGACGTCGGCCGCCGCCGCGCGATCGTCGAGCCGTTCAGCGGCGACTGGTACACCCAGCCGCGACGCGAGACCGAGATCTACATCGAGCGGATCGAGGCCCAGCGCGACGTGCTCGGGGTCGAGCTCAGCTTCGGGATCGTCTCGGTCAGCGAGCAGGTGATCGGCTTTCAGCGGAAGCGAATCGGCGACGGCAGCGGCGAGGACGCGTTCGACTTCGTCGCCCTCGACCTGCCCGAGCAGAGCTTTCCGACCCAGGCGCTCTGGTACGTGCTACCCGACGAGCTCGCCGGCCCCGCGGCGCTGCCGCCCGACGTCCAGCTCGGCGCCCTCCACGCCTCCGAGCACACCCAGATCGCGGTCCTGCCGCTGCTTGCGATGTGCGACCGCTGGGACATCGGCGGCCTCTCCACCAACGTCCACATGCAGACCGGCCGGCCGACGATCTTCATCTACGACGGCCACCCCGGCGGCGTCGGGATCTCGCGCCGCGGCTACGACGAGTTCGAGCGCCTCGTCGCCGACGCCGCCCGCCTCGTCGGCGAGTGCCCGTGCGCCGACGGCTGCCCGTCCTGTGTGCAGAGCCCGAAGTGCGGCAACCTCAACGACCACCTCCACAAGGCCGGCGCGCTGGAGCTGATGGGCGGGATGCTCGGGCGCGGGGCGGCCGATTAGCGACCGGGACCGCGCCGCATCCCCTCGTCGTAGACGGGGTACATGAGAAGCGCCTTCCTGCTCGCCTTGTTCGGTGCCGTCGCCCTGGCCGGCGGCGCGTGCGGGTCTGCCGAGCCGGACGATGAGACTTCGGACTCTGCGTCCCGGCCTGAGTGGACCCGTCTTCCGGCGCCGCCGGAGGTCTCCGACAACTCGATCTTCGTGGGCGCCGGCGACCGGCTGCTGCTGCTCGGTGGCTGCGCTCATGACTACCGCGGCGACGGCGGTTGCGGCCGCTCTCGAGACGGCTGGTCCTACGCCCCCGGCGACGAGGAGTGGACGGCGACTCCCGCGGCTCCGCGCGGGATCGGGGGAGCGGCCGTCTGGACCGGCGAGGAGGTGATCATCACGAGCTTCTCGGCGCATCGCCCGACCACGGGGCTCGCGTTCGAGCCCGGCTCGGGCGAGTGGCGGGAGCTGACGTCATCGACGCTCCGCTCCGGCAACGTCGAGGCAGTCTGGGCGGGCGACCGGCTGATCGCCTGGGGCGGAAAGGCGCGAAACGGCAGCGGTCGCGTCGAGGGCGTCGCCTACGACCCGGAGTCAGACGTCTGGTCCGGAATCTCCATGGCGCCGGTCAGCCTCAACCTCTTCGATCTCGTCTGGACCGGCGAGGAGGTGATCGCGTTCGGCTCCGACCTCGACCGGGGGAATCGATCGGCGACCAGAACCGCGGTCGGGGCGTCCTACAGCCCCGCGACGGACACCTGGGACGAGCTCCCGGCCTCGAAGCTCTCGCCGAACGCCACGAGCGCCTCCTGGCTCGACGGCAGACTGATGGCCTACGACTACTACCCGACCCGCTTTCAGTCCTACGACCCGGCGGCCGATCGGCGGAGCCGGACCGAGAAGTTGCCGTTCGATTCGAGCGAGTGCTACCCGGTCAGCATCGCCACCGACGACCTCTTCGTGGCCTTCTACTGCGGCCAGATCGCGACCTACGATCCGGCGACCGGCCGCTGGTCGCGGGTCGACGGGGGATTGACCGATCGGATCCACGGGAGCGGCCGGATCGAGATCCCGGTCTGGCGCTTCTCGCAGCTGGCGGCGCTCGGCGAGACGACCTACTTCCTCGCGGAGGGCGTCACGTTCGGCAAGAGCGGCATCACCCAGTACGGGTTCCCCGAGTCTCCCCATTCCTTCTGGGCGCTCACTCAGTAGAACCGGAAGCAGCAGCGCGGTCCTTCGGCGGGCCGAGCCAGGCGGCGGTGAGCAGCGTCGCGTACTCCTCGGCTGTCGGCGTGGCCATGCCGGGGCTGGCGTGACAGAGGGTGACGAAGCCGTGCATGCCGGACCAGATCCCGAGGGCGAGCGTGTCGAGGTCCACCGTGCGCCCGTCCGCTGACCCGGTATAGGCGGCGACGAGCTCGACGAGGTCCGCGAACGCCGCGTCGGCGACCTCGAGCGGATCCCCCGATTCACCGGTCACTCCCTCCTGCTCCCAGTTCGAGCCGAAGATCAGCCCGTAGCGCTCCGGCTGCTCGCGGGCGAACCTGATGTAGGCGATGCCGGCATTGATCAGTCGGTCCTCCGGATCGCCGCCCCGCGACGCCGCCTCGTGGTTGCGCTTGCGGAAGTCGACGAAGACGCGCTCGACGCAGGCGCGCATCAGCGCCTCGCGACTTTCGAAGTGCAGGTAGAAGGCGGTGGGGGAGACGCCTGCCCGTCTGGTCACGCCGCGGATCGAGACCTCGGCCGGCTCGGCGCCGTCGTCGAGCAGGGTCAGTGCGGCGTCGATCAGCCGGTCGCGCAGCAGCACCCCCTGCCCGCGCGGGGTCCGTTCCTGCTGCTTCCGCGTCGCCTCCATGGGAACAACATAGCGCCTTACTTGACAGATGTACATGTACAGCTGTACATTGACGATCGTCAACCGCTTGCTCCCAGAGGAGGCTTCGATGCTCAGGTCACTCGCCGATCGAATCAGTGCTCACCCCAAGCGCGTGCTCCTGGTCGCCGCGGCCTTTGCCGTCCTCGCGGCCGGGGTCGGCGGGCCGGTGCTCGGCCTCCTGCAGGCCGAGGGCGGATTCACCGACCCCGACTCCGACTCCGCTCGGGCCGAGGCTCGGATCGAGCGGGCCAGCGGAAGCGAGCCCACTGCCGAGGTGATCGCCCTGCTCGCTCCCGACTCGCCGATCCGCTCCGCCGCGGGAGCGGAGCAGATCCGCGAGGTGGCCGGCGAGCTCGGCTCGATCCCCGGCGTGGAGTCGGTCGCATCCGCGGCTGGCGGGCGGGCGGCCGCCGATCGATTCATCTCGACCGACGGCAACTCCACCTATGTCGCGGCCACCCTGGCCG
>DASSEM010000156.1:0-15338 GCA_035695265.1 Solirubrobacterales bacterium
CGATTATCAGCGGGTGGCAACGACGACATCAAGCCGCCTGCTCGAGCTCCTGTCGCTCCTGCAGGCGCGCCGCGACTGGCCCGGATCGGAGCTCTCGGAGCGGCTGGAGGTATCGCGGCGGACGATCCGCCGCGACGTGGACCGGCTCCGCGACCTCGGTTACCCGGTCGAGTCGCTGAGCGGGCCGGCCGGCGGCTACCGGCTGCGGGCGGGGACGGCGATGCCGCCGCTGCTGCTCGACGAGGAGGAGGCGATCGCGATCGCCGTCGGCCTGCGGACGGCGGCGCAGGCCGCTGTCGCCGGGATCGAGGAGGCCTCGGTCCGGGCGCTGGTCAAGCTCGAGCAGGTCCTCCCGGCTCACCTGCGGCGGCGGGTCAGCGCCCTCGGCGGCGCCACCGCCACCCTGCCGGGCCCCGGGCCCAGCGTCGATCCCCAGAGCCTGACCGTGATCGCGTCCGCCTGCCGGGACCGCGAGCGGATCCGCTTCGCCTACCGTGGCCGCGACGGCGAGCAGTCCCGGCGCCTCGTCGAGCCGCACTCGATCGTCAACCTCGGTCGTCGGTGGTACCTGGTCGCCTGGGACCGCAACCGGCTCGACTGGCGCACGTTCCGCGTCGATCGCCTCTCCTCCCCCGCCCCGGCCGGCGGCCGCTTCGAGCCACGGACGCTGCCGGGCGAGGAGGATCCCGCCGCCTACGTCGCCGCCAACCTCGCCGGCGCCCCCCAGGCCCACGAGGCGGTGGTGATCGTCCACTGCCCGGCCGCGGAGCTGCGCGAGCGGCCGTGGCTCTGGGGAGCCGTCGAGCCCGCCGGCCCCGACGCGTGCGAGTACCGGACCGGCGACGACGACCTCGACTGGCTGGCCCTGCGCGTGGCGATGCTGCCCTGGGAGATCGAGGTCCGCGAGCCGCCGGAGCTGATCGAGCGGCTGCGGGCGGTGCGGCGACGGATCGGCGCGGCGATCGGCTGAGGCGACACACGGACGGGCGGCCGGTGAGAGCCGTCCGCAGTCGCCATGGGATACGGGGGTCCGCTACGGTCCCATCCGGTGAGCCGGGAAGTCTGGTCGGCAGTCGCTTGATGCCGCCCGCTGATCGAACTTCCGAGCCGACACCGCCATGGCGGTAGCCGTCGCGACGTTCCTGATCGCGCTCGCGCTGATCGCCAGCGAGCGCCTCCACCGGACGAAGGTCGCCCTGCTCGGGGCCGCGATCGTCGTCCTCCTCGTTCCGGGCTTCGGTCAGGAGGCCGCGATCGAGTCGGTCGACTTCAACACGATCGGGCTCCTCGCCGGGATGATGATCCTGGTCTATCTGACCCAGCAGACCGGGGTCTACGACTACATCGCGATCCGGGCCGGCCAGCTCTCCCGGGGGGAACCACTGCGGATGGTGCTCTACCTCGCCTGCACGACGGCGGTGCTGTCGGCCTTTCTCGACAACCTGACGACGATCCTGCTGGTCGTGCCGATCAGCTTCCTGCTCGCCGATGCGCTCGACATCGACCCGATCCCGCTGATCGTGATCGAGGTCATGGCCTCCAACATCGGCGGCACCGCCACGCTGATCGGCGACCCCCCGAACATCATCATCGCCGGCGCCACCGGCCTCACGTTCAACGAGTTCCTGGTCAACCTTGCGCCGGTCGCCGTCATCACCTTCGCGATCGTGATCGCCGGGCTCTACGGCTTCTACCGGCGCCACCTGCAAATCGCGGATCGAAACCGCGCGGCGATCATGGAGCTCGACGCGGCCGCCTCGATCCGCGACGCCGAAGAGCTCCGGCGCACGGTCCCGGTGCTCGTCCTGACCGTGCTCGCCTTCTTCGCGCACCAGCCGCTCCACATCGAGCCGGCCACGGTGGCGCTGACCGGCGCCGCGGTCGGGCTTCTCGTCACCCGGATCCCGCTCGAGCAGGCGTTGGCGCGGATCGAGTGGCCGACCCTGTTCTTCTTCGTCGCCCTGTTCGTGATGGTCGGGGCGCTCGAGGAGTCGGGAGCGATCGGGCACGTGGCCGACGCGGTCAAGGATCTGACCGGCGGCGAGCGGACGGCGGAGCTCCTCGGCGTCCTCTGGATCAGCGGGATCGGAGCGGCGCTCGTCGACAACATCCCGTTCGCGACCGCGATGATCCCGGTCGTCAACGAGCTCAACGAGTCCGGCGACGCCGCCTACTGGTGGGCGCTTGCCCTCGGCACCGGCTTCGGCGGCAACGCGACGATCATCGCCGCCGCCGCCAACGTCGCCGCGGCGGGCCTGACCGAGCGGGCCGGTCACCCGATCGGGTTCATGTCGTTCCTGCGGGTCGGGGTCCCGGTCGCCGCGACCTCGCTTCTGATCGCAACCGCCTACGTGCTCGTGCGCTACGTGGTGGTATAGCAGGGGCAATGCCGGATTCGATCGTCAGCTCGGTGATCCGCGAGGTCGAGCCGCTCGCCGCCGACGAGCTGGTCGCCGTCGCCGCCCGGCGCGTCCTCGACAGCGGCCTGCCGGCGCTGCCGGCCGTCGAGGACGACGGCAGCTTCGCCGGCATCTTCGGCGAACGCGAGTTCATGACCGCGCTCTTCCCCGGCTACGTCGGCGAGCTCAGCTCGGCGGCGATGATCCGGCGCTCGATCGACGACACGATCGACCGCCGCCTCTCCTGCCGGGAGGAGCCGATCCGCGACTACCTGACCGTCGACCACGTCGTCGTCGAGGACGACTACTCCGACACCCAGCTCGCCGAGACCTTCCTCCACCACCGGGTCCTGATCGTCCCGATCGCGACCGCCGGCCGGGTCCATGCGGTCGTCACCCGCTCCGACTTCTTCGCCGAGTTGCTCGGCAAGCTCGAGGCGGCGCCGGGCTGATCCCGGGTTGCCAGGGGCTCAGCGGCCCGGCTGTGGCAGCGGCGGGATCGGCTTGCGGCAGGCGGCGCCCGCGCACTCCGCGTAGTCCTCCACGGCCTCACGGAGGATCGCCTGGATCCGGTCGTAGCGCGGGTCGTCGTGGACGCTCTCGAGCTCCCACGGATCGAGCTTCAGGTCGTAGAGGCCGTCCTGCCCATCGGCCTGCAGGCCGTAGTTGTAGCGCTTGGTGCGGACCGCGATGTAGGGCGGGACGCCGCGCGGGTTCTCGGCGGTCTCGATCAGGGCGCCGCGGCCGGCCAGCTTCTTCGGCTTGCGAGCGGCGTCGAGCAGCGAGATCCCATCCAGCTTCAGCCCGACCTCGGGGCGGGTGCCGGTGATGTCGACGATGGTCCGCGCCAGGTCGACGTTGCTGGCCACCCCCTTGACCCGCTTTCCGGACGGGAAGCCGGGGCCGGCGATCATCAGCGGCACACGCGAGGAGCCTTCGTAGGGGACGAACTTGACCCCGGCCGCCTTGCCGTCCTCGGTGATCGGGTCGCGGAGCCGATGCTCGCCGAGGATCCAGCCGTTGTCGGACGTGTAGATGATCACCGTGTTCCTGTACTCGCCGGTCCGTCGCAGCTTGCGGACGACCTCCTTGACCATGTCATCGACGCCGAGCAGCGATCCCATCCGGCCCCGCCAGTGCTCCTGCAGCTGCAACACCTGCTCATCGGTCATCTGGGTCGGGAAGTAGTCGGCCAGCGTCGTCGGCTTGTCCGAGATGTCGGCCTCGTTGAAGTTCGGGTAGATCGGCATCGGCTGATCGGCGTAGACGTCGGCGTAGCGGGGCGGCGGCAGCGCCGGCGTGCCCTCCATGGTCGCGCCGGAGGCCGTGGCCACGGTGTGCGGCGCGTTCGGGGCGAGGCTCATGAAGAACGGCTCGTCCGACTTCGAGGCATCGCGGATCGCGTGGTCGGCGAGGCGGGTGTAGACGTTGGTCGAGTAGTTGCGCTCGGTCCGCGGGTAGGTCTTCAGCCGGCCGTTGTGGTTGAGCGTCATCCCGTAGTAGTCGTAGGTCGACGGGTCGACGCCGCCGTGCCAGTCGGTCCAGCCCCTCGGGACCTCGGTCGCGTCCTCCTCGCCGTACTCGTTCAGGTACTTGCCGATGTGAATCGTCTGGTAGCCATCCCGGCGCAGCCAGACGGGCAGCGTCTCGCTGCCGTCGAGCATCCGGTAGCCACCGTAGGGCCAGTTGTTCCAGAGGACGCCGTGGTTGTGCGCGTACTGCCCGGTCAAAAAGGTTGCCCGCGACGGGCAGCAGAGCGGGTAGTTGACGACGCTCCGCTCGAAGCGGGTGCCGGCGTTGCCGATCAGCCGCCGCGTCTTCGGCATCGCCGACATCGAGCGGAAGTCCTGGTCGTCGGTCATGATCACGACGACGTTCGGAGCCTCGGGCTTCGCGGAGGCGGCGGCCGGAAGCGCGAGGGCGATGATCAGGACGGGGACGGCGAGCAGGGCACGTACGAGCATGGCGCGACCCTAGCACGTTATTGAAGGTGCCTCAATAGGGACCGTGGCGAGTATGCTCCTCGAGCCATGACCGGCACGCGAACCCGCCTCGACCCCGACGTTCGCCGCGAGCAGATCCTCACCGCGGCGCGTGCGGTGTTTATCGCCGACGACTACGCGAACGCCTCGATGGAGGCCGTCGCCGAGCGCGCCGGGGTGACGACCGGCCTGGTGAACCACTACTTCGGGACCAAGCGCGACCTCTACCTGGCCGTCGTCGAGGACCTCGCCGCCGGCCTGCCGGAGATGGTCGAGGTCGACAGCTCCGGCTTGCCGCTCGAGCAGCTCGTCGACCGCAACATGGACCGCTTCCTCGATGCCTTCGAGCGCAACCACGAGGTCCTCGCGGTGCTGCTCGGCGATCGCGGCGGCCTCGGCCGCGACCCCGACGTGGCCGCGATCATGTCCCGTGCCCGCGACGGGATCGTGCTGCGGATGGCGGTGAACCACGCCGGCGAGGAGGAGCCCTCCCCCGAGCTGCTGCTCGCGCTGCGCGTCTTTCAGGGCGCCGCGGAGGCGGCCGTCACCGAATGGCTGCGCCGCGGCCGCGCCAGCCGCGCCGAGATCCACGAGCTCCTGAAGCGCACCCTGATCGCGATGATCGGGGATCTCTCGAGCCGCTGAGCGCCTCCCGGTTCAGCCCGCCTCCGAGTAGGCGGGCTCGGGAACCGGCCCCTCCCCCGGCTCGCGATCGGCGCCTGCGGTCTCCTCCTGCCCCTGCGGGGGCTTCGGATCGAGCACGGTCATCGCGACCGCGAGCGCCGCGATCACGAGCGCCGCCGCGACCCAGAACGCGAGCTCGTAGCCGCCGGTGAGCGCCGCCGGGCGCGGCTCGCCGGCGGCCAGGAGGTCCTCGGTCCGGCTGGCCGACAGCGTCGCCAGGACGGCGAGCCCGATCGCCGCGCCGACCTGCGCCGTCGTGTTGACGAGCCCGGAGGCGAGGCCGGCGTCGGCCTTCGTGGCCCCGGACATCGCCAGCGTCATCAACGCCGGGAACGAGACGCCGACCCCGGCCCCGAGCAGGAGGGTCGAGGGCAGCACGTCGGAGAGGTAGGAGCCGTCGACCGGCACCATGGCGAACAGGCCGAGCCCGATCGCGATCAGCACGAGGCCCGGCAGCAGCGTCCGCCGCGCGCCGAAGCGCATGATCAGCGGCTCCGCGTAGCGCACCGACAGGGTCCCCATGACGAGCGTCGTCGGCAGGAAGGCGAGCCCGGTCTCGAGCGCGTCGTAGCCGAGCACCTCCTGCAGGTAGAGGACGCCGAGGAAGAACAGCCCGAACATCCCGGCGACCGTCAGCGCCTGGATCGCGTTCGCCCCCGAGACGTTGCGCGAGCGGAAGATCCGCAGCGGCACGAGCGGGTTCCGGGCGGTCGCCTCGCGCGCGATGAACGCGCCGAGGAGAGCCAGCGAGGAGGCGGCGAGGGCCAGGGTGGTGGCGTCGCCCCAGCCGTTCTTGGCGGCCGGCTCGACGATCGTGTAGACGCCGAGCATCAGCGACGCGGTGATCAGGACGGCGCCGAGGACATCGGCCCCATGGCCGAATCCGGGGCCGCGGTCACGCTCGAGCAGCCGCTGCGAGAGCAGCGCGGTCAGGACCCCGAGCGGGATGTTGATGAAGAAGATCCAGTGCCAGCTGATCGCCTGCGTGATGACGCCGCCGGCGAGGAGTCCGACCGATCCGCCGGCGGAGGCGACGAAGGCGTAGATCCCGATTGCCCGCGCCTGCTCGCGCGGCGCCGGGAACATCGTCACGATCATCCCGAGGACGACCGCGGTCGTCATCGCGCCCCCGATCCCCTGGACGAACCGGGCGGCGACGAGCATCCCCTGGCTCTGCGAGAGCCCACAGGCGAGCGAGGCGAGCGTGAACACGGCGAGCCCGACGAGGAAGACGTCGCGGCGCGAGATCAGGTCGCCGAGCCGGCCGGCGAGCAGGAGCAGGCCGCCGAACGCGATCAGGTAGGCGTTCACGACCCAGGCGAGGCTCGACTGCGAGAAGCCGAGGTCGCCCTGGATCGAGGGCAGCGCGACGTTCACCACTGTGACGTCGAGGACGATCATCAGGACGCCGGCGCAGAGCACGTACAGGGCGATCCAGCGGGAGCGGTCGCCTGCGGCGGGGGCGTCGCTCGCGGCTCGGTTCATGGTTGGGGCTTCGGTCGGCATCGTCTCCTCGTTCGTCGTGCAGCTTTCAGGGTTCGGGAATTAGACCGGCTCGGGGGCTCGGACTAATCGGTGCCGCCCGGAGGGCGGGCCGCCGGGCTACTGCTCGTAGCCCTCGACCGTGTTCGCGTCGCGGACCGAGGTGTTCTCGGGGTCGAGCTCGAACTCCTCGTGGGCCTCGCGCTGGCGCAGCAGGTCCCAGCAGCGATCGAGCTCCACCTTGAGCTCCTCGAGCCGCTGATGCCGCCCCTCGTCGGGCCCGGTTCCCACCGACTCGTCGAGGAGCCGGCGCTCCTCGGCGACGAGCTCCTCGATCCGCTCCCGCAGGCTCGCGTCGTCCATGGGCTCACCTTAGCGCCCGTCGGTCAAACCCCGAGGACCGCGCTCAGCGCCACCATCAGCGCCCCGCCGGCGGCGGCGCCCGCGAGCGCGTCGCGCCGCCGCTCGCGCCAGGCGTCGGGGAAGACGGAGACGACGACGAGCGCCAGCATCGCGCCGGCGGCGAACGCGAACGAGACCGGCAGGAGCGCCGTGATCTGCTCGACCAGCAGGTAGGCGACGACGGCGCCGACCGGCTGCGGGACGCTGGTCAGGACCGCGGCCCAGAACTGGGCCCGGAAGCCGTAGCCGGCGGTGGCCATCGGGATCGCGGTGCTCGTCCCCTCGGGGATGTTCTGAACGGCGATCGCGACGACGATGAACAGACCGAGCCCGGCGGTCGCCGAGGCGTAGGCGGTGCCGATCGCAAAGCCCTCTGGCAGGCTGTGGACGAAGAGCACGAGGAAGACGAGGACCCAGGTCCGATCGCCGGCCGTGATCGCACCGGGCGGCGCCTCGTCGATCGCCGTGCGGGCGACGAGGAGAAAGGCCACCCCGGCGGCGAGGCCGATCGCAACCTCCCCGTCGGTTCCCTCGTCGAGCGCCGGCAGGAGCAAGCCGGCGACCGCCGCGACCAGCATCACCCCGGCGGCGAGGCCGAGCAGGCCGCCCCGCAGCTCCGCCGCGCGCTCGCCGAGGACCGCGACCGGGATCACGCCAAGGCCGGTCGCGAGCGTGGTGGCCGACGCGACGAGCACGAGCTCGAGCATCCGCCATTCCTACCGCCCCCGGCGGCGGCCCGCGACCAGCGCTTCGACCAGCGCCCCGCGGCCGCTCGCGAGCCGGCGCGTCGGCTCGCGAGTCAGCGCGTCGGCTCGGGCTCGGCGTCGATCGGGCCGGGCTCAGGCTGCGGCGTCGGTCGCGGCGGCTGCTCCGGCGGCGCCGGCGGCTCCGGCTGCGGTGGCGGGCCGGGGCCCGGGTCGGGGGGCGGGGTCGGATCGGGCTCCGGCGGCTCCGGCGGGCCCGGGTCGGGTCGCGGATGCGGCGTCGGTGGCGACGGGATCTCCAGCGTCGGTGGGCTCACCCTCAGCCTCCCTTGGCGTTGACCGCGGCGAGAAGCTGCTTCTTGCTCATGTTCGACCGCCCCTCGACGTTCAGGCGCTTGGCGTCGTTGTAGAGCTGCTCCCGGGTGCGGCCACCGGGTCCCTGCCCCGATCTCCGGCCTCCCCGCCGGCCCGCTGAGATGTCGCTTCTCGAGCTCTTCGAGCTCGTTCTCGACTCGCCGGCGCGCGCCTTCTCCTTGTTGACGGTGCGCGCTGCGATCTCCTCGGCGCGGTCCTCGGAGCGGCCGGCCTGCTGCTCACTCTCCCTGACGTGCTCGTACTGGCGAGCGCGCTTCGTTCCCTTCTTGACTCCACGCGGTGGCATCTCACATCCTCCTTGCTGGGTCTGCGCTGGCCCTACCCGGCCCGCGACGGGGCAAACGGGCGAGCCGGCGCCTCGGAGGCCCTGACCGTGGTCAGGCCCGGCCGCGGCGGGTCAGGGGCGCCGCGAACCAGAGCCAGGCGATACCGACGGCGAGGATCGCGGCGACGACGATCGCCGCGACGTCGCTGAAGACGACCATCGTGACCAGCAGCACCGCCCCGACGATCGCACCCCCGAGGAAGACCAGGCCGGCGACCATGAGCCGGTTGGAGCTCGTCACGACCCAGTCGAGGTCGCGCTCGCGGAACCGCAGCCGGTGCCTTCCGGTCGGCCCGATGAAGCAGACCGAAGCGGCCGCGGTCAGAAGCAGCGTCACGTAATAGACGTACTTCTCGGTCGAGTCGACGTCGCTCCAGCCCTGCTGGAAGGGGACGACGAGCAGGAACGCGAACAGGAACTGGATCCCCGGGAACGCGACCCGCAGCTCCTGCATGAGCAGCTGCAGGTTCCGGTCGGTCCGCTGCTGCTCGGTCTCGCCGCGGCTCCGGGCCTGCTCGGAGGTCTGCTCACCCATGCCTGGATGATGCCGCGATCCCCGGCCGGACTCGGGCGCCGGGCCTACGGTGCGGCCGGTTTCGTACACCCGGGCACGACAACGGGCGGGCGGCTCGTCCCCGGCCGCCCGCCCGTCGTCCCCCGGCTTGGTCGGTCAGACCTCCGCGCGGATCAGCTCGACGTCGAGCGCGAGCTTGACCTTGTCGGCGACGACGGCGTTGCCGCTGCCGAGTGCCGCGTTGAACCGCATCCCGTAGTCCTTGCGGGAGAGCTGTCCGGTGACCTCGAAGCCCGCGCGGTACTCGCCCTCGGGGCCGCGATCGACGCCGCCGAGCTCGGCCTCGAGCTCGATCGGGTTGGTCACGCCGTGGATCGTCAGCTCGCCGGCGATCCGGTAGTTCTCGTCGTCGACCCGCTCGATCGCGGTCGACTCGAAGCGGATCTCGGGGTACTCCGCGGCGTCGAAGAAGTCGGCCGAGCGGAGATGCTCGTCGCGATGCTCCTCGTTGGTGCTGACCGAGGCGGCCCGGATCGTCGCGTCCGCCCGCAGGACCCCGTCCTCGCCGGCCTCGAGCGCGACGTCGAAGTCACGGAACTCGCCGCGGACGGTGGACACCCCCATGTGCTTGACCGCGAAGCCGAGCTTGGTGTGGACCTCGTCGACGTTCCAGGTGCCGGCCGGGATCGTGATCTCGGGGCTCGTCACTGTGCTCATCGTCTGCCTCCTACCTTTTCTTGCTACTACAAATGTTACTGATGCAAATACTTTAGCAGAGGTTCCTTGCGCATGCAACTATCCAGCCGCGATCCAACGAGCGCGGGTCTTGTCGTATCCGGGTATTTCTCGCGTTCGCTCCGCTGGTGGGCTGATCTCGACGCATAGTGCGTCGTTTCCCGCCCACGACGGCCGCCGCCACCGGCGCGAGCCGACCATCCGGCCGACCCCCGAGGCGACAGCGGACGCCGCCTCCTCCCTACCCTCAGCCCCCGTGAGCCCAACGCCCGAGAAGATGTCGGCGAAGCGGACGCCACCCCGCGTCGCCACCGTGCTGCGCAGCGAGCGCCTGACCCCGCAGGTGATCCGGATCACGTTCGGCGGACCGGGGCTCGATGGGTTCGCGGCGGGCCCGTTCACCGACCACTACGTGAAGCTGCACCTGCCGCCCGCCGCGGCCGGCTACGGGCCGCCGTTCGAGATCGAGCGCGTCCGGGCGGAGCTGCCGCGGGAGCGCTGGCCGCGCGTCCGGACCTACTCGGTGCGGGCGTGGGACCGCTCTCGACGGGAGCTCACGATCGACTTCGTCGATCATGGCGGCGACGGCGTCGCCGGACCGTGGGCGGCCGCCGCTCGGCCCGGAGATCCGGTGCAGCTGATCGGCCCGGGTGGCGCCTACTCGCCCGACCCGGAGGCCGACTGGCACCTGCTGGTGGGCGACACCTGCGTCCTGCCCGCGATCGCCGTCGCGCTGGCCCGGATCTCCGCGGGGACCCGGGCCGTCGTCGTGGCGGCAGTCGATGGCCCCGAGGAGGAGCAGCCGCTCGAGACCCCGGGGGTGCTCGACCTTCGCTGGGTCCATCGCGCCGCCGGTGACGAGCTCGACCCCGACCCCCTCGTCGAGGCGGTTCGTGACCTGAGCTTCCCGCCCGGACGCGTCCACGCCTTCGTCCACGGCGAGGCCGGGATGGTCCGCTCGCTGCGCCGCCACCTGCTCGTCGATCGCTCGGTGGCGGTCGAGGCCACGTCGATCTCCGGCTACTGGAAGCGGCGCCGAACCGAGGAGGGCTGGCGAGCCGACAAGCCCGGGTGGAAGCGCCAGGTCGAGGCCGACCTCGGCCCCGCATCCAGCGCCGGCTGAGCGCGCTCACCCGGGCCGGCCGGCCAGGAGGTCCCGGGGCGGAGCTTAGGATGCCGCCAGCCGTCCCCCAGGGAGGAGAACAGAGATGACAGACGACGCAGGCGCGCGGACGATGCCGCTTTCGCTGATCACCGGCCACGAATGGCTGCTCGAGGGCGCCCCCGACAACGAGATCCCCGCCCAGGGGGCGGAGCCGCTCGTCGCGATGCGCGTGATCGAGGAGGAGCTCGTCCTCGACGGGATCCCGGAGCGCAACCTGGCCACGTTCGTGACCACCTGGATGGAGCCGGAGGCGCAGCGGGTGATCGCCCAGAACCTCTACCGCAACTTCATCGACCACGCGGAATACCCGCAGACGGCGGAGATCGAGCAGCGCTGCATCCGGATGCTGGCCAACCTCTACAACGCGCCCGGCGAGACGACCGGCGCCCGCACGCAGGGCTCCTCGGAGGCGATCATGCTCGGCGCCCTGTCGCTGAAGTGGAAGTGGCGCGAGCGCCGCGAGAAGGACGGGAAGGCAACCGACAAGCCGAACCTGGTGTTCGGCGGCGACGTCCACGTCGTCTGGGAGAAGTTCTGCCGCTACTTCGACGTCGAGCCGCGGATCGTTCCCCTGCAGCCCGGCAAGTTCACGATCGGCGCCGAGGACGTCGAGCCACACGTCGACGAGAACACGATCGGCGTCGCCGCCGTGCTCGGCACCACCTTCACCGGCCACGCCGACGACATCGGCGGCATCAACGATCTGCTGCTGCGGCTCAAGGGCGAGCGGGGGATCGACGTTCCGCTGCACGTCGACGCCGCCAGCGGCGGTTTCGTCTGGCCGTTTTTGTACCCCGACCGGGAGTGGGACTTCCGGCTCGAGCAGGTGCGCTCGATCAACGTCTCCGGCCACAAGTTCGGGATGGTCTATCCGGGCATCGGCTGGCTGATCTTCCGCGAGAAGGCCGACCTCGCCGAGGATCTCGTCTTCTACGAGAACTACCTCGGCAAGACCGATGCGACGTTCACGCTGAACTTCTCGACCGGCTCGGCGATGGTGCTGGCCCAGTACTACAACCTGATCCGGTTCGGTCGCGACGGCTATACGTTCGTGATGGAGGTGATGAAGAAGAACGCCGAGTTCCTCGCCGGGCGGCTCGAGTCGGCGGGACCGTTCGAGATCGTCGGCGGCGATGCGGAGCAGCTGCCGCTCGTCGCCTTCCACCTCCGCGACGACGCCGACGTTCCCTACGACGAGTTCGACATCGCCTGGCAGGTCGCCGCCGAGCGCGGCTGGATGCTGCCCGCCTACACGATGCCGCCGAAGGCGGAGAGCGTGAAGATGCTGCGGGCGCTCGTGAAGCTGAACCTGACGCGAGCCCTGGTCGCGACCCTCGCCGACGACATCGCCGATGCCTGCGAGACGCTCGCGAAGAAGGGCGGCGCCAGCAGCCACGAGCGCAAGCAGGTCAAGACCGGCGTCGGCTACTGAGCGCCGGCCACAGGCCGAGGCGATTCGTCGGCAGGCCGCGCTAGGTTGCGGCGATGATCCGAGGTCGACTGCGACGGCATCCGGGCGAGGGGAAGCCGCGCGGCGGCGACGAGGTCATCGAGATCGACCCGGCCCAGCTCAGCGGGATCTTCAGCGTGCCGGGCTGGCTGCGGAACATCGGCGTGATGGCGTGGCTCCTGGTCGGGATCACGCTGCTGATCTGCGGCCTGGTCTGGCTCGGGGCATTGACCCAGGTGATCACGATTCCGGTGATCGTCGCCGGGATCGTGGCCGTCGTCGGCTCGCCCGTCGTCGGATGGCTGCACCGCCGCCGCGTCCCGCGAGCGCTTGGCGCGCTGCTTCTGATGCTCGCGGTCGTGCTCGCCGGCGCCGGGCTCGGCGTCCTCGTCGTCTCCGGCATCGAGGGGCAGGCGGGCAGCATCGGCGCTCACCTCGACGACGCCAAGGACGAGATCGCCGGCTGGCTGGAGGACACCGGCCTCGGCCAGAGCGATGCCGACCAGGCCAAGCAGGATCTCGGCCGCGGCGCCGCCGGCGGCGTTTCAGCCCTGCTCAACGGAGTGATCGGAGGGCTCGAAGCCCTCTCCTCGCTCGCCTTTTTCCTGGCGATGACGATCCTCAGCCTGTTCTTCCTGCTGAAGGACGGCCCGACGATCCGGGCGTGGACCGAGAGCCACATGGGCGTCCCGGCGCCGGTCGCGCGGATCGTCACCCAGCGGACGATCGGGTCGATGCGGGGCTACTTCCTCGGCACCACGCTCGTCGCCCTGTTCAGCGCTGTGGTCGTCGGAATCGGATCGCTGATCATCGGCGCGCCGCTGATCGGGACGATCGTCGCCGTCACGTTCATCGCCGGCTACATCCCCTACCTCGGCGCCTGGACGGCCGCGATCTTCGCCGTCCTGCTCACGCTCGGGGCCGACGGCATCGCGGCGGCAAGCGCCATGGCGTTCCTCCAACTCCTCGCCAACGGCCCCTTGCAGCAGATCGTCCAGCCGTTCGCGATGGGGACCGCACTCGGCATCCATCCGCTCGCCGTCCTGATCGTGACGATCGCCGGCGGCGCCCTGTTCGGCGCAGTCGGGCTGATCATCTCAGCGCCGCTGGTTGCGGCGGCCGTGCGGATCTCCGCCGACCTCGCCCGGGCCCGCGAGGCCGAGCGACAGGCGGAGCTGGAGATCGACGACCCGCCCAACCCGGGCGCGCCGTCGCCGTCATCGGTCTGAGCGCACACCGGTCCCCGACGTCGGCGCCGATCTCCTCTCGCATCCGGGACGAGATCGGCCGGCCGCAGCGGACTCAGGTTCGGGCCTCCTCGGGTCCGTCACCGGGTTCCGTGCGGGCCTCGTGGTACCACGGCAGAAGCAGGCGCTCGACGAGGATCACGAGACCGAACAGGGCGATGCCGATCAGCGCCAGCACGAAGATCGTCGCGAACATCGTTGCCGTGTCGGTGGCATTGTTGAGGACGAGGATCAGGTAGCCGAGGCCCTCGGAGGCGCCGACCCACTCGCCGAAGACTGCGCCGATCACCGCGAGCGCCGCCGCCACCTTGAGTCCGCTGAACAGGAACGGAAGCGCGGCCGGTGCCCGGGCGTAGCGGAAGCGCTGCCAGCGCGAGGCGCGCAGCGTCCGCAGCAGTCGCAGGAGCTGCGGATCGACGGCGCGCAGGCCGTCGATCGTGTTGACCGCAATCGGGAAGAAGGCGACGAGCGCGATCACCATGACCTTGGGCCGCAGGTCGAAGCCGGTCCAGATCACGAAGATCGGTGCGAGGGCCACCACAGGCACCATCTGCGATGCGACGAGCCATGGGTAGAGCGCGCGCTCGACCGTTCGCGAGGAGCGGATCAGGATCGCCAGGAGCACCCCGAGCACGATCGCCGCCGTGAACCCGATCAGGATCTCTCCGGCCGTGACCCAGGTGTTGTCGAGCAACAGGTCGCGGCTCTCCCACCCTGCCTCGACGATCCGGATCGGCGACGGCAGCGACGACTCGGGGACGTCGGAGACGACCGTGTAGAGCTGCCAGATCGCGAGCATGAGCAGGGCGAAGACCGCCGGCACGGCAATCCGCGCCACGCGCGAGTCCAGGTTGAGGCGGCGCTTGTCATCGCCCATCAGACGCCTTTCCCGCGCGCCGTCGACGCCCGTCGCAGAGGCTCGATCAGCTTCCGCTTCAGCTCGGCGAATCCGGCGCTGCCGGTCGTCCGCTCAAGCTCGCGCGGGCGCTCGAGCTCGACGTCGACACACAGCTCGACCCGGCCCGGTCGCCCCGACATCACGTAGACGCGATCGGAGAGCAACAGGGCCTCCTCGACGTCGTGCGTGACGAAGACGATCGTCTTGCAGTCCTCCTGCCAGACCCGCAGGAGCCACTGCTGCAAATCCTGGCGGGTGAGCGCGTCGAGCCCGCCGAACGGCTCGTCGAGCAGCGTCACCTCGCGACCGGCCAGGAATGTGCGCAGCAAGGCCGCGCGCCGGCGCATGCCGCCGGAGATCTGCGAGGGCCAGGCGCGCTCGAAGCCGGCGAGCCCGAAGCGCGGGAGCTCCCCGAGCGCCCGCTCGCGTGCCTCACGACGAGCGACACCGTTGAGCTCGAGGCCGAGCGCCGTGTTGTCGAGCACCGTCCGCCACGGCATCAAGAGATCGGCCTGCGGCATATAGCCGATCTCGCCGAGCAGGCTCTCGGCCGGGCGGCCGTCGAGCAGGATTCGCCCGGCCGACGGGCGGTCGAGTCCGGCCAAGAGGTCGAGCAGCGTCGTCTTGCCACATCCCGAAGGCCCGATGATCGAGACGAACTCGGCGGGACCGACCGCCATCTCGACCGCGTCTAGCGCACGCACCGGACCGTCAGCCCCGAACCGGGCCGGAAACGTCTTCGTCAGACCCTCGGTCCGCAGGCGTGCCGTCGCGGTGGGCATCGCGCTAGCCCAACCCGTCCACGAACGCGTTCGTCGCGTACCGACCGGGGCTGATCGGCTCGCTCGTCAGACCGTGGTCGACCATGAATTGCGAGAGCGCCTCGAGGTCGTCATCGTCGAACGCTCCGTACCGGCCCGCCCCCGCCTCGAACAGCGGCAAGTAGGCGTCCAGTGACGCTTCGGCGAATCTCTCC
>DASSEM010000157.1:0-7476 GCA_035695265.1 Solirubrobacterales bacterium
CCGGATCGCCTCATACTGGGCAATCTGCGCGGCCAGGATGTCGCTGGAGACGCCCGGCGGGAGCTCCTCGTAGCGCTGATTCAACGCGGGCAGCTCACGGTTGATCGTCTCGCGGACCGTCTTTCCCCGCTCTTGGAGCGCGGCTTCCGCGAAGTCGTTGGCGAGCGCCGCCGCCCCGACTGCGGTCGGGGCCTGGGCGGTCAGTGAGACGACGTTGCTCTCCGCCACCGGCTCCGCGGTGATGTCGTTGAGGATCCCCTGCGGATCGCGGTCGCTGTCGGCGGCGACCCGCTCGGCGGCCGCCTGGCTGACGATCAGGGTCGCGGCGGTCTCGACCGCCCGCAGCGGATCGCTCGACTGGCCGATCAGCCCGAGCGAGGAGAGCCGGCCTTCCGGGTCGTCGATCGGGATGACCTGGATCTGAGTCGTCGCCTCGAAGACCTTCTCGGCCGTGGCGACGTAGAGAACGGCGGCCGCCGTGGTGATCACGACGGCGGCGATGACGACCCAGATCCGCTCCCTGATCGTCTCCAGGAACCGTCGCAGGCTCTGCTGCTCGTCGGGAGGCTCGACCCAGGTCGCGGAGCTGTCGCTGGCTTGTCTCATGCGTCGGGGATTATCGGCTCCGAATGCCCAGTCGTCGGGGGCGCGAAGACACGTGCAATCCCTTACCCACGCTCGGCGACTGCTGCCGTACTCTACCCGGATGCGGCTCGGCGTATATACCGACTACCCGTACCACTTTCGCGACGGCGAGCCGTACGGGGAGCGGGCGTTCGTCGTCTTCATCGCGCGGCTCGCATCGCGCTTCTCGAGGCTCGCCGTCTTCGGCCGCCTCGACCCGAGCAGCTCGACCCGGGCCCGCTACCGGCTCGGCTCCGAGGTCGAGTTCGTCCCGCTTCCCTACTACCGGACGCTCGGCAACCCGGGCGAGGCGCTGCGTTCGCTGGGAACGGCGATGTCCCGGTTCTGGCGGGGGATCGCCGACCTCGACTGCGTCTGGCTGCTCGGACCCAACCCGTTCGCGGTGGTCTTCGCCGTGCTCGCCATCCTGCGGCGCAAGCGGATCGTGCTCGGCGTTCGCCAGGACTACCCGGCCTACGTGCGCGCCCGCTATCCCGACCGGCCGGGGATCCGGGCGATGGCCAGGGTCATCGACCTCGCCTTCCGGGCGCTCGCCCGCGTCTACCCGGTCGTCGCGATCGGGCCCCAGATCGCCGCGACGTACTCGCGCAGCCCGGCCCTGCTCGAGATCGCCGTGTCGCTGGTCGAGGCCGACGAGATCGTCAGCCCCAAGGACGCGTCGAAGCGCTCGTACGAGGGCGAGCGCCGGGTGCTCAGCGTCGGCCGGCTCGAGGAGGAGAAGAACCCGCTGCTGCTCGCCCACGCGCTGCAGATCCTCTCCGCGAACGGGCAGAGCTGGAATCTGACCGTCTGCGGCGAGGGCCCGATGGCCGGCGAGCTCGAGTCCGAGCTCGATCGCCTCGGCGTCGCCGACCGCGCCGAGCTCCGCGGCTACGTCGCCCAGGGCGACGGCCTCGGGCACGCCTACCGCGACAGCCATGCCTTCCTCCACGTCTCCTGGACCGAGGGCCTGCCCCAGGTCCTGCTCGAGGCGTTCGCGGCCGGCCTGCCCACCGTTGCAACCGACGTCGGCGGGATCCGGCAGGCGGTCGGCGACGCCGTCCTGCTCGTGCCGCCGGGGGATCCCGACGCCGCCGCCGATGCGCTCAGCCGGATCGCCGCCGACCCCGGCCTGCGAGCCCGCCTGGTGGACGCCGGCCACGAGTACGTCGCAGCGCGTACCCTGACCCGCGAATCGATGCGGGTAGCGGACTTCATCATCGCCGGGACCGCCGGCGACCGGGCGGAAGCGGGCTGACGTGCGGGCAGCGGTGACCGGGGGCGCGGGGTTCATCGGCTCGAACCTCGTCGACGCGCTGCTCGACGCCGGCGCCGAGGTCCTCGCGATCGACGACCTCTCGACCGGGCGGCGCCGGAACCTCGAGGGGGCGCTGGCCCGCGGCGCCGCGCTCGCCGAGCGCGACATCACCGACGCGCCCGGGCTCGACGAGGCGATCGACGGCTTCGGCCCGGACCGCATCTTTCACCTCGCCGCCCAGGCCGACGTCCGCAAGGCGGTCGCCGACCCCGCGTTCGACGCCACCGTCAACGTGCTCGGGACGATCAACGTGCTCGAGGCCGCGCGCCGCCACGACGCGCCGGTCGTGTTCGCGTCCACCGGTGGCGCGATCTACGGCGAGGGGGAGGGCAGGGAGCTGCCGTTCGCCGAGGAGGCGCCGAGCCTCCCGGAGACCGCCTACGGGGCCAGCAAGCTCTCCGGCGAGGTCTACCTCGGCCTCTACCGGCGCCTGCACGGGCTCGCAGCCGTGGCACTCCGGTTCGGGAACGTCTACGGCCCGCGCCAGGACCCGCACGGCGAGGCCGGCGTCGTCGCGATCTTCTGCGGGCTGCTGCGAGCGGGCCGGCCGCTGCGCGTCTTCGGCGACGGCGAGCAGACCCGCGACTACATCTACGTCGACGACGTCGTCGCTGCCTTCCTCGCGGCCGAGCGGGTGCTCGGGCGGGACGGGACCGGAGTGGAGGGCCCCTTCAACGTCGGCACCGGAATCGAGACGAGCGTCCTCGACCTCGCCCGCCGGCTCGCCGTTGCGACCGGTGCCGAGTCCGAGATCGAGCACCACCCCGCCCGGACCGGCGAGGTGCAGCGGGTGGCGATCGATCCGGCCGCGGCCGGTCGCGACCTCGACTGGGCCCCCGCAACCGACCTCGACGCGGGCCTCGCCAGCACGGCGGCGGCGCTCGGCGACGCCGGCTGACGGGGTCAGCTCGCGCCAGCGAGGTCGATCCGCTCGAGATCGGCGATCACCGCGTAGCGCTGCGCGGCGCTGTAGAGCGGATGGCAGGAGGTGAGGACGAGCCGGTCGTGGCCGACGTCGCGGACGATCCCGGTCTGGTCGGGATCGACGATCCGCGTCGCCGTGACCTCGTAGGTGAACGTCCCGTAGGGCATCTCGAGGATGATCTGATCGCCGACGTCCACCTTGTCGATCTGGTTGAACGGGGCGCCGTAGGTGGTGCGGTGGCCGGCGATCGCGACGGTCCGGCCCTGTCCCGGAAGCGCCGTGTCCGGGTAGTGGCCGGGCCCGAGCTTGAGGTCGGCCTCCTCGGTCCCTTGAAGGACGACGTAGTCGGAGTCGATCGCCGGGATCCTGATCCGCCCGATCGGCTCTCCGGTCTCGAGCCGGGCGTCGAAGAGCTCGGCGAGCCGCTCGGCGCGCTGACGGGTGTCGGCGGCGCCCGATGCGACGTCGGCCACCTCCGGGCTTCGCAGGAACTCGTCGCTGACCGTGTCGAGCTCGCCGGCGGCCTGGTTCTGGCGGACCTCGGCATAGACGGCCGAGAGGGGCTCCTTCCAGATCAGGGTCGAGACGACGTCGGCGAGGATCACGACGCCCGCCGTGATCAGCGCGACCGACACGATTCGGGCGACTCGCCGCATCGCCGGGATCATCGCTGATCGCCGCCTTTCGCTCGCCGTCACCTGCAAGACTGCCCGTCCCGTGAGCGCCCCCGGCCAGCGACCGACCGCCAGCTACCAAGCCGATCCAGAGCGGATCGGGCGGGTGCTCCTGCTCTACTCCGGCGGGCTCGACACGAGCGTGATGCTGCACTGGATCCAGGAGCAGTACGGGGCCGAGATCGTGACGCTCACGGTCGAGCTCGGCCAGCCCGACGAGGACTGGGAGGCGATCACGGGCAAGGCGCGCGACATGGGCGCGGTCGAGACGCTGGTCGTCGATGCCCGCGCGGAGTTCGCCGCCGACTACGTCGCGCCCGCGATCCGCGCCAACGCCCTCTACGGCGGCGGCTATCCGCTGTTCACGGCGCTGGCGCGGCCGCTGATCGCCAAGATCGCCGTCGCCGCGGCGCGCGAGCACGGCTGCGACACGATCGCTCACGGCTGCACCGGCAAGGGCAACGACCAGGTCCGGATCGATGCCACGATCGCGGCGCTCGGCCCCGAGCTGCGGGTGCTGGCGCCGGTCCGCGAGTGGGCGATGGGCAGGGAGGAGGAGATCGCCTATGCCCGCGAGCATCGAATCCCGGTCTCGGGCGGATCCGAGAAGCCGCCGTACTCGATCGACGACAACCTCTGGGGACGCTCCTCGGAGGGGCGGTCGATCGAGTCGATCGGCGAGCCGCCGCCGGACGACGTCTTCCGGCTCGTGACCAGGCCCGAGGAGGCGCCGGACGAGCCCGAGCTCGTGCGGATCGGGTTCGAGGCGGGCCGGCCGACGGCGGTCGACGGCGAGTCGCTCGACCTCGTCGAGCTGATCGAGCGCGTCTCCGATCGCGGCCGCCGCCACGGCGTCGGCATCGTCGACCACATCGAGGACCGGATCGTCGGCCTCAAGGTCCGCGACATCTACGAGGTCCCGGCGGCGACGATCATCCTCGCCGCGCACAAGGACCTCGAGAAGCTCGTCTCGACGATCCACCAGAACAACTACAAGGCCGCCCTCGACAACCACTGGGCCTACCTCTGCTACGCCGGCCTCTGGTACGAGCCGCTGCGCGGCGATCTCGATGCCTACATGGTCGCTGCGAACGAGTTCGTGACCGGCGAGGTCACGGTCAAGCTCTACAAGGGCGGGGCCACGGTCGTCGCGCGCAGCTCGCCCTACGCCCTGTACGACGAGTCGCTGGCCGGCTTCGGCGAGTCAGGCGGCGAGTTCAGCCAGCTCGCGAGCCCCGGGTTCATCGAGCTCTTCTCGCTGCAGACGCGAATGGCGCATCGGGTCCGGCATCGCTAGCCTCAGTCCATGACCTACTTCTACGCAACGATCGGGCGGCTCGTCGTCTACTTCGTGCGACGACGGTTCGGGCGCCAGCTCGGGATCGCCGGGGCGGTGGCGCTCACCGGCGCCGTGATCGGCGGCGCGGTCGGCGCCTATCTGCTGGCGTCCCGCGACGTCGAGGAGGGCTGAGCGGCCGGAATCGCTCAGCCCCCGCCGAGGACACGATCAACGATCGGATCGGGGTCGCTGACCCCCCAGAGCTGGCGGAGCACGCTGGCGATCGTCTCGCGGTCCGTGCCGGCATCCGCAAGCCGGCGGGCGTGGTCGAGGGCCTGCGCGACGTGCTCCGGTCCGTTCGGGTTGGCGGGGGCCGCGCCGGAGGTTGGCCCGGCGTCGGTGGTTACCGCCGGCCGGGCCGGCCCCGCGACCCGTCCAGCGGCGCCGAAGGACGCGCCGGCCGCCGCCGCGGCGGCGGCGGCCTCGGGGGTGGGCTGTGGCGGCCCGATCGCGATTTCGTGGCGCGCCGGTAGCGGGGGCACCGGCGCCGGTGCCGCGGCGGGAGGCGGGGGCGGCGGCGCCCCGACGATGTCCGTATAGGCACCCGATGGCGCCGGCGGCGAAGCGGGGGTGGGCGGCGCCGGGGGGTTGTCCTGCTGCGGCGGGGCGGCCGGTTGCGCCGCCGCGTTCGTGGGCCCGGGCGACTGGGAGGGAGCCGCAGGCATCGCGGGCATCGACGGCATTGCGGCACCGATGTCGAGCTGGTCGTTCAGCCCCGGCTGCTCGAGCTTCCCGGTGACCGAGTCGATCGCGTCCTCGAGCGCGCGCACCATCTGCTCGGAGTGGTCACGGACGTTGGTGGCGTGGCGGATCAGGTCGTCCGTCAGCTCGGAGATCAGGCCAACCCGCTCCGCGGTCATCCGGTCGGCCCTCCGCTGGGCCTCGGCGAGATGGCGACGGGCCTGTTCCTCGGCGTCCCGGCGGATCGCCTCGGCGGCGCGCTCGGCGGCGGCGATCACCGTCTGCAGCTGATCGGTCATCTGATCGATCGTCGACTGCACGCTGTCCGAGGGCGCCGGCCAGGAGGCCTGAGTCCAGCGGATCGGATCCGCCGGCGCGCTTGGCTGCTCCTGGGGATGCTGATCGCTCATGCTGTCGGCCCTTCGCTCCTCGCGGGCGATTCTAGATGACCGATCCCGCGAGCTCGCACCCGCGAATGACGCACGGACACACTTCGCCGGATCGCGCCCGTGCTCCTCACCCGTGTCATCAGGCACGGGCTTCGTCGCCCGGCCACGCCCGGCTCGGTGCCGTGCGCCCTCGCGCGCACGATCCCGCGGCACCGGTCATCTAGACCGCGTAGGAAGGGCCGTGGCCCGGCGCGCCCGGCGACTCGATCCGGAAGCTGATCTCCCGTGTCTGGGCGAGCCTGACCTCGACGGTGCGCCCGAGGCCGGACGGCTCGGGGAGGGCGCTGAAGTCAGCGTCCCGGGCGGCGGCGGCGAGCCGCATCGAGCTCTCGGCCATCGCTTCGATCAGGCCGGCGTAGCCGCTCTCGATCCGCCGCTGCTGATCCTCGATCTGCAGACGGAGGTCCCGGAGATGCTCGATCCGCTTCGCGTCGTGGGCGGGCTCGGCGGAGCCGAGCGCGACGACCCGTCCCGCCTCGCGCGCGGCGACGGCGACGATCCGGTCGGCATCGCCGCGACCGGCTTCGATCGTCGCTCTGATCCGCTCTGCGATCGGGGGCTCCATGTCCCCATCGTAGAAGCCGGGGTGGCGTCATCCCCGGCGCCCGAGTCGCAAAGGCCGCGATTTGCGGGTGCGACCGGCGCGCAATCGTGGTAGGACGGGTGCGATGGTGGCGAGCGGCGCGGGCGATGAGCGAAGTCAGGAGGCCGGGCGCCGGATCGCCCGCGCCCGCTCGGCGATCAGCTCGAGCTTCGACGAGTTGATCGCGCGGGGGGAGCGGGGAGCCGGCTCCGCCGGTGCCGCCGGGCCGGCCGGCGATCGTGCCGAGCGCAGTCTGGAGGCGATGATCGACGCTCGGGTGGCAGCCGCCGAGGCGACCCTGCGGTCGCGGCTGGACGCCGCTCTCGACGAGCGCGAGAGCAGGCACGAGTTGCGGGCGGGCACGGAGGCGACGGCACTGCGGAAGCGGCTCGACGGCGAGATCGCGGCAGCGCTTCGCGGCGCGACCGCGGAGCTCCGGCGGGAGCTCGCATCCGATCGTGCCGGCTCGCGGCGAGAGCTCGAGGCCGCGACGCGGGCCGAGACAGCGGCTGCGGCCGGACGGATCGACGAGCTTCGCACCGTCGCGGTTCGCGACGCGGCCCGGGTCGCGGAGGCGGTCGCCGGGAACCGGCTCGAGGCCGTGAGCGAGACGCTCACCGGCGAGCTGCGGCGCGCCCGTGACGAGATGCGGGCCGAGGTCCAGCGGGTCGCCGGCGCGATCGAGGGCCGTGCCGGCGAGCTCCACGCCCGGATCCGCGACGAGCAGGAGCGCGCCGGGGCCGAGCGTGAGGGCGAAGTGCGGCGGCGCGCCGAGGCCCGCCTCGACGAGCTGGGCGCCGAGCTCGGGGCGCGCGTCGATCGTGAGCTTGCCCGTGGTCTGGCGGCGGCGCGCACCGAGCTCGCGGAGGCCGGCACCGGATCG
>DASSEM010000158.1:0-2815 GCA_035695265.1 Solirubrobacterales bacterium
CTTGCCGTCATGGATCCCGTACCACTCGCCGTGCTTGCACTCGATCCCGCCGCCCTTCACCTCGAGGCAGAGCGCCCCCTGCTCGTGATGGGCGACCACGAAGTCGATCTCGCCGTCGCCAGATCCCTTCGTCTTGTCGCGCGCGACCCAGCCGACCGAGTGGAAGACCTCCCACTCGTCGTCGAGACCCGCCTCGAGCGCCTCGAACACCTTCCCCTCGGCCCTGCTCTTCAGGTCCCCCTCGAGCAGCGTGCGCGGATACATCACCGCCATCGGCGGATCCTATGGCCCGAGATCCCTGCGAAGGTGCCTAGGATCAGACGCAGCACAGGGATCGAGGAGCTCCGATGACTGAGTACAGGGTGGTGTTCGAGCCGGCAGACGACGGCAGCTGGTCTGCCTATTCGATCGACCTGCCGGGTGTCTTCGCCGCGGGCCGTGACCGCGCCGAGGTCGAGGTGGCGATGAGGGAAGCGCTCGCGCTGCACCGCGACGAGCTGCGGCGCAGGGATGAGGAGCCGGACGGGCCGCGCTCGCAGGTTGCCGTCGTCGCGATCTGAGGCTTCGCGACGGACGTCAGACGATCGTCAAACCTGGGATGTCGAGGCGGGCAAGATCTCCGTACCTCGTGTAGAGGGCAGGTCCGCCAAGGCAACTCGTCGCCTGACTTGACCGCGACGCCATCAGCCCCGACAATGGAATCGATGTTCGGGGGTCGGAAGAAGCGGGTCGAGAAGCTCAGCGCCGGGGCGCGGGCGAACCTCGAGGAGGGGGAGTCGATCCGCGAGCTCGTCCAGGTTCAGACGGGACAGTCGGCGGCGGCCAACGCGAGCGCGGTCGCGACGTCCGCGTTCGTGAGCTCGGAGCTCGGGGTCTTCCACCGCTCGGAGGTGAACGCCGGCCCGCATGTGCTGGTCGCCACCGACCGCAACCTCTACGCGATGACGCTTTCCGGAGGCCGGCTGCTTGACGTCGGCGAGGTCGTTCTCAAAGCCCCGATCGGCCAGGCCGAGCTCTATCGGGGGAAGAAGACGCTGAGCTTCGGCGGCGTCAAGTTCCATGTCATGGCGCTCTTCGGCGATCACGCCGACAGCCTCTACGACTACGTCGAACAGTCGGGTGGGACGACCGAGACGAAGCCCGAGCCCGCCGGTCCGCCGGCGAGCGAGCGCGAGCGGCGGATTCGCGAGGCGCTCGACGACTAGAAAGCTCGGGCTGCCGGGAGGGCGATCATCCCGGCGGTCGTGTCAGCTTGCGCCGCCCGTCGGCGACTCTTAGGCCGTGAGGATGAGAGCAACACTCCGCGACGGGGAGCTGACCCTGGTGCCGCGGCCCCTCGCCACGGTGAGCGGCGGCCCGATCGGCTGCCTGGCGCGGGCGGCGCTGCCGCCCGACGCGTCCGTGGCCGACCTCCGGTTCGGCATCGAGGACGAGCCCGCAGAGGACCTCGACGAGGACGGGATCGAGGCGGAGGCCGAGGATGAGGATGAGGAGGAGGACGCCGAACCCGAGGACCGGACGGTCGAGGTCCGCTTCCTCGCCAACGATCGTCCCGACGCCCGCCGCGCGCTGAAGCGCTGGGCGGCGCGGACCGGGCACGAACGGATCTGGTTCCGCGACGAGGTCAGCGAGCTCGAGGCGCCGGCGGGGATCGACGGCGAATACGGCACCACCTGTCCCGCCTGTGGCCTCGAGATCACCGACTCCGGCCCGGACCTGATGGGCTTCGTCCACAAGGTCGGCCACTTCCCGCTCAACTGCTTCGTTTGCGGCACCTTCGTCCCGCAGTGGACGCCGCTCGGGAACTCCTATGCGGCCGACGGTTCCGCCGGCTACCGGGAGCCCGCCGAGCACCGCGCCCTGCACGTGGTCGGCGGCCGCGAGGAGGGCGAGGGTTGAAGGCGACCGGACCGATGAGCGTCGCGGAGGCGAGGGCCTTCATCGACCGCGTTTCGTGGCGGTGGGTCCAGTCGCGGAAGTGCTGGTACCGCGACGGCGAGGTGCGCCGCGATGAAGCCGGCAAGCCGCCCGACCCGCACCAGTACGTGATCCTCGAGTGGGACGAGGTGCCGAGCGACGGCTTCGCCCGCTTCCGTGAGCTGATCAAGCAGGACGGTTACCGGGCCACCTACCGCGCCCCGTACCGGCCCGACTACGAGATGACGAACTCTTACCTCGAGCTCGACGGCTGGTGCTACTGGTGGATCTACCCGAACATGCTCAACCGCGAGCGGGCCGAGGACCGCAAGCACGTGCCGATCGGTGGGCGATGAGCGAGGCCCTCGGCGCGCGCCGTCCCGCTGAGGGCGGAAAGGGCCCGCATGCGGGCCGAGATCGGCTCAGCGCGATGACCGGCGAGGGCTTCCGGTTCAGCTTCGTCGACAGACGGCTACCCCTGCAGGGTCTCGAGCACATGCGCGGCGATCTCCTCGGCGGCGCCGATGTCGCCGCCGCCGCCGGCGAGGATCGCGTAGCCCCCGGCGCCGCTCGGGATCAGGTAGTCGATGCAGAGGCCGCCCTCGCACTCCGGGAAGTTGCTGTTGCCCTGGAAGACGATCTTCGTCGCGGTGCCGAAATTCGGGGCCGTGACGGTGGTCCGTGAGTCGACTGGGGCGCCGCCGAAGGAGGGGACGTCCGATGGCGTCGTGTCGATGACCAGGAAGAGGCCGTTCGGACCTTGGATCCGGGTCGTGAACAGGGCTGGGTTGGGCTGGGACTGCGAGGGCGGCGACCAGCCGTCGCCGGTCGGGATCTCGGCGGTCCAGCCGCCGACACTGTCGGTGTAGCTCGTGTAGGCGAACTCCTCGCCGGTGCC
>DASSEM010000159.1:0-13012 GCA_035695265.1 Solirubrobacterales bacterium
GGATCGCCGCTCGGATCGCCGAGGACGTCGCCGGCGCCGAGGCCAGCGGCGCCCGCGGCACGCCGACGTTCTTCGTCGGCGACCGCCGCCACGTCGGCCCCTACGACGCCGACACGCTCGCCCGCGACCTCGTCGCGATGCGCGACCCGGCGAAAGCGGGCTGACACGCCGGCGCGGTCGGTCATCGAAACGCGGGCGCCCGCCGCTGAGCCGACCCTGCTGGGGGTCGTCGCCGGGGACAGAACCTGACCTCGATCCGCCCTACTGTCATCGTTGAGCGCAACCAATCCGAGGAGGAGCAACGATGCCTGAGCGAGACCGATACATCCCCGGCGTGCCCTGCTGGGTCGATACGAGCCAGCCCGATCCGGTGGCCGCCACCGGCTTCTACTCCGGCCTGTTCGGATGGGAGTTCGAGGACTCGATGCCGTCCGACTCGCCGGGCCGGTACTTCATCGCGCAACTGCGCGGCAAGGCCGTCGCCGCGGTCGGCTCGCAGCCGGAGGGGATGCCCCCGGCGGCGATGTGGAACACCTACGTCAGCGTCGCGAGCGCCGACGAGACGGCGGCGAAGGTCCGCGGCGCCGGCGGCAGCATCGTCAGCGAGCCGTTCGACGTCATGGACGCGGGCCGGATGGCGGTCTGCGTCGACCCGGAGGGTGCCGCCTTCAGCGTCTGGCAGGCGCAGGAGATGGCGGGCGCGCAGCTCGTGAACGAGCACGGGACCGTCAACTTCAACAGCCTCAACACCCGCGACGCCGCCATCGCGAAGGTCTTCTACGGAGCGGTCTTCGGCTGGCGGGCGCTCGAGCTCGGCGGCGGCGCCGAGATGTGGCGGCTCGACGGCTACGGCGACCACCTCGAGGAGATCCAGCCCGGGACGCGGAAGGCGGTCGGGGAGGTCGGAGGCCCGGAGGGCTTCGAGGACGTCGTCGCCGCGATCAACCCGATCGGTGACGACCAGCCGGAGACGCCGGCCCACTGGAGCGTCACCTTCGCGGTCGACGACGCCGATGTGATCGCCGCTCGCGCGACCGAGCTCGGCGGCCGGGTCGTCGTCCCGCCGTTCGACGCGCCCTGGGTGCGGACGACGGTGCTCGCCGACCCGCAGGGCGCCACGTTCATCGCCAGCAAGTTCGTCCTCGAGAACAAGGACCTCTGAGGACGACCGTCATCTCGCGAGTGGCCGGATGTAGGCTGGCGCGGTGTCAGCGCCCGCCACCGACCTGCCAACCCGGCGGATCGGCGACGGGCACGGGTCGCTCGAGGTCTCGGTCATCGGGCTCGGCTGCAGCAATTTCGGCGGCCGCCTCGATCGCGACGGGACCGCGGCGGTGATCGACGCCGCGCTCGACGCCGGGATCACCCTGTTCGACACCGCCGATGTCTATGGCGGATCCGGCGGCAGCGAGTCGCTTATCGGTGAGGCCGTCGAGGGGCGGCGCGAGGAGGTCGTGATCGCGACCAAGTTCGGCATGGACATGCGTGGGGACGACGTCCCGGCGGCGCCCAAGGGCAGCCGCGATTACATCCGCTGGGCCGTCGAGGGCTCGCTGCGCCGGCTGCGTACCGACCACATCGACCTCTACCAGCTCCACTACCCCGACGGATTCACGCCGATCGCGGAGACGCTCACGGCGCTGAACGAGCTCGTTGCCGAGGGTCTCGTCTCGCAGATCGGCTGCTCCAACTTCGACGCCGACCGACTCGAGGCGGCCGAGGCCGCGGCCCGCGAATCAGGGCTCGCCCGGTTCGTTACGGCGCAGAACGAGTACAGCCTGCTGGAACGCGGAGTCGAGGCCGAGCTGGCGCCGCTCTGCGAGCGCCTCGGGGTGGGCATCATTCCCTACTTCCCGCTCGCGAGCGGGCTCTTGACCGGCAAGTACGGTCGCCACGCCGAGCCGCCTTACGGCGCCCGGCTCCGCGGCCGCGAGACGGTCGCGACGGAGGCGCAGTTCGACGTGCTCGACCGCGTCGCGGACTATGCCGCGGCTCGCGACGTGGCGATGCTCGACGTCGCGATCGCCGGGCTTGCGGCGCAGCCGGCGGTCAGGTCGGTGATCGCCGGGGCGAGCCGGCCCGAGCAGGTCCGTGCGAACGTGGCGGCCTCGCTCTGGTCGCCCTCCGAGGATGACCTCCGCGAGCTCGACCGGCTGACCGGCCACCACGAATAGCTCGCTGCCTCGCCGCTCTCAGGCGCTGCGGGCCGCCAGGATCACCGCCGCCGCAACCGAACCGCCGGCCAGGGCAACGGTTCCGGTGACCGCGCGCGGGGTCAGGCTGTCGTGTGCGGCGACGGTCGCGGTGATGTCGGCAAGATCGGAGGCGACCGTCGCCAGCAACCACTCGCGGATGCCGGTCCCCTGTGCTGCGGCGACGAGCGCGCCTCCGGATAGAGCCAGGTCACGGGCGCCAAGCCCGCGGATCGCGACCTGGGTCGCGGGTTGGTCGACGACTTCGCCAAGCCACCCGCGGCCGACCCGCTCCGGCCGCGCGATCAACGCCGCCCCGAACGCCGCGCGTCCGGCCGCGAACGCGGCAACGGCTGCCCGCGTGGCAGTCGAAGGTCGTTGGCCGCTGCCGAGCCGCACGTCAGCTTGATTTCCGCGCGGCGCTGTCGAGCGGGGTCGGCGCCCCGTTCAGGCGCGTCTCATGGGCGACGGCGTCCGCAAGCACCTCGTGGAACGGTCTCGGTTCGACATCAAAGAGGCGCGCGCCGCTCGGATCGGCTACCACGGTCTCGGTGCCGAGTCCCTCGATCAGCGGCCGGGCGACGTCGGCGTCGACGGGAGTCACGAGCCCGATCCAGAGGGAGGACAGCGTTGGAGTGAGGAGCGGGACGGGGACCATCGGCGGGCGGCGCTTGCCAAGCGCATCGGCCATTTCGCCGATCATCTCGCCATAGGTGAGGACGTCGGGCCCGCCGATCTGTACTTCGCGCCCGGCTGCCTCATCGACACGCGGCGCGGCGGCCAGGTACGACAGCACGTCGTGGACCCCGATCGGCTGTGTCGGGATGCGAAGCCAGGCGGGGGCGATCATCACCGGCAGCCGCGAAACGAGGTAGCGCAGCGTGCGATAGGACTCGCTCTCCGATCCGACCACCATCGCGGCGCGAAAGTAGGTGAGCGGCGGACCCTCGCGAGCGAGCACGGTCGCGGTCTCGTGCCGGCTGCGCAGGTGCGGCGAGCCGGTGTGGTCACCGAGGCCCCCGAGGTAGACCACCCGCTCGACGCCTTCCTCGCGAGCCATGCGGGCGAAGTTGACCGCAGCTTCGCGGTCGCGTTGGCCGAAGTGCTCGCCGCCGGAGGCGCCGCGGCCCATCGAATGGATCAGGTAGTAGGCAACATCGACGCCGTCCCCGGCCCCGCGAACGCCGGCGGCGTCGAGAGCGTCGCCCTCGTGCAGCTCAAACCCGGCCTCCCTGAGCTTCGCAGCTCGCGAACGGGTGCGGACAAGACAGCGGACCTCGGCGCCCTCGGCGGCGAGCCGGTGGGCGAGCTGACCGCCGACAAAGCCGGTTGCCCCGGTGACAAGCGCCTTCATCGCTCCTCACCTGCCCTGACGATGGCGGCCATGGCGCTCACCGCTGCTCCGAACGGCCCACGCGGTAGCGCGCCAGGGCCTCCTCGCGCGCATCGCGATGGTCGACGACGGGGACCGGATAATGCTCGCCGATCACGCAACCGGACTTGCGTTGGACGTCGGCCGGCATCGTCCATGGCTCGTGGACATAGGCGTCGGGCACCGTTCGCAACTCGGGCACGTAACGGCGCACGTAGCGGTTCTCGGGATCGAAGCGCTCCTGGTGACGCGCGGGATTGTAGATCCGGCGAAACGCCGGCTGGGGATCGGTGCCCACCGAGGCGATCCACTGCCAGTTGCCGTTGTTGTTCGCCTCGTCGCCGTCCACCAGCAGGCGCATGAAGTGGCGCTCGCCCCAGCGCCAATCGATCCCCAAGTCCTTGGTCAGGAACGAGCCGACGACGAGCCGCGCCCGGTTGTGCATCCACCCCTCGCGGCGAAGCTGGCGCATGCCGGCGTCGACCAGTGGGAACCCCGTCCGCCCCTCGCACCAGGCTTCGAACGGGCGATGGGCATGGCTCCAGCGGATCTTGCCGCGGTAGCGGTCCTGCAACTCGGAGCGTGCATTGCGGGGGTGATGGGCAAGCACGTGATGGTGGAAGTCGCGCCAAGCGAGCTGGCGGCGGTACGCCTCCGGTCCCTGTCCGCGCCCGAGCCGATCCTCGATCTGGCGCGGGGAAACGCATCCGAAGTGCAGGTAGGGGGACAACCGAGAGGTGCGGTCCGCACCGAGCACGTCACGACCATCGGCGTAATCGCGAACCGAGCCGCCGAGGAACCGGTCGAGCGTCCGTTTCGCAGCGGTCTCGCCGCCGCCCGGCGGCTCCTCGACTTCCTGCTCGAGCCCGAGGACGCTCAGCGCCGGGATCCGGCCCTTCCGCAACCTGGACGGCAGCGGTGGGATCTCGGCCGGCGCCCGCAGTACCGGGCGGCGCTCGGTCTCGAGCCAGGCGCGAAAGAACGGGCTGAAGACCGTGAAAGGCTTGCCGTTCTTGGTGCTGACCGCCGCGACGTCGATCGCGGTGACGCCAGGATGCAGGTGAAGCTCGATCCCCGCCCGGGCGAGGGCACGACGCACCCGGTGATCGCGGCGGCGCGCGTACGGTCCGACGTCGTCGGTCGCATGGACGTCTTGGGCACCGGCATCGCGGGCCACGCGGACGAGCTCGGTGACGGGATCGCCATGCCGGACGACCAGTCCGGAGCTGCGCTCGCGCAGCCCGCGGTCGAGATCGGCAAGGCACTCGAGCAGGAACTGTGTCCGCGACCCGGAGGCATGTCGTCCGTGCAGCAGCGAATCGTCGAAGCAGAAGAGGGGAACGATCCGCTCGCTGCGCTCGAGAGCCGCGCGAAGAGCCGGATGGTCGCGCACGCGCAGATCGCGTCGCAGCCAGAGGATTCCTGTGCGCATGACGTGGATGATAACCTAAACGCGATGTTGAAGTCTGCTCCAATGCGAGCGTGACAACGTCCAGCGCCGCCGAACCGACGACCGGTGGCAGCTCGACCGAGCCCGCACTGTCGATCGGCGAGCTGGCGGCGCGTACCGGCGTATCGGCGGCGACGTTGCGGATGTGGGAGGCCCGGCACGGCTTCCCGCGGCCGGTTCGGCTGCAGAGTGGCCATCGTCGCTATCCCGTGAGCGAGGCGGATCTTGTCGACCTGGTGCTGGCCGAGCGCCGCCGCGGGCTTTCCCTTCCGGCTTCGATCACGAGCGCGCTCGCCTACGCGGCGCGCGAGCCCGGCTCGATTTTCGCGAGCCTGCGTCGGCGGATTGGAGACCGCCCGCAGCGGCTCACGAAACGAGCGCTCGTCGCGCTCAGCCGTGCGATCGAGGACGAATACCTGGCAAGCGGCGAGCGCGGGCTGCTGGCCGGCAGCTTCCAGCGGCCGGCCCACTACCGCGCCGTGGCGCCGCGGTGGCGGGAGCTGGCGCGACTCGCGTCGGCGAGCATGGTTCTCGCCTCCTTTCGTTCCACCCGGCGTCCGCGCGGCGCTCCCGTCGAGGTTCCGATCTCCGGCCGCGATCCGCTCATCCGCGAGTGGGCTGTGATCTGCGACGCCCCTGGCTTTGCAGCCTGCCTCGCGGGTATCGAGGTTGCGATGGATCGTCCCGCGACCGACGCCGACCGGCTCTTCGAGGTGATCTGGAGCTTCGATCCGGCCGCGGTTCGTGACGCCGCTGAGCTGACGATCTCGATCGTGGCCGCAAACGACCCCCGCGTTGCAGAGCGCGCGCGGACTGCGATCACGCACCCGGTTGCGCCCGCCGCCCCGGCGACCGCAATCGCGACGGCCGATCGCATGGTCGCCTACCTGGCCGAGGAGCTCGCCACCCCCGCCCCGCCGCCGTGGCGCCAGTGAGCGGGCCCGTCCTCGCACGCGTCCTCGACGCTGCCCTCGACCGTACGGTGGTCCCGGGTTACTCGTCGCTCGGATACCTGATCCGCCGGCATTGGTGGGATTCTCGCCCGATCCGTCCCACCGCCGCCCGCGTCGCGGTCACCGGCGCAAGCTCCGGAATCGGCGAGGCGATCTGCACCCAGCTCGCCGCCGGCGGGGCCCGAGTGCTGATGGTGGTCCGCGACCGCGGGCGGGGCGAGCGCGCCCGCGAGCGCGTCGCGGCGGCGCTCGAGCGCGCGAGCCAGGAGACCGCGGATGGGCAGCTCGAGCTCGCCCTGTGCGATGTCGCTGACCTCGCCGCGGTCAGCGAGTTCGCAGCCCGCCTACGAAAGTCTGAGCCGGAGCTCGCCGGTCTGATCCACTGCGCCGGCGTTCTGAACGACGAGCGCGAGCGCAGCCCTGACGGCCATGAGCTGACGATCGCAACGGCAGCGATCGGGCCATTCCTGCTGACGCGCTTGCTGGAGCCGAGCTTGCACCAGGCACCGCGTGCGACGGTCGTCTTCGTCTCCTCGGGAGGCATGTACACGGCGCGACTCAATGCGGAGGACCTCCAGCTCGAGCGGCGGGCGTTCGACGGGCCACGGTTCTACGCGCACGCCAAGCGCGTCCAGGTCGTGCTCGCCGGCGAGCTCGCGGCCCGTGCTCCGGATGGTCGGGTGGCATACGCGTCGATGCACCCCGGGTGGGTGGCCACCCACGGTCTTGAGTCGTCGCTGCCGCACTTCTACCGCCTGGCACGTCCGATCCTTCGTGATCCCGGACAGGGCGCAGATACCGCGAGCTGGCTCGTCGCGGGTGGTGCCGCCACCGGCCCGCCGGGTGCCTTCTGGCACGATCGGCGCCCGCGTCCCAAGCACCTGCTGCCGTGGACACGCGAGGATTCCACCGATCGTGACCGCGTGTGGGCGGAACTGATCCGGGTAGCTGCTCCGTTCGAATCACAACCAGGAACATGAACGGGAAGGTGGCAGTTATCGGGGCCGGGATCTCCGGCCTGGTGGCGGCCCGCGAGCTGCAGCGAGCGGGCTGGGATGTGACCGTCCTCGAGGCCGGAGGGCATGCCGGCGGACACTCGAACACGGTGGAGGTGGACGATCCACGCGGACCCGTGGCGGTCGACACCGGCTTCATCGTCTTCAACGACCGCAACTACCCCAACTTCGAGCGCCTGCTCGACGAGCTCGAAGTGGCCACGCAACCCGCGCCGATGCACTTCTCGGTCTCCGACGAGCGCGGCGAGTTCGAGTGGTCCAGTCGCCCCCTCGGCCTGTTCGCAAACCCCGCCCATCTCTTCGACCGGCGCTTTCATCGCATGCTCACCGACCTCGTTCGCTTCTTTCGCGAGGCACGGGAGCTTCTGGATGCCGGCGAAGCGGACGAGTCGCTGCAATCCTTCTTGATCTCGCGCGGCTACTCCGAGTACTTCGTAGAGCGCCTGATCGTTCCTCAGATCGCGGCGGTGTGGTCAGCGAACCCAGCGGAGCTGTGGTCCTTTCCGGCCGTCTTTCTGGCGCAGTTCCTCGACAACCATGGGGCGCTTCAGCTTCGCGGCCGACCGCGGTGGCGATCGATCATCGGCGGATCACGTCGCTACGTCGAACGGCTCTGCACGCCCTTCGCCGACCGGATCAGGCTTCACACCCCGGTTCGCGAGGTATCCCGCGGGCCGTGGGGCGTCGAGATCGCAACCGACGAGTCACGCGAGCGCTTCGACGAGGTGGTGATCGCCACCCACTCCGACCAGGCGCTCGCGATGCTGGCCGATCCGAGCCCGGCCGAAGTCGAGGTGCTCTCCGCGCTGCCCTACCAGGCGAACGAGACCGTCCTGCACACCGACCGCGAGCTGATGCCGCGCCGCCGCCGCGCCTGGGGGAGCTGGAACTTCCACCTCGTCGATGGTGCCGTGGGCGGGACCACGGTCACCTACGACATGAACCACCTCCAGCGTCTGCGGGCGGCGCGACGCTACCTGGTGACGCTCAACCGCAGCACCGCGATCGATCCGGCGAAGGTGCTCTACAGGACCACCTACGAGCACCCCGTCTACACGCTCGAAGGCATCGCGGCGCAGCGGCGCTGGGCGGAGATCAGCGCGACGCGTCGCACCCACTACTGCGGCGCCTACTGGGGCTGGGGCTTCCACGAGGACGGCGTCGTCAGCGCCCTGCGCGCCTGCGAGCGGATCGGCGCCCTGGAGCGCGGGCGCCGGATCGAGGCGACCGGATCGCCCGCGGCTCTCGCAGCATGAGTGCATCGGCGCTCTATGAGGGCTGGGTCGTCCATCGCCGGCTCGCCCCGCCCCGGCGGTTCCGCTATCCGGTCTGGATGACGCTGCTCGACATGGACGAGTTGCCCGAGGCCCTCGACCGCCATCCGCTGTGGTCGGCCCGGCGCCCGGCGCCGGTCCGCGTGCGTGCTCGCGACTTCCTCCCGGGGGATGGACCACTCGCCGACCGCGCACGCTCGGTGGCCGCCGAGCAGCTCGGCGTGGCGGCGCCGGGGCCGGTTCGCCTGCTCGCCAGCCCCCGCGTGCTCGGAATCGGTTTCAACCCGGTCTCGTTCGCCTACGTTCATGAGGAGGACGGAAGCCCGGCGGCGGTGATCGCCGAGGTCACGAACACACCGTGGGGCGAGCGCCATCGCTACGTAGCTCCGTGGGAGCCGGGCGCGCACGTGGCGCGTGCCGCGTTCGCGAAGCGCATGCACGTCTCGCCGTTCATGCCGATGGAGCAGACCTATGAGCTCGAGGCGGGCGCGCCCGGCGAGCGGCTGGGAATCGCGATCGCTTCGCGCCAGGACGGACGGCTGGTGTTCGAGGCACGCCTCGAGCTGCGCCGCCGCGAGCTCACGCGCGGGCTGATGACACGGATGCTCGTTCGGTACCCGTCCAGCGGCGCGGCGACGCTGACCCGGATCTACGCGCGCGCTCTGAGAATGTGGCTGGGGGGTGTGCGGCACCATCCGCACCCGAGGCAGCGGACCGAGCCTGAGCGAGATGCATAACGCAAGGGTGGGATCGCCCCTCAGCCGATTTGCGCGTGGCGCGCTTGCCGGTGCGACCGGGGCAGCGCTGTGGGCGTGGCAGCAGCCGCTCGACAAGCGCGTCTTCGCGTGCGCCTATGACGACGTTGAGCTACTCGGGAAGCTGATCGCCGCGGAGGGAGGATGGGCTCGCGCTGGCTGGGCGCTTCACCTCGCAAACGGCTCCGGCTTCGGCGTCGCATACGTCGCGCTCGAAGCGCGCCTGCCCGGTCCTGCATGGTTTCGGGGCCTCCTCGCCGCCCAGATAGAGAACTTCGGGGGTTGGCCGCTGGTCCGGCTCGTGGATCGCTTTCATCCGGCGCGAGCCGAGCTGGTGCCGCTGACCGGCAACCGGCGCGCCCTCGCGCAGGCCACCTGGAGGCACGCGATCTTCGGTGTCGTCGTCGGCGCCTTGGTGGGCACGAGCGGTCACTGGCGCCCGCAGCTTCCGCCGCGCAGCGCCATCGACTCCCGGGCGACGATGTCGCGCGAGGAGCTGCCGAGCTCGATCCGGTAGCAGCCGGGGGCGACCCGCCAGCCGTCGCGGGCGCTGTTCCAGAAGGAGAAGGCGCGGCGGTCGAGCCTGAAGCTGACGCGCTTGGCGTTGCCGGGCCGGAGGCGGACGCTGGCGAAGGCCTTGAGCTGCCGTGGCGGCTGGACCCGGCCCGGCGCGCCCGGCAGGTGGACGTAGATCTGGGGGACCGCGTGGCCGGCGCGGTCGCCGCGGTTCTTGACCCGGACCGAGACGCGGACGCCACCGCGGCCGGCGCGGTCGACCTTCAGCCCGCCGAGATGGAAACGCGTGTAGGAGAGACCGAAGCCGAACGGATAGGCCGGCTTGATCCTCCGGCGGTCGAACCAGCGATAGCCGACCAGCACTCCCTCGCTGTATTCGACGACCCCGTCGACGCCGGGGTAGCGCTCCGGCCGCCCGGCGGTCGGCAGGTCCTCCTCGCGGCGCGGGAAGGTCGCCGGCAGCCGGCCACTCGGATCGGCGTCGCCGAACAGGACCCGCGCGACGGCCGGTCCCGCGGCCATGCCGGGATACCAGGCCTCGAGGATCGCGTCGACGTCGCCCCGCCACGGCGTCAGCACCGGGCCGGCGGTCTCGAGCACGACGATCGTCTCGGGGTTGGCGGCGGCGACCGCCTCGATCAGCGCGTCGCGGTCGAGCTCGACCCCGCCGATCGGCTCCGCTCCGCAATCGAGCCCGAGGCAGGGCTTGTCGACGCCTTCGGTCGCGGCGTCGGCGACCACGACGACCGCCGCGTCGGCGCCGGCCGCGACAGCGGCGGCCTGGGCGAGGTCCTCGCCGCTGTCGTGGCTGACGTCGATCCCGTCTCGATCAGCGCGGGCCGCGATCCCGTCGCGGACGCTCGTGAACGTGAAGGGATCGATGTTGGAGGAGCCGCCGCCGGTGATGTAGCGATCGGCGTCGGCGCCGATCACCGCGAGCGAGTCGAGCTTCGTGTCGCCGAGCGGGAGCGCTCCGCCGCGGTTCCGCAACAGCACCGCCCCTTGCTCCGCGAGCCGCTGGGAGGTGCGCCGGTGAGCCGCCTTGTCGATCGCCGACTCGTCGGGGACGTAGCCGGCGCGATCGAAGAAGCCGGACGCGAACAGCGTCCGCAGGATGTGGCGAACGGCGCGGTTGATGTCGGCGCGGTTGATCTCTCCGGCGGCGAGCGCCGCCTCGATCACGTCCGGGGTGTAGTTCTCGCCGCCGTCGGTGTCGGCGAACGGCCAGGGCTCGTAGTCGAGCCCGGCCCCGAGGCCGCCGGCGACCGTCTTCGACGCCGCGTAGTCGGCCAGCACCAGGCCGTCGAAGCCCCAGTCGCGGCGGAGGATGCCGTGCAGGAGGGGCCGGTTCGCGCAGGCGTGCGGCCCGTTCAGCCGGTTGTAGGAGCACATCACCGAGCCGACGTCGGCGTCCTTGACGGCGGCCTCGAACGCGGGCAGGTAGATCTCGCGCAGCGTCCGCTCGCCGACCTCGGCATTGACGGTGAAGCGGCTTCCGATCGTCTCGCCGCCGACCCGCCGGCCCTCCTGGTTGTTGGCGGCGAAGTGCTTGACGTCGGCGATCACGCCCTGGCGCTGCATCGCCCGGATGTAGGGGACCGCCATGCGCGCGGTCAGGTAGGGGTCCTCGCCGAGGCTCTCGAAGGCGCGGCCCCAGAGCGGCGTCCGGAGGATGTTCACGGTCGGCGCATAGACGAGGTCGTTGCCCTTCAGCTTCGCCTCGTTGCCTATGAGGGCTCCGGCTCGCCGCGCGAGGCTGGTGTCGAAGCTCGCCGCCAGGGCGATCGAGCCCGGCAGCGCCGTCGCCTTGCCGGAACGAACGCCGATCGGCCCGTCGGTCTGGAAGAAGGTCGGCAGGTCGACCCTGGGGACGCCGTCGGAGGTGCCGGTGTGGGTTCCCGGCGCGCCGGCGATGCCGCTCGCCTCGTCGCCGCCGAGCAGGCCGATCCGCTCCGCCGGCGTCAGCGCGCCGAGCAGGAGCGCGGCGCGGTGCTTGGCCGAGAGCGACGTGTCACACCAGGGGTGGGCGCCGCAGCGGCCGGCGGCGGATGCTGTCGGGACGGCAGCGAGAAGCGCCAGCAGGGCGACCTGCACGGCGAGGACGGATGTGACCGCCGCCGCGCGACGCCGGCGCGATGCCCTCCCTGCTCCGCGGACGATCATCGGATCACGATAAGGGCTGGGCGGCTGGGGGCTACCGGTGCCGTGAAGCGGCGCGGCCTTTGCGGCATAATCCCGCGCGCATGCTCGAGATCCGCTGCGCGCCGTCCCAGCATCGGGGAGAGGCTCCGGTCGCATGCGCCGGGTGCTCCGCAGGGTCTTCAATCAGGAGCGACACGCTCCGCGACCGATAGGAGATTCTTGATGGGAACCACCGAGACCGCCGCCTCACTCGACTTCAAAGTCGCCGACCTGGGGCTCGCCGAGCTCGGCCGCAAGGAGATCGAGCTCGCCGAGCACGAGATGCCCGGCCTGATGCAGATCCGCGCCGACTACGCGCCGACCCAGCCGCTCGCCGGTGCCCGGATCACCGGCTCGCTGCACATGACCGTCCAGACCGCGGTCCTGATCGAGACCCTGACCGCGCTCGGGGCCGAGGTCCGCTGGGCGAGCTGCAACATCTTCTCGACCCAGGACCCGGCCGCGGCGGCGATCGTCGTCGGCGACGGGACCCCCGAGGACCCGCGCGGCGTCCCCGTCTTCGCCTGGAAGGGCGAGACGCTGGAGGAGTACTGGTGGTGCACCGAGAAGGCGCTCACCTGGCCGAACCACGGTTCGGGTGAGCCGAACATGATCCTCGACGACGGCGGCGACGCGACCCTGCTCGTCCACAAGGGCGCCGAGTTCGAGGCCGAGGGGCACGTTCCCGACCCGTCGACCGCCGAGAGCGAGGAGTTCCGCGTCGTCCTCGAGCTCTTGACCCGCTCGCTCGCCGAGGACCCGCAGAAGTTCACGCGGATCGGCGCCACGGTCCGTGGCGTCACCGAGGAGACGACGACCGGGGTCATGAGGCTCTACGAGATGCAGCAGGAGGGGAAGCTGCTGTTCCAGGCGATCAACGTCAACGACTCGGTCACGAAGTCGAAGTTCGACAACATCTACGGCTGCCGGCACTCGCTGATCGACGGGATCAACCGGGCGACCGACGTGATGATCGGCGGCAAGGTCGCGCTCGTGCTCGGCTTCGGCGACGTCGGCAAGGGCTGCGCCGAGTCGCTGCGCGGCCAGGGCGCTCGCGTCAAGGTCACCGAGATCGACCCGATCTGCGCGCTTCAGGCGGCGATGCAGGGCTACGAGGTCGTCCGCCTCGAGGACGTCCTCGACTCGGCCGACATCTTCATCACCGCCACCGGTAACCGGGACGTGATCTCGGCCGAGCAGATGGGTCGGATGAAGCACCAGGCGATCGTCGGCAACATCGGCCACTTCGACAACGAGATCGACATGGCCGGCCTCGAGCAGTTCCCGGGGGTCGAGCGGATCA
>DASSEM010000160.1:0-2326 GCA_035695265.1 Solirubrobacterales bacterium
CGCGCTCGGCCTCGGCGGCGGCCCGCTCGGGCGAGCGTCCTGCCCACTCGCGGAGGCGGCGCAGGTGACGGGCCTGCTGGAAGGTCACGAAGACGAGCAGGGCGAAGCCGCCGAAGGCGACGAAGCCGAGGATCGCGCCGATCTCCTTCAGCAGGTCCATTCAGCGGGGGATCTTAGACCCGCCGCCGGGGGCCAAACCGGCGCTGATCACGTCGATGACGCGGCGTGCCAGGTCGGTCTCGTCCCCGCTGCCGATCAGGTCCCGAAGCTGCTCGAGCGTCGCCTCGACCCGCCTCGGATCGAGCGGCTCGGCGAGCACCGCCCTGACGATCCGCGCCTCCACGGTCGGGTCGGCGCGCTCACCGTCGGCGAGGAGGTGCTCGTGAAGCTGCTCACCGGGCCGCGGCGCCGTGAACTCGATCGCGATGTCGCTCTCGGGCTCGTAGCCGGCGAGGCGGATCATGTTCCGGGCCAGGTCGACGATCTTCACCGGCTCGCCCATCTCGAGCACGAAGACGTCGCCGTCGCCGCCGAGGTCGGCGGCGCGGATCACGAGCTGGACGGCCTCGGGGATCGTCATGAAGTAGCGGGTCATCTCGGGATGGGTGACCGTGACCGGGCCGCCGCGCTCGATCTGGCTGCGGAAGATCGGCACGACGCTGCCCGAGGAGCCGAGCACGTTGCCGAACCGGACCGAGACGAAGCGGGTGTCGGCGTGCCGGGCGGCGGCTCCGCGGACGATCGCCTCCGCCATCGCCTTCGACGCTCCCATCACGGTGCGCGCGTTGACGGCCTTGTCAGTCGAGATCAGGACGAACCGCTCGGCGCCGGCCACCGCCGCCGTCTCGGCGACGATCCGAGTCGCGATCGCGTTGTTGCGGACCGCCTCGAAGGGATTCGCTTCGACCAGCGGCACGTGCTTGTAGGCGGCGGCGTGGAAGACGACGTCGGGCTGGAAGCGCTGCATGACCTCGAGCATTCGCTCGCCGTCCTTGCAGTCGGCCAGCACCGCCTCGACGCGGCTGAAGTGCCACTCCGAGGTCAGCTCGCGGTCGATCTGGAAGAGGTTGTCCTCGGCCTGGTCGAGGATGACGAGGAGCCGCGGGCCGACCCGGGCGATCTGGCGGCAGAGCTCCGCCCCGATCGAACCGCCGCTGCCGGTGACGAGCACGATCCGGTCGCGCAGGTAGCCGCCGACCCGGTCGAGCTCGATCACCACCGGCTCCCGCCCGAGCACGTCCTCGACCTGGACCTCGCGGAGCTGGCGGGTGAGCTGGACGCCGCCGCGGAGCAGCTCGAAGACCGTCGGCAGGGTGCGGACCCGGATCCCGCGCTCGCGGCAGGCGGCGACGACCTTGCCGCGGATGGCACCCGGAGCCGACGGGATCGCGATCACGACCTCGGCCGGGCTCTGGCGCTCGAGGATCTCGCCGAGATCGTCGGTCCCGCCCAGCACCCTGAGGCCGAGGATCCGCATCCCGCGCTTGCGGGGGTCGTCGTCGACGAAGCCGACCGGGTTGCCGAGCTCGGGGTTGAGCCGGAGCTCGCGGACGACCATCTGACCGCCGGAGCCGGCGCCGACGACGAGCACGTCGGCGTGCTCGCGGCGGCGGTGCTGTCGCATCCGGCGTTCGACGAAGTAGAAGCGCGCGATGGCCCGGGCCACGACCAGCAGGCCGATCGTGAAGACGAGGTCGAAGATCATCACCGACCGCGGCATCGGGCTGGCGAACGGCTTCGCGATCACGAACGTCGCGATCAGCAGGGCCGAGGCCACCGCACAGGCCCGCAACACGGCCCAGGTGTCGCCGAGGTTGAAGTAGCGCCACCACTTCTGGTGCAGTCCCATCAAGCTGAAGACGATCGTCTTGCCGAGCGCCACGAAGACGATCGAGCCGGTCAGCATGTCGACGTAGCGGTCGGGGATCCCGCCCGGCTCGTCGATGAACCGGATCGCGAACGCCAGGAAGAAGGCGAGGGCGGCCAGCGCCGCATCCGCCGCAAGCTGGAGGATCCGGTGCCGGAGCGCCGGCGCACGCAGGCGGTTCATCGGCCAAAGGGTAGAGTCCCCGGCGCGCTCGCGACGTGCCGGATGCGGGCTGCGCAAGCCCCCTCACGCCGGCTGGATGCCTTGCTCAACTCCGTTCCAACCGCCTCGCTGACCGACCCGATCGTCAACTTCGCAGTCGACGTGGTCGACGCGATCGGCGTCGCCGGGATCTTCATCCTGATGACGCTCGAGAGCGCCTGCGTGCCGGTTCCGAGCGAGGCGACGATGCTGTTCGCGGGCTTCGCGGTGAGCGACGGGGACATGACGCTGTTCGCG
>DASSEM010000161.1:0-12897 GCA_035695265.1 Solirubrobacterales bacterium
CGCGCAGGGCGGCCCGCAAGGCGGCCTGCCGCAGCGCCAGCTCGGCGCCCTCATCCGGCGCCGCCGATTCGCCGTCCTCGGGGTCGGCCTCGAGGCTGGCCGTCCGCCGTGGCCGCCGGAGCTCGTCGAGCGCGGCGTGGCGGGCGATCCCGAAGACCCAGGCGCGGCCGCTGCCGCGGCGCGGGTCGAAGCGGCGGCGGCGGCGGTAGGCGCGCTCGAACGCGAGCGCGGTGACGTCCTCGGCGGCGTGCTCGTCGCGGAGCAGCCCAGAAACGTAGGCATAGACATCGTCGCGGCAGGTGCGGTAGAGGGCATCGAAGCCGAGCCGCTGCTCCGCGTGAGCCTCCGCCGTCGGCGCTGTGGCCACCTGCTGCACACCACTACTACGCGCGGGCGGCCGGTTCGTCACGCGCCGCGTCCTCCCTCAGGGCAGCCGCATGATTCGCGCCAGGAGCCGGTCCCAGGTCCGGTCGGGCAGCGCCCGCGACAACAGCGCCATCGCGTGTGCGTCACGGCCGACCCGGTAGCGGGCCCGCGGCCGGCGCGCGTTCAGCGCCCGCTCGATCACCGCCGCGGCGACGTCGGCGGGGAGGCCGCGGTCGCCGGTCTCCCGCGATGTCCGCCGCAGCGACTTGATCGCCTTGCCGTAGAGCGATTGCGCCGCCGCGGGCAGCCGTTCCTCGGTCCGGTCGAACCGCTCCAGGCCGGTGCTCCAGATCTCGGTTGCGATGCTGCCCGGCTCGATCGCGATCGTCTCGATCCCCCACGGCCGAAGCTCGCCGCGCAGGCAATCGCTGATCGCCTCGAGCGCGAACTTGGAGGCGACGTAGGGACCGTAGAACGGAGTCGCCACGATCCCGCCGATCGACGTGATGTTGACGATCCGGCCACTCGCCCGGCGCAGGGCCGGGATCGCCGCCTGGGTCACCGCGACCTGGCCGACGACGTTGACCTCGAGCTGGCTGCGGAGCTCGTCGAGCGGCAGGAGCTCGAGCGGGCCGGTGTAGGCGAGGCCGGCGTTGTTGACGAGCGCGTCGAGCCCCGCCGGGCACTCCGCGTCGATCCGCGCGACCGCTGCGGCGATCGAGTCGGGCTCGGTGACGTCGAGGATGATCGGCTGGAGGCGATCCGAGCCGGCGGCCGCGAGTCCGTCGGCGTCGACCTGCCTGCGAACCGCGGCGTAGACGCGCCACCCGGAGCCGTCGAGCCGCAGGGCGGTCGCCCGGCCGATCCCGGTGGAGCAGCCCGTGATCAAGGCGGCGCGCCCGGCGGGCGCGCTCATGCCGCCGCGCGGCCCGGGCCCGCGACGATGTCGCGGCGGGCGGCGAGCCGCTGCGGGACGCCGGCCGGATAGGCGCCGGCGACCGCTTCGCGGATCGCCGCCGCGGTGATCGCGACGAGCCGTCCCAGGTCGCGCTTGCTGATCGCAAGCGGCGGCACGAGGACGATCGTGTCCCCGAGCGGCCGCACGATCGCACCGCGGCGGCGCGCCTCGAGCGTCACCCGGTGGCCGAGCCGGAGTGCCGGGTCGTGCTCTCCGAGGTCGATCCCGACCATGAAGCCGCGGCCGCGGACCTCGGCAACCTCGTCCATCGCCGCCACCCCCTCGAGCAGCTCGTGCAGCCGCTCGATCTTCGGGACGAGCCGCTCGAGCGTGTGCTCGCGCTCGAAGACGTCGAGGCTCGCGATCGCCGCCGCGCAGGCGAGCGGGTTGCCCGTGAACGTGTGGCCGTGGAAGAAGGTCCGGAACTCCTCGTGCTCGCCGAGGAAGCCGTCGTAGACGCGCTCGGTCGTGAGCGTCGCCGCGAGCGGCATGTAGCCGTTCGTGAGTCCCTTGCCGAGGCAGAGGAGGTCCGGGGCGACCTGCTCCTGCTCACAGGCGAACATCGTCCCGGTCCGCCCGAAGCCGGTCGCGACCTCGTCGCAGATCAGCAGGACGTCGTGCTCGTCGCAGAGCTGGCGGACCCGGCGCAGGTACCCGGGCGGGTGCACGAGCATCCCGCCCGCGCCCTGCAGGAGCGGCTCGACGATCACGGCCGCCGTCTCCTCGCCCTGGGCCTCGAGGACCCGCGCGAGGCCGTCGGCGTCGCCGGCCCTGACGGTCCGCTTCGCGAAGAGCAGCGGCTCGTAAGCACCATGGAAGAGGTCGATGCCGCCGACCGAGACGGCGCCGATCGTGTCCCCGTGGTAGCCGTCGGCGAGCCCGATGAACGAGGTCCGCCGGGCGTGCTGACCGCCCTTCTGGCGCCAGTACTGGAACGCCATCTTCAGGGCGATCTCGGTCGCGGTCGAGCCGGCGTCGGAGTAGAAGACGCGGCTCAGCCCGCCCGGCGCGATCGCCACGAGGCGCGCGGCCAGCTCGGCGGCCGGCGCGTGGGTGAGGCCGAGCATCGTCGAGTGCGCGATCCGGCCGAGCTGGTCGCGGATCGCGCCGTCGATCGTCGGGTGGCGGTGGCCATGCACGTTGCACCACAGCGACGACGTGCCGTCGATGTAACGGCTGCCGTCGCTGGCGATCAGGTCGGTGCCCTGGCCGCGCTCGACGATGAGCGGCTCCTCCTGCTCCCAGCCGCGCTGCTGTGTGAACGGATGCCAGAGGTGACGGTGGTCGAGCTCCGCTGTCCGGTCGTTCATCGTCCCGTCAAGCTATGCCTGTGGCCGGTCGGAAGCCGTGGTGCGGAAGCGCGGAAAATGGAGGGTTCTGCCGGGCTCAGAGCAGGTCGAGGAGCGGCCAGCCCTCGGGCGCCCGAAGGTCGATCTCCGGCAGCGTGCGCACCTCGACGCCGCTCAGCGCCGCGATCGTCTCGCGGTTGGAGCTCTCGAGCCGGCCGGGCCCCGGCGGCCACGGTGTCAGCACGACGGTCGCGACCTCGAGCTCGGCAGCCCAGGCGGCCTCGATCGTCAGCAGCGTGTGGTTGATCGTCCCGAGGCCCGGGCGGGCGGCGATCACGAGCGGGTGGCCCAGCTCGACCGCGAGGTTGCGCACGAGGTAGTCCGGGGCCAGGGGCACCATGAGCCCCCCGACCCCCTCGCAGACGATCGCGTCGGCGGCAGCCGCTGCATCGGCGGCGGCGCTCACGAGCAGATCGGTGTCGATCTCCTCGCCGGCCATCTCGGCCGCCAGATGCGGGGAGACGGGTGGGTCGTAGCGATAGGGGGCGATCTCGTCCGCGGACTGCGAGCTGCCGGAGGCCCGCGCGAGCAGCTCGTGGTCGGGCTCGCCCTCCTCCCCGAGCCCGGAGACCGCCGGTTTGAAGACCGATACGTCGAGCCCGGTCCGTGCCGCCGTGGCCGCGATAACCGCGGCGACGACGCTCTTGCCGACCCCGGTGTCGGTCCCGGTGACGAAGACGCCGCGGGCCGGCACGCCGGCCTTCAGCCGGCTCGGGTCGCCGGCGCCCGTTCGGGCCCGGAGCGCTCTGCCGCGACGTCCTCGCCGGGTCGCTGCACGACCCGCCAGCCATGCCGCTCGACCCGCAGCTCGCCGGGCTCGGGGTCGGGCAGGTCGATCGACCAGTCGCCGTCGGCCGAGACGGCGCGGAAGGCGTCCGCGAGTGCCGACGCGGCGTCGATGAGCTGCTCGGGCTCGTGGTCGGCGACGACCGACAGCCGCAGGCGCGAGGTCCCCTCGGGGACGGTCGGCGGCCGGATCGCCTGCGCGTAGACCCCGCCATCGAGCGCCCGGCGGCAGATCGCGACGGCGCGGTCGGGATCGCCGACCGCGACCGGCATGATCTGGGCGCCGGCTCCGCGCGGCTCGAGCCCGGCGGCGGCGAGGGCCGCCCGCAGGGTGGAGGCGTTGGCGCGGAGCCGCGCGATCCGGGCCGGGTCGGAGGCGATGATCCCGAGCGCGGCGCTCGCGGCGGCAGCGGCGGCCGGCGGCAGCGCCGTCGAGAAGATCAGCGGCCGGGCGGTGTTGACGAGCAGGTCGTGGACCTCCCGCGAGACGCAGGCGTAGGCGCCGTAGCTGCCGAGCGCCTTGCCAAGCGTGCCGACGAGGACGTCGACCTCGCCTGCCAGTCCGGCCTCGGCGACCGAGCCGCGGCCGCCCGGGCCGAGCGCGCCGACCGCGTGGGCGTCGTCGACCATCAGCATCGCCCCATGGCGGCTGGCGAGCTCACGCAGCCAGCCGAGCTGGGCGACGTCGCCGTCCATCGAGAAGAGGCCATCAGTGACGATCAGGCCGCAGTGGCCGGGCAGCCGCCCGAGAGCCCAGGCGAGGTGCTCGAGGTCGCGGTGGCGATAGACGAAGGTCTCGGCCCCGGCGAGCCGGCAGCCGTCGATGATGCTTGCGTGGTTGAGCTCGTCGGAGAAGACGACGTCGCCGCGGCGGGCGAGGGCGGCGACGATCCCGGTGTTGGCGAGGTAGCCGGACCCGAGCAGGAGCGCCGTCTCGGTGCCGTGGAAGGCAGCCAGCTCCTGCTCGAGGAGGTCGTGGGGCTCCATGTTCCCGCTGATCAGTCGCGAGGCCCCGGCCCCGGCGCCCCAGCGCTCGGTGGCGGCGATTGCCGCGGCGATGACGTCGGGGTGGGAGGCGAGGCTCAGGTAGTCGTTCGAGCAGAGCAGCAGGACGTCGCGGCCGTCGAGGTCGACACGGGGACCCTGCGCCGAGCCGACCGTTCGCATGTGGCGCAGCAGCCCGTCCTCGCGGATCGCGTCGAGCCGCTCCTCGACGGTGGCCGCGCGGAGCTCGTCGGTCACGCCGCCTCCTCTCGGTTGGAGGAGGGGTAGGCGGGGGGCTTTCGCTTCTTTGCGATCACGCGGAGCTGCGTCGACGGGTCCCAGAGGTCGGCCTCCTCCTGGCTGTCGATCAGGTCGTCGATCGGCGTCTGCGGCGTCGAGCCGTCGAGCCAGCCGCTGCGGTTGTCGGGACGCGGGTTCAAGCCGTTGTCGGGCTGGCGGGCGACGTTGAGCCCGAGGTCGGTGAACATCTCCCGGTCGTCGGCCGGCTCGGCGCCGAGCGTGGTCAGGAAGTTGCCCATCATCACCCCGTTCAGGCCGGCCTTGACGGCGAGCGGCTGGAGCTCGTGGAGGTTCTCGACCCGGCCGCCGCAGAGGCGGAACAGGGCGTCGGGCAGGATCAGCCGGAAGATCGCGATCCACTTGACGACGTCCCACGGGTCCATCAGCGGGCGGTCGCCGAACTTCGTGCCGGTGCGAGGGTTGAGCAGGTTGATCGGCACCGAGGTCGGATCGATCGCGGCCAGCTCGAACGCCATCTCGACCCGCTGGCGCGGGGACTCGCCGAGGTTGAGGATGCCGCCGACGCAAGTCTCCATGCCGGCCTCACGAACCGCGTCGATCGTGCGGATCCGGCCCTCGTAGCGGACCGTCGTCGTGACCTCGTCGTAGTAGGAGCGGGCGGTCTCGACGTTGTGGTGGACGCGCTGGATGCCCGCGTCGGCGAGCTCGCGGGCGCGGTCGGATGAGATGTGCCCGACCGAGGCGCAGCGCTTCAGGTTCGTGTGCTCGGCGACGAGACGGGCCCCGGCGAGGATCTTCGCGAAGTCGCGCTTCGAGAGCCCCTGGCCCTGGGTCACCATGCAGAAGCGGTGGGCTCCGGCCGCCTCCGCCGCTCTCGCGTGCTCGAGGATCTGCTCGGGCTCCATCATCGCGTGCATCGGGGTGTCGGCCTCTGCATAGCGCGACTGGGCGCAGAAACCGCAGTCCTCGGCGCAGCCGCCCGACTTCGCGTTGACGAGCGAGCACATGTCGGTCGAGTCGCCGAAGTTGCCGGTGCGGACCTCCCAGGCGCGCTCGACGAGGGCGCCGATCTCGTCGTGGTCGGTCAGCTCGGCGAGCGCCAGCGCGTCTTCGAACGTGATCAGTGGTGGCAACGACCCTCCTCGAGCCGGGCGGGGTCCCGTGCCCGCGTCGGTACTGGTGGGCGCCGATGCTAGGCACGGCGGCGGACGGCTCCGGGCGCACCGGACAGCCCTGATCCGGGCTCAGTCAGCCGCGGCCCGCCAGCCCTTCCCGAGCGCCCGGCGGGCGCGATCGGGCTCGCGGAAGACGCGCCCCGCCGTCGCTGGCCGCACCTCGTAGCCGAGCCGGTCGGCGAGCGTGCCGAGCGCCTCGAGGCCGGGGCCCTCGAGCTCCTCCTTGGCCCGCTTCTCCGCCCGCTGCTGCGCGGCGGATGGCACCTGGCCCCGGGCGCTGCAGCTGAGGGTCGCCGGCGGCGCCGGGCGCGGCAGGTCGGGAACCTCGCGATCGGGCTTTTCGAAGTCGAGGGCGCGGCCGATCTGGGATGCATAGCGATGGCGCATGGTCAGATGGCCGAGCCGGAAGCGGTAGGAGATCAGCTTCAGGATCGACTCGTGGGTCACGGTCATGTGGCTGACGCCGCCGCGCCGCGCGTAGGGGGAGATGACCACGTTGGGGATCCGGAACCCGGTGATGCCGAAGTCCTCGGCGATGTCGACGGACGCCCGCTCGTCGGGCACGCGGACCGGCGCGACATGGTCGAAGAAGCCGCCCCACTCGTCGTAGTTGATGAACATCGCCCCGCGCCGGTACTGCCGCGACTCCATGAACGCGTGCGCGACCTCGGCCATGAACGATTGCCCGATCCGGATGTCGCCGTGGGGGTGCTCGTCGCCGCTCAGCCCGTCGCCGCCGCCGCCGTCGATGAACGGCGGATCGACGAAGACGATCGGCGGCAGCTTGCCGGCGGCGGCGTCCTCGTAGAAGCGCTCGATCGGGCGCATCCAGCCGATCCCGCGGGTGCCGTAGAGGGCCGGAACGGGCAGGTCGACGACGTAGTAGGCGGCCTCGACGCCGCGCGCTCCGGCCCGGTCGAAGATCGTCTCCCAGGGGTTGCCGGCCGGCAGGCTCGGCAGCACGTTGCGCTTCTGGCCGCCGGACTGCGCCGCCAGCATGTAGTGCCGGTTCGGGAAAGTCGAGGCGAGGATCGAGCAGAAGTAGCGATCGAAGGTCATGTACTTGCGGATCGCCGGGGCGAGGAAGCCGAGGTCGCGGTTGCGGTAGAAGCCGAGCGCGTAGGAGTCGCTCGCCTCGTAGAACCCGTCGAGCCGGCCGTTCCGGTACTGGAGCCGGCCGCCGTCCCAGCTGTGGTCGGGGTCCTGGAAGCCGCAGCCCTGGTAGTCGGGCGGCAGGTAGTGGGTGCGGTGGCGGCGGCCGTCGGCGCCGGGGAAGCTGAGGCCGGCGTTGACGCCGTCGGCGCCGCGCAGCGAGCCGAGATAGTGGTCGAAGGAGCGGTTCTCCATCATCAGGACGACGATCGTGTCGAGCGGCATGTTGCGGGCGCTCGGGAAGGGGCGGCGGCTCTGCTCGCGCGCCGCCAGTGCGACCAGGGTGTCGGCGGGGAGGACGCTCGCGAGGCCGGCGACGCCGGCCACCGCCGCCGTCCGGGCGAGGAACTCGCGCCGGCGCCAGAACTCCTCCGGGTGCTCCGTCGCGGCGCGCTCCTCGGCCTCGTTGCGGGGCCCGGGCTGGTCGGCATTCATGCGCCGGCCCTCGCGCCCGGGGCGACCACCCGCTCGCAGTCGTAGACGCCGTCCTCCACCCGGTCGACGTAGGCGACGTCGTCGCCGCGGCCGCAGTTGATCTCGTCGGGGCGCCCGTCGCGGGCGCGGATCATGTCGTCGCCGCCGCCCGATACCGGGGAGCCGGAGGTCATGTTGAACCCGTCACGGCCACCGCCGCCGACCAGCAACGCCCCCTCGGGTCCCCCGTAGAGGCCGTCGCTGCCGCGGCCGCCGCGCAGGGTGTCGAGGCCGCGACCGCCGTAGAGGCTGTCGCCGCGGGCGCGTCCGACCAGCGTGTCGTCGCCGCCGCGACCGCGGATCACGTCCGGCCCGCGCGTCCCGACGAGCCGCTCGGCCTTACCGGTCCCGGTGATGGGCTGCTTGCCCGGCGCGGCGCCGGCGACCTGGATCGCCGCGACCGCGGACAACGCCGCGAGCACGACCCCCGCCGCGACTCGGCCCTTCCCCGTTCGGTTCGACTCCCGCGAACGTTGCATCCGCGCCCTCCTCCGTTCCTCGGGACAAGCTACCCCTCGCCGCCGGCGCCGTCGACGGTTCCCGTCCCGGCCGGCGCCGAATCGGGCTGGCGCGCCCCGGTCGTTCGCGTCTTCAGGCTGCAGTTGTTGAGCGCCCGCGCGTAGAAGCCGAGGTACTCCCGCCAGTTGTCGTTCCAGTAACCGGAGTCGTGGCCGCCGGGACCGTCGCGGACGATCGGGTCGAGGCCGCTCGCCCGCAGCGCGTCCGCGAATGCCTCGTCGCCCGGCAGGAATGGATCCTCGGTGCCGGCGTCGAGCCACAGGCGCGTGCGCCGGTACGGGCTCGGGGTCTCCTTTGCGGCGGCGATGATGTCGTTGCGCTCGAAGTCGTCGGCGTCGTCGAAGGCCCCCTCGGCGGTCTCTGACGCCGATTCCCAGATCGCCGGCGAGTGGCCGCCGATCGCACAGAAGCGGAGCGGCGCCAGGCGGGCGATGTCGTAGGCGCCGAACCCGCCCATCGAGATGCCGCCGATTGCCACCTTGCGCGGGTCGATCTCGTAGCGGCGGATCAGCTTCGGGATCAGCTCGCTGAGCACGTACCCCGCCCACTGCCCGTTCTCGCGGTTGTGCCAGTAGGAGGTCCGACCGCCGTAGGGGAAGGCGACGATCGGCGCCCGGTCGCGGAGGTCGGCGAGCGCCTCGAACATCGGGTCGACGAGGTAGCTGCGCTCGTCCTCGCCGCGTCCGTGCAGGAAGACGAGCAGGCCCCGCCCTCGCTCGGGGACCCGCCGCGGCACCACGACGCGAACCGGCAGCGTCCGCCCGAGCAGCTTGCTGTCGACGTCGAGCTTGTGGATCTTCGCCCCGAACGTCTCCCGGGGCGGCTGGTCGCTGAGCCAGAGCCGCTGGATCGCGAACGCGGCGCCGATCACGAGCAGCGCCGCGAGGATCCGCAGCGCGACCGCACCGGCCGAGTGGGGGGAGCCCCCGAACGCCCGGTCGAGACGCTCGGCGATCGGCATCTCCTCGTCGCTCACGGCTGCGACCGTAGCGACCGCCCGGGTCGGTGCAGGGCGCCGCTGAGCGGGGCCGTGCAGGACGCCCGGCCGCGATCCGGCGCCAGTAGAAAGTAGTAAGTTCTACTTCCTACTTTGCCGGTACTGCAATCCCGCATAGACACGGGCTCGGCGGCCTACGCGGAGAATCGCGAGTGGATGCTCGAGCGGCTCGAGAAGCTCGAGGAAGAGCAGCGCAAGGCGCGGCTCGGCGGCGGCGAGAAGCGGATCGAACGCCATCACTCCCGCGGGCGGCTGATGCCGCGCGAACGAGTTGAACTCCTGCTCGACCGCGACTCGCCGTTTCTCGAGATCGGCGCGCTCTGCGCCTACGGCTCCGAGTACGAGGTCGGCGCCTCGCAGGTGAACGGGATCGGGGTCGTCGAGGGGGTCGAGTGCATGGTCGGCGCCTCCGATCCGACGGTGCGCGGCGGCACCTCTAACCCCTACACGCTGCGCAAGAACCTGCGCGCCCAGGAGATCGCGATGGCGAACCGGCTGCCGGCGATCGGATTCGTCGAGTCCGGCGGCGCCGATCTGCCGCGACAGAAGGAGATCTTCGTCCCCGGCGGCGCCAACTTCCGCAACATCACCCGCAAGTCGGCGGCGGGGATCCCGACCGTCGCCCTCGTCACCGGCAACTCGACCGCCGGCGGCGCCTACCTGCCCGGGATGTCCGACTACGTCGTGATGGTCCGCGAGCAGGGGTTGATCTTCCTCGGCGGCCCGCCGCTGGTCAAGATGGCGACCGGGGAGGAGGCCGAGGAGGAGGCGCTCGGCGGCGCCGACATGCACTCCCGGGTCTCCGGCGTCTCCGAGTTCATCGCCGCCGACGAGCGCGACGCGGCGCGGATCGGGCGCGAGATCGTCCGCAACTTCAACTGGCGCAAGCGCGGGCCCGAGCCGCGTGGCTTGGGGGCCGAGCCGGTCCACGACCCCGGGGAATTGCTCGGGATCGCCTCCCACGACCTGCGAATTCCCTTCGACGCGCGCGAGGTGATCGCGCGGGTCGTCGACGGCTCCCGCTTCGACGAGTTCAAACCCGCCTACGGGACCCAGCTCGTCACGGGCTGGGCCGAGCTGCACGGCTGGCCGATCGCGATCCTCGCCAACAACGGGGTGATCTTCAACGAGGATGCCGAGAAGGCCGCCCACTTCATCCAGCTCGCCGACCGCGTTGACGCGCCGCTCCTCTTCATGCAGAACACGACCGGCTACATCGTCGGCGAGGACTACGAGCAGCGCGGGATCGTCAAGGCCGGCGCGAAGATGATCAACGCGGTCGCCAACGCCGGGGTGCCGAAGCTGACGCTGATGATGGGCGGCTCCTACGGCGCGGGCAACTACGGGATGTGCGGCCGCAGCTTCGAGCCGCGCTTCATCTTCAGCTGGCCGAACCACAAGACGGCGGTGATGGGGCCGAAGCAGCTCGCCGGCGTGATGGAGATCGTGATGCGGGCCGGCGCCGAGCGTCGCGGCATCGAGGTCGACGAGGAGGCGCTGGCCGCCGGCACGAAGGCGGTCGAGGAGCAGATCGAGGTCGAATCGGACGCGTTCGTCGCCAGCGGCGAGCTCTGGGACGACGGGATCATCGACCCGCGCGACACGCGGACGGTGCTCGGGATCGCGCTGTCGGCGGCGATGAGCGAGGCCTGCGAGGGCTCGGGGCGCTTCGGCGTCTTCAGGATGTAGCGGTCGTGGCGCAGCCGTTCCGCAAGGTGCTCGTCGCCAACCGCGGCGAGATCGCCCGCCGGGTGATCCGCGGCTGCCGCGCCCGTGGGTTGGCCACGGTCGCCGTCCACTCCGACCCCGACGCGGCAGCGCCGTTCGCCCGCGAGGCCGACGAGGCGGTGCCGCTTGCCGGCTCGGCCGCGGCCGAGACCTACCTGATGATCGATGTCCTGCTCGACGCGGCGGCGCGGACGGGCGCCGATGCCGTCCATCCGGGCTACGGCTTCCTCGCCGAGAACGCGGAGTTCGCCGAGCGGGTGCTCGGCGCCGGCCTCGTCTGGATCGGGCCGCCCCCGGCGGCGATCGCGGCGATGGGATCGAAGGTCCGGGCGCGCGAGCTGATGGAGGCCGCCGGCGTCCCCGTCGTGCCGGGCCGGGCGCTCGCCGACGGCGATGACCTCGCGGCGGCGGGGGAAGGGGTCGGCTACCCGCTCCTCGTCAAGGCCTCGGCGGGCGGGGGCGGCAAGGGGATGCGGCCGGTCGCCGAGCCCGGTGAGCTCGAGGACGCAGTCGCCGGTGCCCGGCGCGAGGCCGAGGCCGCGTTCGGTGATCCGACCGTGTTCCTCGAACGGCACCTGCAGCGCCCGCGCCACATCGAGATCCAGGTCCTCGCCGACGCCGACACCACCGTGAGCCTCGGCGAGCGCGAGTGCTCGGTCCAGCGGCGCCATCAGAAGATCCTCGAGGAGGCGCCCTCGACCGCCGTCGACGACGCTCTCCGCGAGCGCCTCGGCGAGGCCGCGGTCGCCACCGCCGAGGCGGTGGGCTACGTCGGCGCGGGCACGGTCGAGTTCCTGCTGGACGAAGGCGGCGGCCGCGATGACTTCTTCTTCCTCGAGATGAACACGCGGCTTCAGGTCGAGCACCCGGTCACCGAGATGGTGCTCGGCATCGACCTCGTCGCCGAGCAGCTCCGGATCGCCGCCGGCGGCGCGATGTCGGAGCGTGCGCGCGAGCCGCGGATCGACGGCCACGCGATCGAGGTCCGGCTCTACGCCGAGGACGCCGCCGCGGGCTTCCTGCCGCAGACCGGCACCGTCGAGCGGATCACGATCGCCGGCGCCGAGCCGTTCGCCGTTCCCGACGGTCCCGGCCCGGCGGCGCTCCGGCTCGACTCCGGGGTCGAGGACGGCACCACGGTCGGACCCGAGTACGACCCGATGCTGGCCAAGCTGATCGCCTGGGCGCCCGACCGCGGGACCGCCGCCGCGCGCCTCGCCGCCGCGCTCGCCGGCGCCGAGCTCGACGGCCTCGTCACCAACCGCGGCTTCCTCGTCCGCCTGCTCCGCTCCGAGCCGTTCGGGGCCGGCGCCACCGACACCGGTCTGCTCGACCGTGAGCCCGGGCTCGCCGAGCCGCTGGTCGATCCCGCCGCGGTTCCCGGCTACCTCGCCGCGGCGGCGCTCGCCGCGATGGCCGGGCGTCGCGCCGATGCGACCGTGCTCGGCTTCGCTCCGCCGGGGTTTCGCAACAACTTCTCCGAGCCCCAGCGGGTGTCGTTCGCGACCGCGGGCGGCGAGGAGGTCGAGGTGACCTACGCGCTGCAACGCGAAGGCACCGAGATCACCGTCGGGAGCGAGGCGCTCGACGGCGTCGTCGTCCGCGCCGTCACCCCGGGCGAGGTCGACCTCGAGGTCGCCGGCGTCCGCCGCCGCTACCGCGTCCGCCGCTCAGGCGGCGCCCACCACGTCAACGGCCCCGATGGCCAACTCGACCTCCGCGAGCTGCCGCGCTACCCCGGCGCCGGCGACGCGCTCGCCGAGGGGGCGCTGGTGGCCCCGATGCCGGGCAGGGTGATCCGCCTCGCGGTCACCGAGGGCGCGGCGGTCGAGGAGGGCGCGGTCGTCGCCGTCCTCGAGGCGATGAAGATGGAGCACGAGCTCCTCGCCCCGTCAGCCGGCACCGTCGCCGAGCTCCACGTCGCCGAGGGCGACCAGGTCGACGCCGGCGCCCCGCTCGCTGTGATCGACCCCGCCTGACCCCAGCCCCGCATCTGGGGCATCTGAGCGCAACATACGGTGGTCAAAATGCCCCACATCAGGCGCGCCGGCCACCCTGGGGCATCTCAGCGCAACATACGGTGGTCAGAATGCCCCAGTGCGGGGTGGGGCTCAGCGGGGGTTGGCGTGGACCGCCTCCCAGAGGTAG
>DASSEM010000162.1:0-5909 GCA_035695265.1 Solirubrobacterales bacterium
CCCGACCGCTACGTCCCGCATCGCTACGCCGGCGCCTCGCTCGACTTCACCCCGTTCCACCTCGACGCCGAGCTGGCGAAGGCGATCGGGCTGCCCGGGATCATCCTCCACGGCCTCTACACCTACGGGCAGCTCGCCCACGGCCTGCTCGAGCCGTTCGGCGGCGACCCGCGCCTCCTGCGCTCGCTCGGGGCCCGCTTCCGCCGCCCCGCCGTCCCCGAGCGGGAGCTCGTCGTCGCCGGCACGGTCGAGGCAGCGGGCACCGAAGGGATCGAGGTCGCCTGCGCCGTCTCCCAGCACGGCCGCGAGGTGATCTCGGAGGGGGTCGCCGAGCTCGCGCCGGCACCGTCGCAACGGATGGGTTGATTGCGCTGCGGCGGCTATCGGACGGGGGGGCGGCACGGTTGATCTCGCTGATGCCTCGGCGGTTACCGGCGGATGAGTGAGGCGCACTCGAGCGCCTGGTCCCGCGCTAGGCTGATTGACCATGAGGGGATTCATCGCCGCCTGCGTCTGCGCGACGCTCGTTCTTGCGACCGCTCCAGCCCTCGCCAACCCGGACACGTCCAGTCGCACCGAGCGAGTGCATCGGTACTACGTCGGAGCGTTCGACGGCTTGCCTCAGTCCCGGATCGCCATCGCCAGATTCGGGGGCGCCTCATTCTCCCACATCAACTACCTGGTCCGCATGAAATGCAAGGGCAAGAACGCCCGAATCAACAGCGGCTTTGAGGACCTCGACACCAACGACTTCAAGGACAGGGACAGTCTCGGCGGCCTCCGCGGAGCGGAATGGATCGAGGGCGGGGTTACTGGTGAGCGTGGGGCCGGAACCCTGAGGGCTCACTTCCGGGGCCGCAAGCACGACCCCCACGCCCGTCGCTGCGACACGGGCAGGGTGGCCTGGAGCGTCGAGCGGGTCACGTACCGGAGGTACAGACACGTCCTCCGTCACGATCTCGGGGTCATCCGTAAGTAGACGGATGGCCGCGACGCCGATTTGTCCCATCTGGTGGGACAAATCTGCATCCGAGCCGAACGCCTGGGAGGCGGGGCCCGCCGAAAGTAGGCAGCATCACTTCCCACTTCATGCGATGGTAGGCTCGATGGGCGGCGTCCCGGCCGTGCGCTGATGAGCTACGAGCAGCTTCTCTACGAGGTCTCCGAGGGGGTCGCAACCGTGACCCTGAACCGCCCCGAGCAGCGCAACGCCCTCTCCGGGCGGATGCTCGAGGAGCTCGTCGACGCGATGGGGCGGGTGCGCGACGACGAGGAGGTGCGCGCGGTCGTCCTCACGGGGGCGGGCGAGAAGGCGTTCTGCGCCGGCGCCGACCTCGGCGGGTTCGCCGCCGACGCGCCGCTGGTCGCCAAGCACTTCTCCTCCGACCGCTTCCTCGAGCTCTTCCGGCTGATGCCGCGGCTCGGCAAGCCCTCGCTCTGCGCGGCGAACGGGCACGTGCTCGCCGGTGGCATGGGGCTGGCGCTCTCGTGCGACCTGCTGATCGCGCGGGAGGGGATCACGTTCGGGACGCCGGAGATCAACGTCGGCGCCTTCCCCTACATGATCATGGCGATCATCTACCGCAACGTCCCGCGCAAGCGGGTCAACGAGATGATGCTGCTCGGCGAGCGGATCGACGCCGACCTGGCGGTCGAGTACGGGATCGCCAACAAGGTCGTCCCGGCGTCCGAGTTCGACGACGCAGTCGCCGACTGGGCGCGGCGGCTCGCGTCGAAGAGCCCGGTCCTGATGCGGCTCGGCCACGACGCCATGTACCGCCAGCAGGACATGGCGCTCGACGACGCGCTCGAGTATCTGCGCAGCCAGCTCTCGCTGACGTTCTCGACCGAGGACATCCAGGAGGGCGTCAAGGCGTTCTTCGAGAAGCGCGATCCGGAGTGGAGGGGGAGATGAGCTCATGAGCAGCTTCTCCGACCCGGTGATCATCAGCTGCTCGATCAGCGGCGCGATCGCCAACCGCGACCAATGCCCGGCGATCCCCTACACGCCCGCCGAATACGCGGCCGAGGCGCGTCGGGCGGTCGACGAGGGCGCCTCGCAGATCCACATCCACGCGCGCACGCCCGACGGGACCCCGTCCTACGAGATCGAGGACTTCCGGGCGATCACCGAGGCGATCCGCGCCGAGGTCGGCGATGTGATCGTCAACTACTCGACCGGCGCGATCGGGGTGCCGCTCGAGAAGCGGATCGCCTACCTGCGCGAGCTGAAGCCGGACGTGGCGGCGCTGAACATGTCGTCGATGAACTACGCCAAGTATTCGCGCCGGCGCCGCGACTTCGTCTTCAAGGCGGTCTTCGAGAACAGCTTCGACACGATCGTCGAGCTGATCGGGGTGATGGGGGAGCACGGCATCCAGCCCGAGCACGAGTGCTTCGACGCCGGCCACGTCGCCAACCTCGACCCGCTCCTCGACATGGGCCTGCTCGAGCCGCCGCTGCAGATCTCGCTGGTGATGGGGGTGACCGGCGGCATCCGCCCGACCCCCCGCAACGTCGGCCTGATGGCCGATCAGGTTCCCGGCGGCCCTGAGGGCCCGAACAACTGGCAGGTGATCGGCGTCTCGCGAGACCAGTGGAAGCTGCTCGCGAGCGCGCTCGTCCTCGGCGGCAACGTCCGCGCCGGCCTCGAGGACAACCTCTACCTGCCGAGCGGGGAGATGGCGCGGTCCAACGGCGAGCTGATCGCGAAGGCGCGGCAGATGGCCGAGGACGTCGGCCGCCGCGCGGCGACGGTCGCCGAGGCGCGGGCGATGCTCGGCCTGGGCGAGAATCGCGGAGCGAGGAGCGAGGAGCGGGTCAGCACGGGGGGCGAGTGATGCCGGGCCCGCCCGACACGACCGAGCATCGCGCCCGGATCGTCTGGGAGGGAACGAGGGCGGACCTGCGGGCGCACCGGGTCGAGCTCGCGGCCGAGGCCGTGCGCGGGTCGACGATGCCCGAGAACGGGGGCAACCCCGAACGTGCCGATCCCGAGCAGCTCTTCGTCGGATCGCTCTCGGCCTGCCACATGCTCTGGTTCATCGCGCTCGCGCGGGCCCGGCGGCTCCGGATCACCGGCTACGAGGACGACCCGGTCGGGACCATGCGCGGCGGCCGGATGGTGCGGGTCCTGCTCGCCCCGCGGGTGAGCTTCGAGGCCGAGCCGGACGCCGCGGTCCTCGCCGAGCTCCATCACGAGGCGCACGAGCGCTGCTACCTCGCGGCCTCGGTCAACTTCCCGGTCGAGGTGGCGGGATGAGCGCCGCCGAGCCGGCCGATCCGGGCGACGGGGAGCCGACCCTGAAGATCAGCGAGCTCGCCGAGGCGGCCGGGGTCCCGGTCGCGACCGTCCGCCACTACCTGCGCGAGGGACTGCTGCCGGAGGGGCGGAAGACGAGCCGCAACATGGCCTACTACCCGGCCGCGACCGTCGATCGGATCCGGTTGATCAAGCTGCTGCAGGAGGAGCGGTTCATGCCACTGCGGGTGATTCGCGAGCTGCTCGACCGCGAAGGTGGCGACACCGAGGCGGTGAAGTCGTTGCTCGCCGAGTCCGACCGCGAGATCGACAGGGCGCTGGCGCGGGAGCGCGAGCGGACCCCGGCCGCTGCGGTCAGTGAGCGCTACGACGTTCCCGCAGCCGTCCTCGACCGGCTCGCCGAGATCGGGATCCTGAGCCCGGCCGCCGACGGCTACTCGCCCTCCGACGTCCGCATCGTCGCTGCGATCGCCCGCTTCCGCGCCGGTGGCTACGACGAGCGGATCGGGTTCACCGTCTACGACGCGGCCCGGTTCCTGGAGCCGCTGCAGGCGCTGGCCCGGCGCGAGGTCGAGCTGCTGTCGGAGAAGCTGGTCGGGCGCTTCGAGCCCGATCGCGCCGCCGAGCTGATCGAGGCCGGGATCGAGCCGCTCGCCGACCTGATCGCGGCGATGAACTCGAAGCTGATCACGGCCGAGATCGAGGCGCATCGCTCGGACGCCGCGAGCCGGTGAGCGACGAATAGCGGCTAACAATTGGTCGAAACTCGTCGCTCACCGGGGCTGCTCCAGGCGCGATGGTTGCGGTAGATTGACTGGTCAATCAACCGCCGGTCACCGGGCGTCCGGCGGGACCGAGGAGACGGCATGCGCGCAGCCGCGATCCAACTCAACTCCAGCGACGACGTCGATCGCAACCTCGAGGTGGCGGAGCGCCTCGTGGCGGCCGCGGCGAGTGCCGGCGCCGAGCTCGTGGCCCTGCCCGAGAAGTGGCCGGCGCTCGCGTCCGGCGAGGTCCTGCGCGAGCTGGCCGAGCCGCTCGACGGCGCGATCGTGAGCGCCTGCCGGGACTGGGCCGGCGACCATGGGATCTTCCTCCTCGCCGGCAGCTTCAGCGAGCGGCGCGACGACGGCGAGGTCGCCAACACGTCGGTGCTGTTCGATCGCGACGGCGGCATCGCCGCGGTCTATCGCAAGATCCACATGTTCGACGTCGACGTCGGCGGGGTCAGCTACCGCGAGTCGGAGCACGAGCGGGCCGGGGAGGAGATCGTCCTCGCCGACGCCGGAGAGCTCCGGCTCGGGCTCACCGTCTGCTACGACCTCCGGTTCCCCGAGCTCTACCGGATCCTTGCCCTGCGCGGGGCGACCGCAGTCACGGTCCCCGCCGCCTTCACGGCGACGACCGGCCGCGACCACTGGGAGGTGCTGCTGCGCGCCCGCGCGATCGAGGACCAGGTCTTCGTCGTCGCGCCCAACCAGTTCGGCACCGCGGCGCCCGAGTACAGCTCCTGGGGGCACTCGGCGATCGTCGATCCCTGGGGCCGGGTGCTCGACCTCCTCGCCGACGGCGAGGGACACGCGATCGCCGAGCTCGACCTCGCCGAGCTCGAGCGGGTCCGCGCGCAGGTGCCGTCGCTGGCGAGCCGCCGCGCCGCCGCCTACCGCTGGCCGGTTGAGGTGGGCGACCGTGGCTGAGGGCGTGCGGGCCGCCCCCGTCGACAAGCGCCGCGCGATTCTCGACGCCGCGGTCCGGGTCTTCGCCCGCCAGGGCTACCACTCGACGAGGGTCGCCGACATCGCCGACGAAGCGGGCGTCGCCTACGGGCTCGTCTACCACTACTTCCGCTCCAAGGAAGCGGTGATGACCGAGCTGTTCACCGAGCGCTGGTCGCTCCTGCTCGATGCCTCCGACGCCCTCTACGAGGGGGACCTGCCGCCGCGCGAGAAGCTGAGCGGGATCGCCCGGTTCATCATCGACTCCTACCGCCACGACCCGGAGCTGATGAAGGTGATCATCGTCGAGGTGACGCGGGCCGCGAACTCATTCGGCGCCACGCACCTGCCCGAGATCAGGCGCGCCTACGACGTCGTCTCGAGGATCGTCGCCGACGGTCAGCGCGACGGCGTCTACCGCGAGGAGGTCGACCCCGACTTCGTCGGCATGTGGTTCTACGGGGCGATCGAGCAGCTCCTCTCGGGCTGGGTCTTCGGCCTGATCCCGGCGACGGACGAGGAGTTCGAGCGCGCCGGCGCGATGGTCGTCGAGACCCTCTGCTGCGGGCTCGAGCGGCGCGACGGCACCTGAGCGGTCCCGGTAAGGTCGCCGCCCGATGGCTGATCTGGACGTTTCGAGCGAATCACCGTGGGCAGAAGGACTGCGATGGACAACGAGATAACCAAGCGGCTCGTCTGGTCCGGCCTGCTGGCCGCGTTCGGAGCGATTGCAAGCATCGCCGCAGCGCGGGTGGCCGGGATCGTCTACCGGCGCCTCTTCGACGAGGATCCACCGGACTGATCGATGGCCGACCAGCCCACAGAGCCGGGGACCGGAGCGCCGCCGCCTCCGCCCCCGCAACCGCCGCCGACCCCCGACGAGAGCCGCTCGGTCGGAGAGCTCGTCTTCGACGTCTCCGAGCGGGTCACGA
>DASSEM010000163.1:0-2861 GCA_035695265.1 Solirubrobacterales bacterium
CGCCGCGGTCCGCTCCGGCCGATGCCTGAGGCGGTCGTCTTCGACCTCGACGGTGTCCTGCTCGACTCCGAGCAGCGCTGGAACGAGGCGAAGGAGCGGGTCACGCGCGATGCTGGTGGCTGCTGGCGCGGCGAGGCGCCCGAGGCGATGATGGGGATGAGCTCGCCCGAGTGGTCGGCCTACATGCGGGACGAGCTCGGGGTGCCGCTGGACGCCGCGGCGATCAACTCCGCGGTCGTCGAGCTGATGTCGGCCGGCTACGAGCGCGAGCTGCCGCTGCTGCCGGGAGCGCTCGGGGCGGTGCGAGCGGTCGCGGCGCGCTGGCCGCTCGGGCTCGCCTCCTCGTCCAACCGCGAGATCATCGATGCCTTCCTCGAGCGCTCCGGCGTCGGCGGCGAGTTCACCGTGACGCTCTCCTCGGAGGAGGTCGGACGCGGCAAGCCGGCGCCCGACGTCTACCTCGAGGTGGCCGCGCGGCTCGGATTCGACCCGGCGGCCTGCGTCGCGGTCGAGGACTCGGGCAACGGCCTTCGCGCCGCGGCCGCCGCCGGAATGCCGGTGATCGCGGTCCCCAACCCGCACTATCCGCCACCGGCGGACGCGCTCGCGCTCGCCACGGCGACCGTCCCGACCCCGGCCGAGGTCACTCCGGAGCTCGTCGAGCGGGCGGCGGCCTCCTCGTAGACTCGCCGCCGTGGCCGCGCCCGAGCAAGCGACCGTTCCCGAGCGGCTGCGCGACGAGGTCCGCGAGCTGACCCGCGAGCTGATCCGGATCGACACCTCCAACCCGCCCGGTCGCGAATCGATCGCCGCCGAGTTCATCGCCGGCTACCTGTCCGAGGCCGGCGTCGAGGCCGAGCTCGCCGGCCCCGATCCCGAGCGCCTCAACCTGATCGCGCGCATCGCCGGGAGGGGGGAGGGGCCGTCGCTGATGCTGATGGCCCACACCGACGTCGTCCCGGCCCCCGACGCCGACTGGACGGTGCCGCCGTTCGCCGGCGAGCTCCGCGACGGTCGCGTGGTCGGGCGCGGCGCCGCCGACATGAAGGGCGAGCTGGCGGCGCGGATCGTCGCAATCGCGGAGATCGCGCGGAGCGGCGAGGCCCCGCCGGGGGACGTCGTCCTCATCGCCGAGTCCGACGAGGAGCGCAACACCTACGACGTCGGCATGTCCTGGCTCGTGCGCGAGCGTCCCGACGTCCGCTGCGACTACGCGCTCAACGAGGGCGGCGGCATGCTGCTCGAGCTCGCCGGCGGCCGCCGCGTCGTCACGATCTCGATCGGCGAGAAGCAGGTCGCATCGCTGCTGCTCCGCTTCCATGGTCGCGCCGGCCACGCGTCGGTCCCCGCCGGCGCCGACAACGTGCTCGACCGCGCTGCCACGGCGGTTCACCGCCTGCTCGCCTACGACGCGCCGGCGCGGCTGACGCCACCGGTCGCTGCGGCGCTCGATGGGCTCGGCGCCCCCGTCGGGGATGGTCCCGGCGCGGCGGTGGCATGGGCTGCGTCCCAGCATCCCGTCCTTGCCGGGATGGTCCCGGCAATGACCCGGATGACGGTGACGCCGACCGGCCTTCAGACCCACGAGCCGGCGAACGTGATCCCGCCGTTCGCCGACGTCATCTGCGACTGCCGGGCGCTGCCGGGGCAGACCCTCGACGATGTCCGCGAGCACGTCGAGCGCGCGCTCGACGGCCTCGAGCACGAGCTCGAGCTGCTCGAGCCGCTCGCCGGCGGCACCGAGTCGGTGATCGACACGCCGCTCTACCGGATCTGCGAGGAGCACGTGCGCGAGCGCCTCCCCGGCGCCGAGCTCCTGCCGATCGTGACCCCGGGGTTCACCGACTCGCACTGGGTCCGTTCCGCCCACGGCACCGTCGCCTACGGCTTCGCGCCGGTGTTCACGACGCCGCTCGACGTCTATCTCGACGGGATGCATGGAGCGGACGAGGCGGTCGACGTCGCCGACCTCGCCGAGATGACCGCGTTCAACCTGCGCGCGATCCGCTCGCTCGGCTTCTGACCCTTCGCCCCGCGAGACGACGCTTCCGTCCCCGGTGAGGACGCTTCCGTCGTCTCGCGGTCAGGCCAGGCCCTCGAGCGTCGCGACGACGAGCTCGCCGATCGCGCCGAGGTCGTACCCGCCCTCCTGGACGACGACGGTCGGCAGGCCGAGCGCCCCGAGCTGCTCGCCGGCCGCGCGGTAGCCCGCGGCGGTGACCGCGAGCGGGCTCTCCGGATCGGCGGCGGCGGCATCGACGCCGAGCGCGACGACGAGGCTCCGGGCGCCCGAGTCGCGCGCGAGCTCGCACAGCGACGCCGCCGCCTCCAGCCAAGGCCCGTCGCCACTCCCCGGAGCGAGCGGCAGGTTGAGGTTGGCGCCCGCGCCGTCGCCGGCGCCGCGCTCGGAGCCGAACCCGAGGAAGTGCGGGAACCAGCCCGCCCCCGGATCGACGTGGACCGAGCCGGTCACGACCTCGCCGTCGGACCAGAAGATCGACTGGGCGCCGTTGCCGTGGTGGGCGTCGATGTCGAGGATCGCGACGGGGCCGCCGGTCGCGTCGCGCAGCGCCCCGGCCGCCGCTGCGGCGTTGTTCAGGTAGCAGGAGCCGCCGTAGGCGTCGCGGGTGGCGTGGTGGCCGGGCGGCCGGCAGCAGGCGTAGGCGGCGGGAGCCCCGGCAACGACCAGGTCGGTTGCGGTGAGCGCCGCGTCGATCGCTCCGCGGGCCGCCTCCCAGGTCCCGGGGCCGACCAGGGTCATCGTGTCGAAGCACCAGCGACCGGCCCGGGCCGCCGTCGCCGCCGGCTCGTCGAGCGGCAGCTCCCCGAGCAGACCGGGGTGGGGGAAGAGGTACGGAACG
>DASSEM010000164.1:0-12756 GCA_035695265.1 Solirubrobacterales bacterium
GAGGCGGCTGAGCAGCGGGACGCGGCCGGCGATGTCGGCTGCGGCGGCATACTGCTCCGACTCGGGATCGACGTCGAGATGGGCATAGGCGAGGGCGTCGGCGGGGACGAGCGCGATCGCGTCGTCGCCCGGCGGGCAGGCATCGCCGCCGGGGAGCCCGCACGGCGCCCCGGGGATCAACACGAACCAGATCAGCGCCGCCGCCGCGGCGACGATCGCCACCGCCGCGATCCGGTGCCGGGCGATGACGGGCAGCCGCCGCCAGGAGTCGCCTACACGGGAGGAGCGCAGCCAGGCCGTCCAGCTGCCGCTGCCCGGCCCGAAGTCACGCAGCGCGCGAAGCCGCCGCGCCACCTCACCGCGACCGTTCGTGGACCCGCCGAGCTGCGCGTCCGGCCGTGGCCCCGAGAACGGCTTCCTCGGCGCCTCCGGCCCGGGCTTCGGCGGTTGCTCCGGCACCCGTGCGTTTATACCTGCCCGGCCCGCCGCTGCCGCTGTCGCGGGACCAAATCGATCACCAGCGGGACACCATCGAGCCCGAGCGCGTCGCGGAAGCGGTTCTCGAGGTAGTAGGCCCAGTCGCGCGAGATCAGCGTCCGGTCGTTGACCTGGATCGCGATCCGCGGCGGCGCGTCGCCGACCTGGGCCGCGTAGTAGAGGCGCAACCGCTTGCCGCGCCGGGAGGGCGGCGGGTTCCGCTCGACGGCCTCGCCGAGGATCCGGTTGAGCTCCGGGGTCCGGGCCCGCGATGCGCGCCGATCGGCCAGCGCGAGCGCTTGCGGCAAGACCTTCTGGAGATTGCGGCCGTGCAGCGCCGAGATCGTGATCAATGGGGGCCGCAGGCGCAGGCGCTGATCGATCCGCGCCCGCGCGTCGTCGAGGTCGACCGTGACGATGTCCCACTTGTTGAGGACGACGAGCGTCGCGCAGCCGGCCTTCATCGCCAGCTCGCCGATCCGCAGGTCCTCGGCGGTCACCCCCTCGGAGGCGTCACAGACGAGGATCGCGACGTCGGCGCGGTCGGCCGCACGCTCGGCCCGGAGCTGCGCGTAGTAGTCGATCGACCCGGGCAGCTTCGCCCGCCGGCGGATCCCCGCCGTGTCGATCAGCAACGCTGCCCTCCCGTCGACCTCGACGGCCGTGTCGATCGCATCGCGGGTAGTCCCGGCGACTTCGCTGACGATCGTCCGCTCGCTGCCGACGAGCGCGTTCAGCAGCGAGGACTTGCCGACGTTGGGCCGGCCGAGGATCGCGATCCGCGGGCGCTCGTCCGCGGCGGCGTCCGGCTCCGGGCCGCCGAGCCCCGCGAGCCGATCGAGCAGGTCGCCGGCGCCGATCCCGTGAGCCGCGGAGATCGCGATCGGCTCGCCGAGGCCGAGCCCGTGCAGCTCGGCGGCGAGGTGGACGTCGGCCGGATTGTCGACCTTGTTGGCGACGACGATCACCGGCTGCGCGGCGGAGCGCAGCAGGGCCGCCACCTCGGCGTCGCCTGGACCGAGGCCCGCCTTGGCGTCGACGACGTGAAGGATGGCGTCGGCGTCGGCGATCGCCTCGCGCGCCTGGTGCTGGACCGAGCGCGAGAGCGAGTCGGAGGCGGCGAGGTCGACGCCGCCGGTATCGATCAGGGTCATGGACACCCCGTTCCACTCGGTCTCGATCTCCTTGCGGTCCCGGGTCACTCCGGGCTCCTCGTGGGTCACGGCCTCGCGGCCGCCGCTGAGCCGGTTGATCAGGGTGCTCTTGCCCGCGTTCGGGTAGCCGACCACCGCGACCTTCATCGCTCGCCTCCGGTCCTCATGCGAGCCCGCGCTCCCGGGCGAGCGCGGCGATCCGAGCGACGACCTCGTCGATCGTGAGCCCGGTCGTGTCGAGGTCGATCGCGTCGCCGGCGGCACGGAGGGCACCGTGCTCGCGGTTGCGGTCCCTGGCGTCGCGGTCGCGCTGGGCCGTGAGGACGGCGCCCTCATCCTCGCCTGACTCGGCCGCCCGGCGGCGGGCCCGCTCGGTCTCCGAGGCTCCCAGGTGCACCTTGAGCGGCGCGTCGGGGCAGACGACGGTGCCGATGTCGCGCCCCTCCGCGACCCAGGAGCCGGCGGCCACGAGGGTGCGCTGGCGGGCCACCATCGCGTCGCGGACCTCACGGTGGACGGAGACGCGCGAGGCGGCCGCGGAGACCTCGGGCGCCCGAATCGCCGCGGTGACGTCCTCCTCGCCGATCGTGACGCTGCCCTCGCCCATTCGAAGGTCGAGCGCCGCGGCGATCGCCCCGGCCGCCTTGCCGTCGTCGGGATCGGCGCCCGCCCGGAGCGTCGCGAGGGCGACGCTCCGGTACATCGCGCCGGAGTCGAGGTAGGTGAAGCCGAGGCGCTCGGCGAGCGCCCGGGCCACGGTCGATTTTCCGGCCCCGGCGGGACCGTCGATGGCGATCACCATGAGCGGGCGCAGAGTAGCCACCGGTACCACGAGACGACAGAAGCGTCCTCCCCGGGGACGGAAGTGTCGTCTCGGGGCGGGTTGGCGGCTCGGGCGGGTTGGCGTCCGCCGCCGGCGTCAGGGTGGCGCCGTGCTGGACTTCGCCCGCCATGCGGATCGCGCGATCTACGTCCTGATCGCGGTGATGGCGGTCACGGTCGCGCTCGAGGGCGTCGAGGACCGTCCCGGCAAGGTGCTCACCTACGCCCTCGGGGCGGCGATCGCGCTGACCCTGGCCGAGCTGTTCGCCGACCGCGTCGGGATCTCGATCCGTGACCGCCGGCCCGCGAGCGTGGAGGAGCGCCGCCACGAGTACGCCGAGGCACTCACCGGCCTGGCCGTCGTCGCGATCCCGATCGCGTTCTTCGTGCTGGCGGTGCTCGACGCGATCGAGCTCGATGCGGCCTTCATCCTCTCGCAGTGGTCCGGCTTCGCGATCCTCGCCATCTACTCCTACGTCGCCTCGCGGGCGAGCGGCGGCAGCCGGATGCAGAGCCTGCTCGGCGCGATGGCGATGACCGCGGTCGGCGGTGCGCTGATCCTCCTCAACGCCGCCACCAAATAGCTGCGCGACTCACGGCCCTCTGGGCCGCTCGCCTGCGCCTCAGATGACCGCGAACTCACAGCCCCAAGGGGCTGCTCGCGCCGGGTCACGCCCCGGCGGTCCTCCCATTCAGGAGGGAGCGCAGGTCGCGCTCGAAGCCCGGATAGCTGATCCGGGCAGCTCCGAAGTCGCGCACCGTCACCCCGTCGCGCGAGGCCAGCCCGGCGACCGCCCCGAGCATCGCGAGGCGGTGGTCGCCGCGGGCGTCGATCTCGCCGCCACGGAGGCCACCCGTCCCGGTTACCGTGAAGCCGTCCTCGAGCGCCTCGGCCTCGCCGCCGAGCGCGTTGATCGCGGCGACCGTGCCGGCGATCCGGTCCGACTCCTTGTGGCGGAGCTCGGCGGCGCCCCGGACCCGGGTCGTGCCCTCGGCGAAGCATCCGAGCAGGCCGACGAGCGGCAGCTCGTCGATCGCCGCCGGCACCTCGGCGGCGCCGACTAGCGCAGCCGTCAGGTGACCGTGGCGGGCGCGCACGGACCCGGCCGGCTCGCCGCCCTCGTGCCCCTCCTCGACGACCTCGACGTCGGCGCCCATCCTGTTGAGGATCCCCAGCAGCCCGATCCGGGTCGGGTTGAGGCCGACGCCGGCGATCGTGACGTCGGCGCCGGCGACGAGCAGCGCGGCGGCCAGGTGGAACGCGGCCGAGGAGAGGTCGCCCGGCACCCGCATCGGCGGCAGGCTGATCCGCTCCGCCGGCGCAATCCCGATCGTGGCTGCGACCGGGTCGCCGGGCAGGCTCGGGCGCTCGCGCTCGACCCGCACGTCGGCGCCCGCGGCGCGCAGCATGCGCTCCGTGTGGTCGCGGGTCGCCGCCGGCTCGCGGACCGTCGTATGGCCGCTCGCCAACAGGCCGGCGAGCAGGAGGCACGACTTGACCTGGGCCGAGGCGACCTGCATCTCGTGATGGATCGCATGCAGGGGGCGGCCGGTGACGAGCAGCGGCGGCCGGCCACCGGCGGCGGTCTCGACCGCGGCACCCATGTCCCGCAGCGGCTCGGCGACCCGCGCCATCGGCCGCGCCCGGATCGACTCGTCGCCGTCGAGGCGGAAGCTGCGGCCCTCCTGGCCTGCGAGCAGGCCGACCAGGAGCCGGATCAGGGTCCCGGCGTTGCCGACGTCGATCGCCTCTGAGGGGGCGCGCGCCCCGCCGAGCCCGAAGCCCTCGATCGCGACGTCGAGGACGCCGTCGCGGTCGCCGGGGATGACCTCGATCGCGGCCCCGAGCACCTCCATCACCGCCAGCGAGCTCCGCGTGTCGGCCGAGTCGAGGTACCCGGCGATCTGGGCCACTCCCTCACCGAACGCGCCGAGCAGGGCCGCCCGGTGCGAGATCGACTTGTCGGGCGGCGCGAGCAGGTGTCCGGTCAGCGAGCCGGCGGGAGCGAAGTGGGCGTCGACCCGCCGGTCCATCAGCCACTCTCGGCGATCGGCGCGACCTCGTGCCCGAGCCCCGCGACCACCTCCGCGGCCTGCCGCGCCTCGTCGAGGCCGGCGATCCAGAGCGAGATCGCGCCGGTGCGCCGATCGGCCGCCGGGAACAGCGACATGTCCTCGATGTTGATGCCCGCCCGCCCCAGGGCGAGCGCGATCTCGGCGACCGTCCCCGGACGGTTCTGCACGGCAATCCGGAGCTCGACGAGCGGCGCCGCCGTCAGGTCAGCCTCGAGCATCGTCCGGCGGTCGTCGCGGGCCTCCTGCTGCCACGCCGCGAGCCGCTCCCGATCGCCCGCGCGGATCAGCTCCGCCGCCGTCCCCAGTCGCTCGACGACAGCGTCGATCTCGGCCGCCACGGCGGCACCGTTGGAGCTGAAGATGTCGGCCCATACGGCCGGGTTGGCACCCGCCACCCGGGTCGCGTCGCGGAAGCTGCGCCCGACCTCTGGACGGCGCTCGCCGTCACCCGGAAGCGATGCGGCCGCGGTGCTCGCGAGCGCGTTCGCGAGCACGTGCGGCAAATGGCTGATCGCCGCCATCTCGCGATCGTGGACGGCGGGGTCGATTGCCATCGGCCGCGCCCCGATCCCGGCCAGGACGCCGTGCAGGCGATCGAACAGCACTCCCTGCGAGCGCTCGGTCGGCGTCAGGTACCAGCGGGCGCCCTCGAAGAGGTCCTGGCGGGCGCTCTCAACCCCGGCGGTCTCGGCGCCGGCAAGCGGGTGGCCGCCGATGAACCGGTCGGCGGAGCCGGCGGCGGTGACGGCCGCGACGAGCGACTCCTTGGTCGAGCCGACGTCGCTCACGACCGCGCCCCGGGGCGATTCGGCGAGCGCCGCGGCGACGAGCTCGGGCAGCGCCGCGACCGGCGCCGCGCAGAAGACGACTTCGGCGCCGGCGGCGGCCTCGGCGATCGAGGCGGCGGCCCGATCGAGCGCCCCGGCCGCGATGGCGCGGGCTCCACCCTCGGGATCGCGATCCCATCCGGTCACCGTGGCGCCGAGCCGGTGACGGGCGGCGAGGCCGATCGATCCGCCGATCAGGCCGACGCCGAGCACCGCTATCCGGGGCGGATCGTCAGGACTGCCGGCCACCCGGCGATCATCGCTCAAAAGGCGTCAGGGCGACGGCGCGCTGCGCCCCGCGATCGCCGCGACCTCGCGGACTCGATCCGCGTACGCCGCGAACGAGCCGGCGGCGAGCGCCTGCGGCCCGTCGCAGATCGCGCTCTCGGGGTCGGAGTGGACCTCGACGATGATCCCGTCGGCGCCCGCCGCGGCCGCCGCCAGCGACATCGGCTCGACCCAGTCGCGGCGCCCTGCCGCATGGCTCGGGTCGACGACGACCGGCAGGCTGCTCCGCTCCTGGAGGGCCGGCACGGCGAGCAGGTCGAGCGTGAACCGGTAGGCCGTCTCGTGGGTGCGGATCCCGCGCTCGCAGAGGATCACCCGCCCGTTGCCTTCCTTGAGCACGTACTCGGAGGCCATCAGGAGCTCGTCGAGGGTCGCAGCGAGGCCGCGCTTGAGCAGGACCGCGCGATCGGTGCGGCCAAGCTCGGTGAGCAGCGGGTAGTTCTGCATGTTGCGGGCCCCGACCTGGACCACGTCGGCGACCGCGACGACGTCCTCGACGTCACGGACGTCGAGCAGCTCGGTGACGATCGGAAGGCCGGTCCGGAGCTTCGCCTCGGCGAGGATCTCGAGCCCCTCGCGGCCGAGTCCCTGGAACGAGTAGGGCGAACTGCGCGGCTTGTAGGCGCCGCCGCGCAGCATCGACGCGCCCCCGGCGGCGACCGCGTCGGCGACGGCGTGCGTCTGGTCACGGCTCTCAACCGTGCAGGGGCCCGCGATCAGCGTGAACCCGGCACCGACCTGGTGGCCGCCGACATCGAAGCCGGTGCGCTCCTCGTCCGCCGGTCGGGGAGGTGCGAGGTCGAGGGATGTGCTGCTCATCGGGGTCTGCCTTTCGGATCACCGCCGGTCGCGCGCCGGCGGCACTGGCTGGGGTCGGAGATCGGGCTGCGGCCGGAGGTCGTCGGACGCCGGCCGGGACGCCTAGATAAATCGCCAGTAGCGATACGAGAGGCAGCAGTGACGACGGGCTCCGGTCGGAGCGGTGGTGCCCTGCGGGCGGTCGTTCGTCGTCAGCGAGCGCATCGGTCTGCTTTTGTAGCACGCTCTGCCCGCGGTGCGCAACCGCCCGGGCGCCCGCAGGCGCTCAGAGCAGCTCCGCGAGGGCGTCCAGGAAGCGCCGGTTCTCGGCCGCCGTCCCGTAGGTGACGCGGATGTGGCCGGGGCCGCCGAGCGGCGTGCCGGCGCGGACGATGATGCCGCGGCGGCCGAGCCCCTCGACGATCGCGTCCTCGTCGCGGTCCCCGAGGGCGATCCACGAGAAGTTGGTCTGGGTGTCGGCCGTGCGCAGGCCGAGGTCGCGAAGCTCCTCCTCGACCGCGAGCCGCTCGGCGATCGTCCGCTCGACGCGGGCGGAGACGTCGTCACCGTGCAGCAGGGCCTCGGCGCCTGCGGCCTGGGCGAGCAGGTTGACGCTGAACGGCTGGCGGACCGCGTCGACCGCGGCCCGGAAGCGGGCGGTGCCGAGCGCGTAGCCGCAGCGCAGGCCGGCGAGGCCGTAGACCTTGCTGAACGTCCGCAGGAGCACCAGGTTGGGATGCTCGCCGAGCAGATCGATGCTGGCGTCGGGATGGCCCAGGACCTGCATCTCGACGTAGGCCTCGTCGACGATCACCGTGACGTGGCCGGGAACCCGACCGAGGAACGAGGCGATTGCCTCCGGCGGCAGGCAGGTCCCGGTCGGGTTGTTCGGGTTGCAGACGAGGACGAGCTGGGTGGCGGCGGTGACCTCGGTCGCCATCGCGTCGAGGTCGTGGCGGTAGGCGTCGTCGAGCGGCACGCGAATCTCGCGGGCACCGGCGAGCGGGGCGAGCTGCGGGTACATCGAGAACGACGGCCAGGCGTAGACGATCTCGGCGCCGGGCTCGCAGAGCGCCAGCGCCGCCGCGAGCAGGATCTCGCAGGAGCCGTTGGCGACCGCGATCGCTCCGGGTTCGACCTCGAGCCGGTCGGCGAGGCGGCGGCGGAGCAGCGCCGCGTACTGGTCGGGATAGCGGTTCGAGCCGACCGCCGCCTCGCGGATCGTCTCGAGCACGGCCGGATGCGGGCCCCACGGGCTCTCGTTCGAGGCCAGCTTGATCACGTCCGAGGCCTCGTAGGTGCGGCGGGCGCGATCGATGTCCATGCCGCCCTCGTAGTGCGGCAGGGCCTCGAGCTTCTTGGCGAAACGGACCGTCATTGCGATCGGCTCACTGAGCCGATTCGAGATCGGAACGGAGATCCGCGGCGGCGCCGAGGTAGACGTGGGCGGGGACGTGGTCGGCCGGCGCGTAGTAGTGGAGCATGGTCCGGATCACCCGCTCCATCGCTCCCGGGACGTCGATCTCGCGCGCGCAGAGCAGCGGCACCGCGTCGAGCCCGAGGTTGCGGGCGGCCACCGCCGGGAACTCCGCGTCGAGGCCGTCGGTGCAGGTGAACACGCAGCTGACCATCCGCTCGGGCGTCAGCCCGTTGCGGTCGATCAGCTCCCGCAGAAGCTCGTCGGTGGCCCGCAGGATCGCCTCGCGCTCGTTCGCATCCGCCTGCACGGCGCCGCGCAGGGCGAAGACCCGCTCTCCTCTCATCCTCGGTCTCGGCTATCGCTCGTCATCGCCCCGCATCCTTCCAGAGCCGCTTCAGCTCTGAGCGGGAGAGCCGCCGCGCGGCGCCGACCGGAAGGTCGCCGAGCGCCAGCGAGCCGAACCGGACCCGCTCGAGGGCGGCGACCTCGTTGCCGACCCGTTCGAGCATCCGGCGGACCTGGCGGTTGCGACCCTCGCGGATCGTGATCTCGATCTCGCGCGGCCCGACGCGCTCGACCTCGGCGGGCGCGGTCGGCCCGTCGTCGAGCCGGACCCCGTCGCGAAGCCGGCCGAGCTCGCGTTCGCCGATCGACCGCACCAGCCGGGCCCGGTAGGCCTTCGCCACCCCGTAGCGGGGGTGGGTGAGCCGGTTGGCGAGCTCGCCGTCGTTGGTGAGCAGGAGCAGCCCGGTCGAGTCGGCGTCCAGGCGCCCGACCGGATAGAGGCGGCGCTCGCTCCTCACGAGGTCGGTCACCGCGCGCCGCCGGCCGGGCTCGCGCGCGGTCGAGGTGACGTCGAGCGGCTTGTTGACGAGCCACGTCTCATGCGGCTCCGGCAGCACCGATCGCCCATCGAATGCCACTGCGCTCGCGGCATCGACGTCGCGGGCGGGATCGGTGACGACCTCGCCGCCGACCGTGACCCGCCCGGCCGCGATCAGCCGCTCGGCGGTCCGCCTCGAGGCGACGCCGGAGTGGGCGAGGTAGCGGGCGAGCCGCACGATCAGCCGTTCGCCGGCGCGGGACCATGCAGCCGATGCCCCGCCTCGCGCAGCGCCGCCGCCGCATCGCCGGCCCGATCGGCCGGGACGAGGACGTAGTCGGTGTCGAACGTCGAGACGGCGAAGATCGGGATTCCCGCTTCGGCGAGCGGCGCGGCGATCGAGGCCAGGATTCCGGTCAGGGCATGATCGAGCGGACCGGCCACGACGAGCGCCCGCCAGCCACGCGATGCGCGAGCTGCGGCTGGAACGCCCACGCCGTCGCAGACCAGCGACGTTTCCGCCCCGGCCGCCGTGATCGACAGCAACCCGCCCGCCCCCGGGCGGGCCCATACGGGGACCGCCTCCCCGGCGTCGAGCCGAACCACGGCCAACTCCCCGTCGAGCAGTGTGAGATCGAGGCTGCTCAAGGAGCGGCGCGCTGCTCGCCCGCCCTGAGCAGCCGCTCGCGAAGGTCGGCCGCGTCCTCGGGGGTCGGGTCGAACTTCGAGGCGTCGGGCAGGTCCTCGAGGCCGCTGAGGCCGAAGAGGCGCTCGAAGAGGGCCGTGGTCCGGTAGATCACGGCGCCGAAGCGGGAGCGCCCGGCCTCCTCGATCAGGCCGCGCTCGCCGAGCGTCTGGACGGCCGACTCGGAGCTGACGCCGCGGATCCGCGCGATCTCCGGCCGCGAGACCGGCTGCAGGTAGGCGACGATCGCCAGCGTCTCCGCCTGCGCGGCGGTGAGCGGCGGCGTCTTCGGGCGCGCGAGCAGGCGGCGGGCGGCGGCCTCTGCGACCGGATCGGTGGCGAGCGCCCAGCCGCCCGCGACCTCGCGCAGGACGATCCCGCGGCGGCCGGGGGCGAGCTCCTCGGCGAGCAGGTCGAGCGCGTTTCGAAGCTGTACCTCGCTGACCTCGCAGGCCTCGATCAGCTCGCCGGTCGGCACCGGATCGGGGGCGAGGAAGAGCAGCGCCTCGACGGTGCGGGCGAGCTCAGCGGCGCTCCCGTCGCTCACGACTCCCTCCGGGCCTTGGCCGTCTGCCCACCGGTCGCTGTCCGCTGTCCGCTGACCTCGATCGGGCCGAAATTGCTGCGTTGCGACCAGGTGGCCTCACCCTTCTTGTGGAGCTCGAGGAGGGCGAAGATCGTCACCGCCTGGGTCAGCCTGTCCTCGCTTCCGAACTGCTCGTCGAAGTCGATCCGCGAAGCACGTTGGAGCAGGGCGCGGACGACCTCGAGGCGCCGCTCGAGCGAGACGGTCGGGCGGATGTGGCTGGTGTCGAGGGTCGGCGGCGCGCTCAACAGGTCGCCGAGGGCGACGCCGAGGCGATCAGGGTCGTAGGCCTGCCGCGCGGCCTCGATCGAGACGCGGCGGAGCTCCGCCGGCAGAGGAGCGGCCCGGTGGAGGTACGGCGCCTCACGCTCGAGCCGCCGGCTCAGCTCGGCGCCCGCGTCGCGGTAGCGGCGGTACTCGAGCATCCGGGCCAGCAGCTCGTCGGCGGCCTCCTCCGGACCGAGGTCCAGCTCCGGCTCCTCCTCGGTCGGCAACATCAGGCGCGACTTCAGCTCGAGCAGGGCAGCGACCAGGACGAGAAACTCGGTCGCGGCCTCGAGATCGAGTTCGCCCTCCTCCTCGAGGTGCTCGACGTAGGCGACGACGACGTCACCCAGCTCCACCTCGAGCAGGCTGATCTCCTCGCGAAGGACGATCGCCAGCAGCAGGTCGAAGGGGCCGGCGAAGACGTCGAGATCGAGCTCGAGGTCGGCGGTGCGCACCGGCACAGAGTAGAGGCGGTGCCGGAGGCCACAGACCCGCCCGTCACTCCACCGCGTAGACCGCCCAGCGCTCCGGAATCCCCTTGAGCTCGTGCTCGCCGCGTTCGGCGAACCGGAGCTCGCTGCCGACGACGAGATCGCGGACCGTTCGCGAGACCAGAACCTCCCCGGCCTCGGCGCGGGCCATGATCCGGGCGGCGATGTGAACGGCGAGCCCGGCGACGTCGTCGCGCGAGCGCTCGACCTCTCCGGTGTGGATGCCGACCCTGACGCCGATCCCCAGCGCCGCCGCCTCCTCGGTGATCACGCCGGCGCAGCGCACCGCCTGCGCGGGACCCGTGAACAAGGCGAGGACACCGTCGCCGAGCGTCTTGACGGTCTCGCCGCCGCCGGCGAGGACCGCTGCCCCAGCCGCGGCCAGGTGCCGGTCCAGCAACGACGTCCACTCGCGGTCGCCGAGCTCCGCCGCCCGCTCGGTCGAGCCGACGAGGTCGGTGAACATGATCGTGGCCAGGACCCGGTTGGAGGCCGGCTTCGGCGCCGTTCCCGTCATGAACGCCTCGATCCGCTCCGCGAGCCAATCGACGTCGAGGCCGTAGATCATCGCCGCGTCGCCTTCGATCTCCTCATAGACCGCCCCGTCGATCCGCTCCGCGAACTCGCGAACCGGCTCGGCGGGGAGCATCGCTCCGGTCGGGTGGAGCACCAGCGTCGGCGCCTGGACCAGCGACAGGACCTCGGTCACGTTGCTCTGCATCGACATCGACAGCAGCCGCTCCGCCTGCCGGGGCGTGGCCGAGGTTCGCACGTAACGCTCGAAGCGACGCCGGCTTTCGGGATCCCGGCACATGCTCGGCGCCCAGAACTCGAGCAACGGGCGTGGCCAGGTCGGGTCGGTGATTGCCGCACTGACGATCTCGCGGAGCTCGGGAACCAGCATCGGACCGCCGCGCGCGGTGGGGCTGATCGCGATCAAACCCGCGACGCGGGCCGGATCGGTGGCCGCCAGCAGCGTCAGGGAGCGGGCGCCGTCGAGGGCCCCGAGAACGAACGGACGCCGCGAGCCGGTCACGTCCATCACTGCCAGAGCGTCGGCCATGTGAGCCTCGAGGGCCAGGTCGTCGCGAATCGGATCGGAGACTCCGGTGTCGCGGCGGTCGAAGCGAATCACCCTGGCGAAGCGCTCCAGCCGTTCGAAGAATCGGGAGGCCTCGGGCAAATCCTGGACCGTCTCGAGATTCGAGGCGACTGACCCGCTGAAGAGCAGGTCGTGCTCGCCGTCGCCGTGGACCTGGTAGGCGATCGCTATGTCGCCGTTGCGGACGTACCGGGTCTCCGGAGCGGTCATGCCCGATTCTCCGAACCCATCGGTTACGAGGCTATTCGCTTGGTCGGCCCCCGGCGGGCTCGGCGACGCCCATCGCCTCGCGGACGTCGGCGAGGACCGGGGCGGCGAGCGCCTGCGCCTTCGCGGCGCCGGTGGCGAGCACGCGCTCGAGCTCGGCCGGGTCGGCGCGCAGGGCCGCGTAGCGCTCGCGGACGGGCGCCAGGTACTCGGCGACGGCGTCGCCGACCGCGGCCTTGAAGTCGCCGTAGCCGCTGCCCTCGAACTCCGCCTCGACCGCCTCCGGCCGGAGCCCGTGGACGGCACTGAGGATCTCGATCAGGTTCTCGATCCCCTCCTTGCCGCCCTCCCCTCCGGCGCGCCGGACCTCGCGCCCGGAGTCGGTGACGGCGCTCTTGAACTTCTTGCGGATCCGGTCGGGTTCGTCGAGGACGTAGACCGTGCCGGACTCGCTGCCGGCGGTGGTCGACATCTTGCTGGTCGGGTCCTGGAGGTCCATGATCCGCGCACCGACGGCCGGGATCCGGTGCTCGGGCTCGACGAGCGTCGGCCCGAAGCGCTCGTTGAAGCGGCGGGCGACCTCGCGCATCAACTCGATGTGCTGGCGCTGGTCGTCGCCGACCGGCACCTCGGTGGCCCGGTAGGCGAGCACGTCGGCAGCCTGGAGGATCGGGTAGTTGAAGAGCCCGGCGGAGACGAAGGCGCCGGTCTGCCGCTCGATCTGCTCGCGCTT
>DASSEM010000165.1:0-9115 GCA_035695265.1 Solirubrobacterales bacterium
TCTCCCAGTACCGCGAGCTCGAGGCGTTCGCCCAGTTCGGCTCCGAGCTCGACCCGGAGACCCAGCGGAGCCTCGCCCGCGGCGAGCGGCTCGTCGAGGCGCTCAACCAGGGCGAGCGGCAGCCGCGCTCGGTCGCCGAGCAGGTCGCGTCGATCTATGCGGGCACCGGCGGCTACCTCGACCGGATCAAGGTCGAGCGCGTCCCGGCGTTCCTCGAGGACCTTCGCGACCGGCTCCGCAGCGAGCAGGCCGACCTCGTCAAGTCGATCAACGAGGACGGCCAGCTCTCGGACGAGCAGGAGCAGCAGCTCGGCGACGCGATCGCGGAGATGATCGACGACTTCGGGCCCGACTTCGACGCCGAGGGCAACGAGCTCGAGGAGGGCGAGTCGGACCGGATCCGAGACGAGGAGCACCGCCGGACCCCGTCCGAGCACGTCACCGACGAGGAGGCCGAGGGCGCTGATCGGGCCGCCGACGAGGAGGAGGCCGCGACCGTCTAGGTCCAGGGACGATGGCTACCCAGAAGGAAGTCAAGAACCGGATCACCTCCGTCAAGAACATCCGCAAGATCACGCGGGCGATGGAGATGGTGGCGGCGGCGCGGCTCCGCCGGGCCGAGCAGCGGATCGACCGGATGCGCCCCTACGCGCAGTCGATCCGCCGGGTCACCAGGCGGGTCGCCGACGCCGCCGGCCCGGGCGGCAACCGGGTGGCGCTGCTGCAGCAGCGCGAGGACGTCAAGCGGGTCGGGATCGTGCTGGTGACCGGCGACCGCGGCCTCGCGGGCTCGTTCAACACGCAGATCATCCGCGCCGGAGCGCAGCTTCAGCGCGAGCTCGAGGCCGAGCGCAAGGAGATCTCCTACTTCGTGATCGGGCGCCGCGGCAACTCGGCCCTGAGCTTCCGCGGCGAGAGCATCGAGGGGTCGTTCACCGGTTTCACCGACCAACCCGCCTTCGCGAACGCGCGCGAGATCGGCGACCGGCTCGCCGCCGCCTACGTCGACGAGGAGATCGACCGGGTCGAGCTGATCTACAACCGCTACGTCTCGCCGCTCACCCAGTACGTGCGCCGGCACACGCTGCTGCCGCTGCAGGAGGCGGAGGTTTTCGGCGAGGGCGTGCCCGAGCCCGAGCAGCCGGACGACCCCGAGCTCGCGGACGCGCACCGGCGGGCCGAATGGATCTACGAGCCGGAGCCCGAGGACGCGCTGCGGATGCTCTTCGGGGAGTACGTGAACCTGTCGGTCTACCGGGCGCTGCTCGAGTCGGCCGCGTCGGAGCTCGGCGCCCGGATGACGGCGATGCGGAGCGCCGCCGAGAACGCCGGCGACATGATCGACCGGCTGACGCTTGAGATGAACCGGGTCCGCCAGGCCGAGATCACGCAGGAGATCCTCGAGGTGGTCGGCGGCGCCGAGGCGCTGGGGTCCGGGTAGAGCGAACTTAGAGAAGGAGAAACCAATGGCTGAAACGAACGGAAACAACAAGGGCACCGTCGAGCAGGTGATCGGCGTAGTCGTCGACGCGGTCTTCCCCGACGGCCTCCCCGAGATCTACAACGCCCTCAAGATCGAGGTGCCCGGCGGCGAGGGTCGCAACGCGATCGACCTCACGTGCGAGGTCCAGCAGCACCTCGGCGACGACCGGGTGCGCGCCGTCGCCATGGACTCGACCGACGGTCTGCGCCGCGGCGACCCCGTGGTCGACACCGGCTCCTCGATCACGGTCCCGGTCGGCAAGGACACCCTCGGCCGCATCTTCAACCTGCTCGGCGAGCCGATCGACGAGCGCGAGCCCGTCGAGGGCGAGGACCGCTGGCCGATCCACCGTCCGGCGCCGACCGCGAAGGACCTGACGCCGACCCAGGAGATCCTCGAGACAGGGATCAAGGTGATCGACCTGCTCGCCCCCTACGCGAAGGGCGGCAAGGTCGGCCTGTTCGGCGGCGCCGGCGTCGGCAAGACCGTCCTGATCCAGGAGCTGATCTCGAACATCGCCACCGAGCACGGCGGCCTCTCGGCCTTCTGCGGCGTCGGCGAGCGGACCCGCGAGGGCAACGACCTCTACGTCGAGATGACCGAGTCCGGCGTGATCGAGAAGACGATGATGGTCTTCGGGCAGATGAACGAGCCGCCCGGGGCCCGCCTCCGTGTCGCCCTGACCGGCCTGACGATGGCCGAGTACTTCCGCGAGGTCGGCGGCCAGGACGTGCTCCTGTTCATCGACAACATCTTCCGGTTCGTGCAGGCGGGCTCGGAGGTCTCGGCGCTGCTCGGCCGGATGCCTTCCGCGGTCGGCTACCAGCCCACGCTGGAGACCGAGATGGGCCAGCTCCAGGAGCGGATCACCTCGACGACGCAGGGATCGGTGACCTCGATCCAGGCCGTCTACGTGCCCGCCGACGACCTCACCGACCCGGCGCCGGCCTCGGTGTTCGCCCACCTGAACGCGACGACGACGCTGTCGCGGTCGATCTCGGAGAAGGGCATCTACCCGGCGGTCGATCCGCTCGACTCGACCTCGACGATCCTCAAGGCCGACATCCTCGGCGAGGAGCACTACCGGACCGCGACCGACGTCCAGGAGGTCCTGCAGCGCTACAAGGAGCTGCAGGACATCATCGCGATCCTCGGCATCGACGAGCTCTCCGACGAGGACAAGCTGCAGGTCAACCGCGCCCGCAAGATCGAGCGCTTTCTGAGCCAGCCGTTCAACGTCGCCGAGGCGTTCACAGGCCGGCCCGGCGAGGTCGTCCCGGTCGCCGAGACGGTTGCCGGCTTCCGCGCCCTCGTCGACGGCGAGTACGACGACATCCCCGAGGGCGACTTCTACATGAAGGGCTCGATCGAGCAGGTCCTCGAGGCCGCCAAGGGCCGCGGCGAGGACGAGGACGAGGGAGCCGGCAAGGAGGCCGCCGAGCAGGCCGAGGCCGAGGAGAAGGAGGAGGCGGGCGCGGCCGCCTGACCGAATGGCCGAGGAGACGAGCACATTCCGGGCCGAGGTCCTGACGCCGCACGGCCCCGTCCACGACGGTGAGATGTTCCAGGTCTCGGTCCGGACGGTGGTCGGCGAGGTCGGGATCCGCGCCCGCCACGCGCCGATGCTGGCCCGCCTGGTCCCGCACGAGATGCGCCTGTTCGAGACCGAGGCGGACTTCAACGGCTCCGGCGCGAAGCGCTACGCCGCCGCCGAGGGCTGGCTCGAGGTGTTCGCCAACAAGGTGACGGTGCTCGTCACCGAGGCGCTCGACCCCGAGGCGCTCGACCCTGCCGATCTCAAGGCCCGGCTCGAGGATGCCGAAGGAAGGCTCGAGGAGGCCGAGGAGGGCTCGGCCGCCTACGAGACCGCCGAGCAGGACAAGGTCAGGGCCGAAGCATTCCTGGAGATCGCAAGCGCGAGTTAGCGGCCGCCGCCATGGCGGTCCTGCTCGTCGGTGCGATCGCGGGCTGCGGGGGAAGCGGGAGCGACTCCGGCAAGATCTCGATGAGCGCCGACATGGGGCCGAAGGGCGATCCGACGCTCGTCAAGGGCGACCCGAGCTCCGGCACCCAGGACCAGCGCGTCCCGATCACGGCCGGCGGCATCCCGACGGCGATCTACCAGGCGCCGGTGCGCGAGCTCAGCGACGGGATGCGGCTGCGGGCGATGGCGACGGTGACCCTGACCAAGTGCGCGATCACCGACTACATCCCCAACAACCGCCAGCACACCGCCTGTCAGGGGACCCGCGAGTACGACTTCGACCCGGTCGAGATCAGGACCTCTTTCCGGCTCGTCGGCGGCGAGCACGAGCCCGACCTGAGCGGCCCGAGCAAGCCGTTCGGCAAGTCGCTCAGCACCCGCTGCACGACCGCGGTCCATCACTGCACGATCTCCCAGGAGGAGGAGATCGTGCTCGACGCCGGCGACGTCGGCAAGGACCCGTCGCGCTATCGCTGGATCGTCCTCGAGGCGACGGCGACGGCGCCGCAGGCCCGCGGTTGCAAGCCAGCCTCGGCGAAGGGCTGCAACGTGCTCGCGGTCGAGACCCAGAAGGGCACGGCGATGTACTGGATCCAGGCCGACGCCGACGTGCCCGAGCTCGGCGAGGTGCCGAAGGACGCCACCGCGCAGACGAAGACCCTGAGGGTGCTGCCGAACAACAGCAACAAGAACAAGGTGCGGCGCGTCGTCTACAGCGTCGAGCTGACCTCCGCCGGCGCGATCGACGACCTGCGCGGCCAGCAGTACGAGATCGAGGCCAAGGGGCGGGTTCGCGAGCGGCTCCCGAAGGCCCCCGACATCGCCTCCTACATCGTGCTCAGCGACAGCCCGACCGGGATCGACGGGCGCTTTCTGATCAGCAACAGCTACGACGCGGACAAGACCGGCAACGCCGGCGGCAACTGCGACCGGAGCTGCGAGGCGGAGGCCGCGGCCGCGGTGGTGACGATCCTGCCCTGCGACATCGCGGCCGACCGCCGCTACGTGAACGTCGTCGCCGCGGCCTCGCGGATGGCCGCGCACCCCGGCGAGACCGTGGACGTCATGCCGGGCGGCTTCCTCGAGGTCACCCACGCCTTCCCCGCCTCGGCGAACGCGAGCCCCTCGTCGGAGAGCCAGAGCTGCGACCGGTGAGGGCCCCGCTCGCTCTACCCTTCCCGCATGCAGGAGCGGCTCCTCGCCGAGAAGCTGATCGGTTACGACACCTCGGACGCTGAGGGCGTCCGGCTCTGCGCGGGCTTCATCAAGGGCTGGTTCGAGGCCCGCGACATCCCGACCCGCCAGCTCACCGTTCGCGACCTGCCGATCGTCGTCGCCGAGGTCGGGCCGCCGGAGCTGTCGCCGATCATCCTCCACGGCCACATCGACGTCGTTCCCGGCCGGCCGGGCCAGTTCGACCCGATGCTCGACGGCGACCGGCTCTACGGCCGCGGCGCCTACGACATGAAGGGCGCCACGGCGGCGATGATGCTCGCTCTCGCCGACCTGCGAGAGCAGCGCGACGTCCGCGTCGTCCTCGCGCTCGTCCCCGACGAGGAGACCACCGAGGAGTACGACCGCGGCACCGGGGTCCTCGTCGAGGCCGGCTACACGGGCCAGTTCGCGATCACCGGCGAGCCGACCGACATGCTGATCGGCGTCGCCGCCAAGGGGGTGCTCGCGCTGCGGATCGAGGTCGCCGGCCGCGCCGCCCACAGCTCGACGCCCTGGAAGGGCGACAACGCGATCACCAAGGCGATCTCGGTGTTCCGCGCGATCGAGGCGCTACCGTTCTCGCTGCAGTCCTCCGAGCTCTTCGACCGCCCGTCGATCAATCTCGGCCGGATCATCGGCGGCGATGCCTTGAACAAAGTGCCCGACACCTGCGTTATCGACGTCGATATCCGCTATCTGCCCGAGCAGGAGCCGGAGGAGATCCTCGAGCAGATCGGGACGATCGCCGACACCGACGTCGTCTCCACCTTCCGCTGGCCGCCCGTCGACGTCGACCCGACCTCGCCGTTCGTGCGGGCGCTCGGCGACGCCGCCCGGCCCAACCACGCCGACGAGGTGACGAGCATCGGCCGCGACGGTGCCTCCGACGCCGTCGCTTTCATCCGCGCCGGCACGCCGGCTGTCGAGTTCGGGCCGGTCGGCGGCGGCCATCACGGCCCCGAGGAGTGGGTCTCGGTCGCATCACTCGGCGCCTACCGGCGCACGCTCTGCGACTTCACCCGTAACGCGCCGGTCAGCCACCGCCCCGCCGGGGGGGTGATCCCGTGAGCGCCGACGATCGCGACGAGGGCCGCGAGGGCGGCACGGACCCGCTCGACGAGCGCGAGGAGAAGGGCCTCGGGCTGACCGAGGAGTTCGCCCGCCTCGAGGAGGAGATCCGCCGCGAGGTGGGGGGCGGAGAGGAGTCCGAGTCGCCTGCCGCGGAGGATCCCTCCAGGGGCGACGCCGCCGAGGGGCCCGCTGCCGGGACACCCACCACCGGGGGCGATTCCCCGCCCGCCGGCGAATGGACCGCGCCGGAGGAGCCGGCGCCCGGCCCCGACACCGAGGAATGGGCGGCCGCGGGCGCGACGGAGGACGGGGTTGAGGCCGAGGCCGACGAGCCCGGTGCCGGCGCGGCGGATGCCGGGGTGGAGGCGGATGAGGAGCCGGCGGCCGGTCAGGAGCCCGAGGAGGCCGCCGAGCCCCCCTCCGAGCAGGTCGAGGAGCACACCTTCATCCGCCACGGCCCGCCGCCGACCCCGATCGCGGCGACGGCCTACGCCGAGTCCGAGGCGGACCCCGAGGTCAAGACGCCCGCCTTGTGGTGGCGTTTCATGACCGCGTCGGTCCTGATCGTCGTCACGGTGGCGACCGCGGTCTCGGTCTCCTCGCTGCTCCTGCTGACCGACGTCGCCGCGAAGCTGCAGCCGATCCCGGGGCTCGAGGACAAGATCGCCCAGATCGACCCCGGCGACCCACAGACGATCCTGATCGTCGGCTCCGACGAGCGGACCAACATCGAGGGCGACCCGGGCCGCTCCGACACGACGATGCTGCTCCGCGTCGACCCCGACGACCAGGTCCTGTCGTTGTTCTCGCTGCCGCGCGATCTCAAGGTCGACATCCCCGGCTACGGGGTCGGCAAGCTCAACGAGGCGTACGCCGACGGCGGCGTCGAGAAGACCCTGGAGACCGTCCAGAACCTGACCGGACTCGAGATCAACCACGTCGTCAACGTCGACTTCAACGGCTTCGCGAAAGCGGTCGATGCGATCGGCTGCGTCTATGTCGACGTCGATCGTCACTACTTCAACGACAACTCGACGGCGCTGAGCTCGTTCGACACGTTCGCCGAGATCAACGTCAACGCGGGCTACCAGCGGCTCTGCGGTCAGAACGCGCTCGACTACGTCCGCTACCGCCACACCGACACCGACATCGTCCGCGCCGCCCGCCAGCAGGACTTCCTCCGCAACGCCCGCGCGCAGGTTCCGATCAGCGAGGTGCTGCCGATCATCGGCGGCGACACCGGCAGCGACCTGATCGACATCTTCACCAACTACCCGGCCTCCGACATCGACAGCGCCGCGCAGATGATCGGCGCGCTGAAGGCGTTCCTCTCGGTCAAGGACGTCCCGATCAACCAGATCAGCTTCGACGGAACGCTCGAGACGAGCTACGTGACGGCCACCCCGGAGCAGATCGAGAAGGCGGTCGACGAGTTCCTCAACGGCAAGGACACGCCGGGGCCGACCGGGGGCGAGGACGCGACCAAGAAGCGCGGCTCGGGATCGAAGGACGAGAAGGAGAAGAAGGAGGAGGATCCCGCCGACGACGCCAACGTGATCCCGACCTCCGAGGTGCTCGACCCCGAGACCGGGATCAACAAGTTCGAGGCCTTCGGCCGGACCTCGGCCCGGCGCCTCGACTTCCCAGTCTGGGTGCCGACCGTGGTCGCGCCCGGGTCCCTCTACAGCGAGGACTCCCGCCAGTACGAGATCAAGGACCAGGACGACAAGAAGCAGCCGGCGTACAAGCTCGTGATCGAGTACACGGCGCCCGACCGCCTGCCCGAGTACTACGGCGTCCAGGGCACCACCTGGTCGGACCCGCCGATCCTCAAGGACGCCTCCGAGACGCGTGAGATCGATGGCCGCGACTACGACATCTACTACGACGGCGACCGGGTCCGGCTGGTCGCCTGGCACGACGAGGACGACAACTCCTACTGGGTCAGCAACACCCTCCTGCAGACGCTCGACGAGTCGCAGATGCTGGCGATCGCCGCGAGCATGAAGGAGATCAAGTGAGCGAACCCGTGGGGGTGGTGGGGGTCGGCTGGGTCGGCCTGGTGACGGCGGCCTGCTTCGCATCCCGTGGCCACGAGGTCTGGGCGATGGACGTCGACGCGGCCAAGGTCGATCGGCTCGCCGCCGGCGAGGTCGGCATCCACGAGCCCGGTCTCGCCGACCTCGTGGCCGGCAACTCCGAACGCCTTCACTTCACGACCTCGATGGACGAGCTGCTCGCCGGCGCCCGCCTGCTCTTCTGCTGTGTCGACACCCCGCCGACCTACTCGGGCGACGCCGACCTCTCGCGCGTCCGCGCCGTCGTCCAGCGGCTCCCCGAGGACTCCGAGCACGCGCTCGTGATGAAGAGCACGGTTCCCTCCGGGACCGGCGCCGCGATCCGCCGCGACATGCCCGGCCTCGCCTACGTCTCCTGCCCGGAGTTCCTCAAGGAGGGCTCCGCGGTGGACGACTTCCTCAACCCCGACCGGGTCGTGATCGGCGCCGACGGCGGCGCCGAATGGGCCGCCGAGGCCGTCGCCGCCCTCTACGAGCCGCTCGGCGGCGAGATCGTCCGCACCGACGTCGCCAGCGCCGAGATGATCAAGCTCGCCTCCAACGCATTCCTCGCCACCAAGATCTCCTTCATCAACGAGATCGCCAACGTCTGCGAGGAGGTCGGCGCCGACGTCACCGAGGTCGCCCGCGGCATGGGCCTCGACGAGCGCATCGGCGGCGCCTTCCTGAAGGCCGGCATCGGCTACGGGGGTTCATGCTTCCCGAAGGACGTCTCCGCCCTGAAGCAGCTCGCCGGCAACTCCGGCTACCACTTCCAGCTCCTCAACTCGGTGATCGAGGTGAACGAGCTGCAGAAGCGGCGGGTGATCGGGAAGCTGACGAAGCACCTCGGGGCGCTGGCGGGCAAGCGGATCGCGCTGCTCGGGCTCGCGTTCAAGCCAAACACCGACGACATGCGCGAGGCCTCGAGCCTGGTGCTGTCGGCGCGGTTGCAGGGCGAGGGGGCGGAGGTCGTCGCCTACGACCCGGTCGCGGCCGAAGCCGCCGCCGGGCTCCTGCCCTCGACCGAGTTCGCGGCGAGCGCCGAGGAGGCGCTGCAGGGCGCCGACGCGGCCATCCTCGTCACCGAGTGGGCCGAGTTCGCCGAGCTCGACTGGCCGGCGGTCGCGGCGTCGATGCGCTCGGCGGTGATCGTCGACGGCCGCAACTTCCTGGATGCGGAGGAGCTGCGGGCGGCGGGCTTCGTCTACGAGGGCATTGGCCGCTGAGCTCGACCGCTGCAGCGACCCGCTTCCCCGCGACGGTGTAGAAGACTCCATCCATGCAGGCACTGATCCTCGTCGG
>DASSEM010000166.1:0-6400 GCA_035695265.1 Solirubrobacterales bacterium
GAGGGGATCCCGTTCGCCGGCAAGCGGGTCGATCTGGAGGACGCCCACATCCCGCGCGAGGCGCTGCTCGACCGGCTCTGATCCTGGGTCCGCCCCCGGCCGTCAGGAACCCGGACCCGGCGACGACGAGTCGGGTGCCGCAGGAAGCGGCGCCGCGCGATCGCGGGGAGGGAGACGGTCGGGGGACTCGATGCCGGCTCCCTCCCGGTGATCGGCGCGGCCCGCGCCCGGCGGGTTGGCAACCGGGGGACCGGCGTCGGGCCGGCGACGGGGTGCTGACACTGGCGTCGGTCAGCGGTCGCGACGGCCGTCGGTGACCTCGAGCAGCGCCTCGACCACCTTCGGGTCGAACTGGATGCCGGCTCCGGCGCGGAGCTCCGCGCGGGCGGCGTCCTCGGTCATCCCGGCGCGGTAGGGACGGTCGCTGGTCATCGCGTCGTAGGCGTCGCAGGCGAAGACGATCCGGGCGCCGAGCGGGATCGCCTCGCCGACGAGCCCATCCGGGTACCCGCTGCCGTCCCAGCGCTCGTGGGCGTGGCGGACGATCGGCCGGATCGGCTCGAGGAACTCGATCGGCTCGATGATCCGCTCGCCGATCAGCGAGTGCTGCTCGACCTCGGCCCGCTCGGCGTCGCTGAGCGCGCCCGCCTTGTTGATGATCTCGTGGCGGATCCCGATCTTGCCGATGTCGTGGAGGGTCGCCGCGTAGCGGAGCATCCGCAGCTTCTCGCCCTCGAGCCCGAGCATCGCGCCGACGGCAACCGAGTTGTCGCCGATCGCCCGCGAGTGCTCGGCGGTGTAGCGGTCCTTGGACTCGAGCGCCGCCGAGAGCGCCTCGGCGGTCCCGAGGTAGGCGCGCTCGAGGGTCTCGTAGATCTCGATCGCGTCGATCACGGTTCCGAGCACGGCGGCGAAGGCCTCGAGCACGGCGGCGTCGTCGCTGTCGAAGGCGTCGGGCTCGGGGTCCTCGAGGTTGATCGCGCCCCAGATCCCGTCCCCGGTGCGGATCGCGACCACGAGCTCGGAGCGGGTGTCGCGACGCTGCTCGATCACTCGGTAAGCCGGCTCGCGGGAGACGTCACCGCTCAGCACCGGCTCCTCGCCGGCGAGCGCCTGGCCGATCAGGCCGGCGTCGGCGCCCTGGCTCCAGCCGGCCGGCGTCGGGGTCGGCGCGCGCTCGCCGTGCAGGACGACCTGCCCTTCCTCGACCGCGAGGATCTGGGCGATCGAGCAGCCGAACGAGCGCTGCAGCTCCTCGGCCGCGCCGTCGCTGAGGTGCTGGGCGTCCATCACCCCGGCGAGCCGGGCCGGGACGCTGAGCGCGAGATCGATCGCTCGGTCGAGCCGGCGCTGGTCGGGCGCCCCGTCGGCGCGGTGCTCCTTCGGCGCGATCGCCCCGGCGACGGCGAGCCTCAGCGGCGCGTCGATCTCCTCCATCGGGGCGTCGTCGCGGTCGGCGAAGAGCTCGATCAGGTAGGCGCCGCCCTCGTCGCCGACGCTGACCCCGATCACGCCGCGGGAGCCCTCCTGCTCGAGCATCGCCCGCTCGGCCGCATCGCTCTCCTGATCGCCGACCCGGGCGATGAACGAGCCGCTGCCGGCGGCGATGACCCTGGCCGTGGCCGGGAACTCGGGGAGCTCGTAGGACGCGTAATCGACCTCGCCGGGGGCGACCCGGGCGCCGGTCCGGCGGCGCTCGCGGTTGTCGCCGAGGGCGACGTCGCGAAGGCTCGTTTCGCCGTTGGCCGCGTAGCCGATCGCCCAGTTGGCGAAGTCGCCGGCGGTCGCGAAGGTGGTCGCGACGACCTCTAGCCGGTCGAGCGTCGCGGCGCCGGCGAGCTCGTCGTCGAAGGCGCGGGCGATCTCCTCGGCGGCCTCCCAGAAGCGGGCGCGGAAGCCGCCGGGCGGGATCGGGACCCACTCCGTTCTGTCCTCCTCGGCGACCTGGGCGGTCGTGCAGACGCGGTTGCCGCCGCGGTGCTTGGCGAGGTACTGGGCGGCGTCGGCGGCGGCGAGAAGCTGCGAGGGATCGGCGGCGCCGGGCGCGGCGGTGGCGATGCCGCAGGAGACGGTCGGCGCGTCGCCGTTCTCGTCCTCGGCGAGCAACCGCTGGGCGCCGGCGGCGAGCGCGGCGATCTCGGGATGCTCGGCGGAGCCAGGGCCGGTCGGGCGGCCCTCGAGCAGGACCCCGAACTCGTCGCCGCTGATCCGGCCGACGAACGCGCCGGGAAACGAGGCGGCCGAGCGGACGAGCGCGTTGCCGACGTGGCGCAGGGCCTCGTCGCCGGCGGCGTGGCCCTGGGTGTCGTTGATCGCCTTCAGGCGGTCGACGTCGCAGAGCATGATCGACAGGTCGGTGGCGCCGGTCTCGTAGCGCTGCGAGGCGCGCTCCAGCCGCTCCTCGAACGCCCGCCGGTTGGCGAGCCCGGTGAGCGTGTCCTCGTACGCCATCCGCGAGACCCGCGTGAACATCTCCGAGCGCGAGATGACGGCGGCGAGCTGGGCGGCGATCGCCTCGAGGAAGAGGACGTCCTGGGAGCGGAAGGCGGGATCGCCGGAGGCGGTCGAGGCCCAGATCGCCCCCCAGCGGCGGCCCTCGACCTCGATCGCGACGCTCATGTCGGAGGTCTTCTCGAAGCCGCGCAACAGCTCGATCGAGATCGGGTCGGCGGCGGGGTCGTCGATCGAGCTGAAGTGCGGCTTGCCGGTCGCCGCCATCTCGCGCAGGCGCGGATAGGCGGCGACGTCGTACGCCTCGTCGGTCGGGAACCGCTCCTCGCCGGGGCCGAGGTTGCCGACGTTGATCAGCACCCGGTAGAGGCGGTAGTCGTCCTCGAACCGGCTGATCGAAAGCGACGCGGCGCCGACCGCCGCCCGCGCCTCGGTCGCGATCAGCTCGAGCACCTCGTCGAGCTCGTTCGCGACCGATGCCGCGGTGACGACGCGCAGCAGCGCCTCTCGTTCTTCCGATCGCAAAGCCGTCCCCGTCATCCTTCCCCTATCGGCACGTCCGCCCCCATCGGTTAGGGGTGGAAGGCCGTCTGAGATGCACGCTACCGGGGCTCAGATGACCTGATGGAGCCGGCGTCCCATCGCCGCTCGCGAGCAGTTGAAGATCGCGCAGAGGGCGTCGAAATCGCGGCCCGTGCGCCGGTAGTGGAGCCGGATCAGCTCGGCGGGCATCAGAAGCGACGCCGCGAACCAGTTCGCCTCCTCCTCGATCGGGTCGAGCGGCGGCCGATCGTCCCCGCCGCCCGCGTCAGGATCGACGCTCCCGTGGCGGCAGAAGAGCGACGTCTGCGCGTCCTGGTGGAGGAACCAGTGGCCGAGCTCATGGCCGATCGTGAATCGGCGCCGCGGCGGCCATTCGCGCGCCTCCCCGGCGTTGACCCAGATCTCGCCGGCGACCGGCAAGAGCAGCCCCGAGATCGTCCCGTCGCCGGCGACCTCGGGGCAGCCGGGCGCGACGGTCATGTCCTCGACGTCGCGGACGAAGAGGCCGACGTGGCTGTCGGCGATGTCCTCGACCGGAACCGGCAGCGAGCGACCGTCCCAGATCCAGTCGGGCACCTCAGCGAGGAGCTCCTCGGCGCGTCTTGTGACCCCCTCCATCGACCGGCGATGCTACCGCCGGGCCGGGCGATGGTCGCCGATCGATCAGCCGTCGAGGAAGAGGGCGTCGATCTCGTCGCGGCCGGGCTCGTCGGCCGCCCGGCGCTCCACCGGGGCGTCCGTCTCCTCGTCGGCGAACTCGGCGTTCGGGAACGCGGTCCGGGCGAAGGCCGGTCCCTTGCCCCCCGGATCGCCGGGCAAGCCACCGGCGGCGCGGATCCGGCCCGGCTCGGTGCCGAGGATCTCGGCGAGGGCGTCGATCACGCGGCCTGAGACCCCGGCCGGGCGCAGCCGTCCGTGCTCCATCCGGTTGTAGTAGTCCCCGACCTTCTCGACCTGCGGCCCGGCGGCGAACCCGAGCGCCGCCGCGAGCCGCGAGACGAGGTCGGCGCGCCTGATCTGCGCCCGCTCGCGCAGCGCGGGCAGGACCTCGGCCCAGCTTCCCGACTCCGCGACGATCGACTCGTAGACGCGATCGACCGCCTGCTGCGCCAGCGAGCCCTCGTACGCCTCGGGATCCCATTTCCGGGGTGGCGCCGTCATGAGGTAGCTGTCGATCCGCGCGGCCAGCTCCTGACGCTGGCCGGGATCGGCGCGATCGAGGAACGCGGCCGGGTCGACGTCGCGGCCGGCCTCGTAGTCGGCGGCGAGCTCGTCGAGGAGTCGGTCCAGGTCAGCCATCAGGGGTCCCCTCATCCTCCCCCGCGGCGAGCTCATTCTCCAGGTCGACCTTGAACCGGCGCCAGATCTGCTGCACGTTGGCGACGCTGACCTCGTCGCCGTGGTCCTCGCGCATCCGCGCGGCCGTCTCCGCGCCGGACAGGTCCTCGCCGCCGATCGGCTCGGGGCCGTAGAGCATGATCACCAGGCGGTGCAGCTCGCTGCGCGTGGCGAGGACGCGCTCGACCGCGTCGAGGATCGCCACCACCTCGGTCTCGTCCTCGACCGCCTCCTCCTCGCCCCAGACCTCCTCCTCGCCGAGGTGCTCGCCGGGCAGCGGAACCTGGTCGGGATGGCGTTCGCGCTCACGGTGGAAGTCGGCGATCCGGCGCTTGGTGATCCTGATCATGAACGCCCGCACGGAGAGGATCACCTTGCCGTCGAACGCCGAGCCCGCGAACGACAGGAACGCGTTGCTGGCGACGTCGTCGCACGAGTCGCGCGGTACCTTCGCCGCGACCAGGCTCCTCGTCAGCGGCTCCTGCCGCCAGGTGACGATGCCGGCGGCGCGCCTCGCGCTCTCGAGGTAGCCGGCCTCGCGGGCCGCGACGACGTACTCGACGAGCTCCTCGTCGCTCAGCCGGGCGAGAGCCCCCTCTTCGAGTCGTTCGAAGTCGCTCAAGGCATCGCCAACGCTAGACGAATGAATCGTCTAGCGACCTCGGAAGCGTCCGGGGGGTTAGAGTTATCTGCGCTCCGGCTTTATGCCGGGTTACGTACGAAAAATGTGTGCTTGAGGACGAGGACCACTGCCCCGCAGTGCTTTTCAAACCGGGCCGCAAGGAACAACGGCATTGGAGGCAATGCGCAATGGCAAGTGGAACCGTCAAGTGGTTCAACGGCGAGAAGGGCTACGGCTTCATCGCCCCGGATGAGGGTGGCGACAAGGACGCCTTCGTCCACATCAGCAACATCGTCGGCGGGGTCCGCATCGACGAGGGCGATCGGGTCAACTTCGACATGGAGGACTCCGCGAAGGGTCCACAGGCGGTCAACGTCACCAAGGCGTAGGACCGAACGAAAGCGACCGGTCCGCCGCTTCGGCGGGAGCGACCGGAACAGGCGCCGCCTCGACCGAGGCGGCGCTTTCGTTTCCGGCCCGGTCGCGACCTAGCGGCCGCCGAGGATCTGGTCGCGCTCGGCGAGCCGGTTGGCGCGGCGCAGCTCGGCCTCGCGCTGCCGCCGTTGCTCGGCATCGGTTTCGGCGATCAGAGCCGGCGCCGGCGCCGGCTGTCCCTCTTCGAGGGCGACCATCGTCAGGTAGGCGGTTGACGTGTGCCTGCTCTCGCCGGTGAACGGGTTCTCGGCCTCGACCCGGACCCCGACCTCCATCGACGTCCGCCAGACCGCGTTCACCGACGCCGTGCAGCTCAGGAGCTCGCCGACGAAGACCGGCGTGTTGAACGTCATCCGGTCCATCCCGGCGGTCACGACCCGGCGGCCGGAGTGCTTGATCGCGGCCAGGCCGGCCGCCTCGTCGACGAGGCGCATGACCGTCCCGCCGTGGATGAAGCCACCCGAGTTGGCGTCCTCGATCGACATCCAGCGGACGAGCAGGGAGACCGAGTCGGCGACCCGCCGCGGCTCGCCGGCGCCCGACCCGCTCGCCGGCCGTGGCCGCTCCGGAGGCTCGATCGCTTCCGCCATGCCCTCAGCCTAGTCGCGCCCGGAGCCGCCAGAGCTCCCGCAGCCGTTCGGCGACCACGCCCGGATCGGCGACGACCGCCCGGCGCACGAACCGGTGGCAGGCCCAGCCGGCGAGGGCCAGGGCCTGGTCGCGTTCGCGATCGCGCTCGGCCGCCTCCCAGTCGCCGTGGAAGCGCTGGCTGTCGAGCTCGACGGCGAACCGCTGCCCGGGCCACGCGAAGTCGACGACGAGCGGCCGCGGCTCGGTCGGCACCGCGACCGGGTGATTGGCGCGCGGGCGCGGTACGCCGGCCAGGTGCCAGATCGGGATGAACAGCGCCTCGAGGTCGGAGCGCGCGAGCGCCGGCTCGAGCGCGAGGATCGAAGCGAGCCGGGCGATGCCGGGATGGCCGCGACGTTCTTCGACGAGGGCGGTGAGGCG
>DASSEM010000167.1:0-17529 GCA_035695265.1 Solirubrobacterales bacterium
TTCTCGCCTCCGAATCCCTCGATGAGGGCCGACTGCGGGAATGACCGGCAGGTCTTGATGGCGAGTTCCCTCACTTCACGGTTCGCGACAAATATCAGCCGTCTCGCGATCTCTGTCTGAAGCGATTTAGTCGTCGCGGCCGCCTCGTCCACGACGGTGGTTGTCGTGACCGTGGTGGTGATCTCGGCGTCGCCGCCGCACCCGGCCAGCAACAGGGCGGTCACGAGCAGGATGAGAACACAGCGCATTGCGGCCACCATCCCATCTAGTACGACTGACTACCCCGCATAGGTCCCAGACACGTCGATCTCCGCCCAAGGGGCGTCAAGCGCGAATCGTCGGATAGTCGAAGAGGTGAGGGATAACCGCCTCGACGTCGACCTGGTCGCTCCGTGGGTGCCGCCGGCCCTCGGCATCGCGGACGCGCAGACGTGGGCGCTGATCGTGTGGTTGGCTACTTCACCGCTCGCGCAGCTTGGCCCGCGCTTGGTTCTCGGCGGCGGTCACCTGCCGATGGTGACGATGGCAGAACGGGACGCCGCCCTCCTCGTCCGTCTCGCCAAGGTGATGGACCTCGACCCCATCGGGACTACCGCAGACCGCGCAGGCCCCGCCGGTGAGGGCGAGGGCCCGCCGGCGGAAGGTCGCGGCCTTGCCGCCGCTGCCGCGCTTCGCCTTGTTGAACCGGCGCGGCTTGCACCTCGAGCAGCGAGAGCCGGAGTCGATCAGCTTGCCGCAGCCGAGGCAGGGCGGCTAGGCATGGCGACCCTGATCGTGCGGGCCGTTGGCCCCATTGGCCCGCACGTTGGCCCACAGCGCCTCGCTCCGAGCCGGCTTGGCTTACTAAAGCCGTTTCTAGAGGATGTACACCGTCGTGTAGACGATGATCCACATCACGTCGACGAAGTGCCAGTAGATGCCCGGCACCTCGACGCCGAGGTGGTCCTTCGCGGCGGTGCCGAAGTGGCCGCGCCAGGCGCGGATGTTGGCGAAGGTGAGGAGCATCAGGCCGACGAAGACGTGGGCGCCGTGGAGGCCGGTGAGGCCGTAGAAGATCGAGCCGAAGGCGCCGTCGCGGGCGCTGAAGCCGATGTGGACGTACTCGTTGATCTGCACGAAGAGGAACGTCGCTCCGAGCAACCAGGTGATCGCGAGGCCGAGCTTCATCGCGTTCCGGTTGCCCTTGCGGGCGCCCTCGAGCGCCCAGTGGACGGTGAACGAGGAGGTGACGAGGATCGCCGTGTTGATGCCGGCGACGAGCTTCGGCAGCTCGAAGCCCTCGGGCGGCCAGGTGCCGGTCGGGTTGGAGACCTCGCGGAGGAAGAAGTAGGAGGCGAAGAACGCCCCGAACAGCATCGCCTCGGAGACGATGAAGAGCAGGATCCCGAGCGTCTGGCGGTCGATCTTCGAGGAGGCATGCGCCTCGGGCGGCCCGTGATGGTCGTGGGGGGTCGCGCCGGTGGCGATCGAGGCGGACTCCATCAGCGCTCCCCTTCCCCGCCGGCGCCGACCGCGACCGGCTCGCTCCGCGCAACGCCGGAGCCGGCCTCGAAGTGGGTGACCGGGTCGTCGGTGAGGGCCTCGATCCTGTCGAGGAGCCCTTCGGCGACCCACTTCGACTCGCGCCCCGCGAACGTGGAGACGAGGATGTCGTCGACCCGGTAGTGCTCGATCGCGTTGCGGACGGCGGCGAACGGCTCCGAGCCGCCCATCGGCTGCCCGGTGGCGTCGGCTTCGGCCCGGTAGAGCGCCGCCATCGTCGACGCGAGCCGGTCGCAGACCTCCTCGCGGGAGATCTCGCCGGACGCCGGCGAGATGAACGTGTAGCGGTGCGGGCGCTCCCGGTGCAACGCGATCAGGTGCTCGACGAGGTCGGGCGAGTTGACCGTCTGGGTGGCGATCACGAGGGTGTGGGTGACGTCCCAGCGGATCGCGTCGTCCTCGATCCGGACCGGGACGTGCTCGACCGGCACCTCGGTCCGGCTCCGCGCCCACTCGATCAGGTCCTTGCGGGCCAGGCCGAAGCGGGCCTCGGGAAGGCTCGAGAAGAGGACGTAGGCGGGCGAGAAGGCGCGCACGGCGTCGTCGAAGGCGAGCGGCGGCGACGGATCGAAGATCGAGGCCGAGGCGGTGAGGCCGAAGTCGTCGAGGATCGCCTGGGTGACCTCGACCCGGCTCAGGGCGCCGTCGCGCACCGCGTCGACGTCGACGATCTGGCCAGCCTCGGGCTGGTTCTGCGGCGCCGCCAGGGCGATGTGGCCGGCTCCGGAATCGACCAGGTCGCGCACCCGGCTGAGCAGCTTGCGGCCGCCGGCGACCTCGTTCAGGAACGCGAGGACGGTCCCGCCCTCGATGTCGGCGGGGAGCTCGGTCGGGCCGGCGGCCGGCTCGGTCACTTCGACCCCCCGCTGCTGCCGCCGCCGGCCGCGCCGACGACCGCCGGCTTCGGCGGGCTCACCTCGGCGCCTTCTTCGCCGTGCATGATCGCGTGGCGAGCGCCGGGCACGCCGAACTCGTAGGGGCCGCCGACGACACGCGGGATCTCGTCGAAGTTGTACACCGGCGGCGGCGAGGAGACGAGCCACTCGATCGTCTTCGCCCGCCATGGGTTGTCGCCCGCCTTCGGCCCGTACCTCCAGCTCACGACCATGTTGTAGATGAAGATCAGCTGCGCGGCGCCGAGGATGAAGCCGAACACGGAGATGACCAGGTTCCAGTCGCCGAACTGGGCCGCGTAGTCGGCGACGCGGCGCGGCATCCCCTCCATCCCGACCCAGTGCATGGGGATGAACGTGCCGAGCATCCCGACCAGCGTCCCGTAGAAGTGCCAGCGCCCGAGCCGCTCGTCGTACATCCGCCCGGTCATCTTCGGAAACCAGTGGTAGATCCCGCAGAAGATCGTGAACACCGAGCCGCCGAACAGGACGAAGTGGATGTGGGCGACGACGTAGTAGGTGTCGGAGACGTGGATGTCGAGCGGGATCATCCCGAGCATGACCCCGGAGATGCCGCCGATCACGAACGTGACGATGAACCCGAGCGCGAACAGCATCGACGTGTTCTCGATGTGCAGCTTCGAGTCGAACAGCGTCCCCAGCCACGAGAAGATCTTGATCCCGGTCGGGACGGCGATCAGCAGCGTCGTGATCATCATCGGGACGCGGAGCCAGCCGAACATGCCGGAGACGAACATGTGGTGGGCCCAGACCGCGAACGCGAGCACGACGATCCCGAGCAATGCGAGTGCCATCAGGCGGTAGCCGAAGATCGTCTTGCGGGCGTGGGTCGAGATCACCTCGCTGACGATCCCGAAACCCGGCAGCATCATGATGTAGACGGCCGGGTGCGAGTAGAACCAGAAGATGTGCTGGTAGCTGATCACGTCGCCGCCGGCGGCCGCCTGGAAGAAGTTGGTGCCGATCGCGCGGTCGAAGAGGACCATGAACTGGACGCCGGCGATGAACGGCGTCGCGGCGACGACGAGCAGCGAGGTCGAGAGGTTGGCCCAGACGAGCAGCGGCATCCGCCAGAAGTTCATTCCGGGCGCCCGCATCGTGACGATCGTGACGAGGAAGTTGAGCGCCGTCGCCACCGATGAGGCGCCGGCAAACTGGACGCCGAGGTTGAAGAACGACTGTCCGAGCGGCGCCCCGGTCGAGAGCGGCGCGTAGCCCGTCCAGCCGGCGTCGAACGCGCCGCCGGGGGCGAGGAAGCTGGCCATGAACAGCAGGCCGGCCATCGGCAGCATCCAGAACGACAGCGCGTTGAGGCGCGGGAACGCCATGTCCGGCGCCCCGATCATCAGCGGCAGCACGTAGTTGGCGATCCCGGCGAAGACCGGGATCACGAACAGGAAGATCATGATCGCCGCGTGGGTCGAGAAGAGGCCGTTGAACAGCCCAGGATCGACCACCTGGGTGCCGGGCTGAGCGAGCTCGGCCCGCATGATCATCGCCAGCAGGCCGCCGATCAGGAAGAAGGCGAAGGTCGTGCAGATGTACTGGACACCGATCACCTTGTGGTCGGTGTTGAACCGGAAGTAGTCCGTCCAGCGCTTGGCCCCGTGCTGGGAGTGATCTTCCGGGATGGTCGGCGCACCGGACGCCCAGCGGAACCAGTAGTCGAAGCAGCCGAGCCCGAGCAGGTACCCGATCGGGCCGGTGATCGCAGGCACGACGACGTGCGGGTAGCCGGTCGCCTCGGTCTGGAAGATCTCGAGGCCGCTGATCGCGCGCAGCGCGACGACCAGCCCGAAGCCGAATCCGACGCCCACCAGCATCCCGAGGATCGCTCGGGGCTGGCCCGGGCTCTTCAGCGCTGCTGCCACCTACTCAGAACCTCCTGGTCACTCGGTGACCTCGTCGCTGTAGACGCCGGCGCCCTGGCCTCCCGCGGCTCCGGTGCTGACCTGCCCCTCCGGGATCTTCGGCTGTGTCTTGACCCACTCGTCGAACTCCTGCTGGCTCTCGACCACCGCCGCCGCCCGCATCGTCGAGTGACCCCAGCCGCAGAGCTCGGTGCAGATCACCGAGTAGGTGCCCTCGACGTCCGGCGTGACGCGAACCACGTTGTCGATCTCGTCGCCGCCCGGCAGGTCCGATCCGGGGACGAGATCGCGCTTGATCGCCCATTCGGGCACCCAGAAGGAGTGGAGGACGTCGAGCGCGTTCAGGTGCAGCTCGAGCTGCGTGCCGGACGGGACGTGGAGCTCGGTCGAGCTGACGCCCTGCTCGGGGTAGTCGAAGCGCCAAGCGAACTGCTGGGCGGTCACATCGACCTCCATCTGGTTCGCCGCCTCGGCCTCGATGTCGTTGAGCACGATCGTCGAGTAGATGCCGCCGAAGATGACGATGATCGTCGGGATGACCGTCCAGATGATCTCGAGCCTCGTGTTGCCGTGGATCGGCTCGCCGTCGGACTCGTCGCCGGGCTTCGCCCGGTACTTCCAGATCGCGTAGACCATCATCACGAGGACGACCGCGAAGACGAGGGCGCTGAGGACGATCATCACGTTCAGGAGGGTGATGATCGGGCCCTTCTCGACCGACCCGTCCATGCCGAGCCAGTCGATGTTGACCATCACCACGGAGATCAGCAAGGTAAGCGCGATCGCCGCGCCAGTCAGCTTCAGGAAGGTGGCGCGAGTCATGTCCTTCATCGGCGCCGCGCATTCTATTGAGTGAGCGGCGCACGTTCGTCGCCGTTGAGGGGCGCCGATGTGATAGCGCCGCGGTCCTCAGCCCGGCTCGGGGACGGGCGTGAGCGCATCGAGCTCGCCGGCGGATGCGGCCACCACGGTCCGAGCCACCCCCTCCCAGCTCCAGTGGGCGCGGACGGTGGCGGTGAGCGCGGCTCCCGCCTCGCGCCGAGCGTCCGCCGGCAGGGCGAGCCAGCGGTCGACCCGGTCGGCGATCGCTCCGACCGGCTCGCCGGCGAGCGGAAAGGCGGTCAGGTCGCGGAGCGGCGCCGGCAGCGCCGCGGCGAGCATGCCCGCGACCTCGGCGAGGCCGGAATGGTCGGCGCAGACCGGCAGCGCCCCTGTCGCGGCCGCCTCGGCGGCGACCATCCCGAACGCCTCCGGGAACGTGCTCGGCACCACCATCGCGTCGCTCGACCGGACCGCGGCGGCGACCTCGCCGTACTCGAGCCGTCCCGCCCAGTCGATCGTGCCGGCGCTCGCCCGCGCGGCCTCGAGGTAGCCGGCGGGCGGGTCGGCGAGGAAGGCGCCGAGGAGCTCGAGCGGGGCCTTCTCGCCGCCCTCGAGCGCGCGGCCGAGCCGGGCGATCTCCCGGGCGGCGTCGAGGTCGCCACGCCCGAGCGCGCCGGCGAGCTGCACAAGCCCCTCCCGGTACTCGCCGAAGCCGACCATGAGCAGGCGCGCGCCGGGGTGGCCGGCCGCGATCAGCGGCCAGGCGGCGAGCAGCAGGTCGCACCCCTTCGAGACGATCAGCTTGCCGACGAAGGTCACCCGCGGCCCGGACGCGGCGGCGTAGGAGCGGATCGCGGTTGCGGCCGCGGTCGGGTCGCGGCCGAGCTCCCCGGGCTCGGCGCTCGCGACCGCGCTCGCGAGCGCCTTCAGCCCATCCGCGGGATCGGCGCCCTCGGGGAGCGGCGCGAAGGCTTCGACGTCGACACCGGGCGGCCCGAGCCGGGTCTTTTCGCGGAGGCCATCGAGCCCGACCGTCCGCCAGAGGCTCTCGGCGGTGTGGTGGGAGCCGACGAGGACGGCGCGCGCCGCGGCCATGCCCTCGCGCGCGTAGGGGAGGAACCGGCGATGCGGGATCACCGTGTAGGAGAGGGCGCTGCCGTGGACCTTGGCCGCGAACGGCCCGAGGGCGTCGGCGGCGCGGGCGAGGATCACCGGGCCCATCACGAGGTGGTTGGCCAGCGCCGCGTCGACGCCGCCGGCCCGGGCGACGACGTCCCGCACCGCGGCGACGTTGGCGGCGACGTAGGACTCGACCTCGGCCGCGCTCAGATCCGGGAACGGGCGGGCTTCGAAGCCGGCGTATTCGTCGGCGACGTAGAGCGGGAGCAGGCCGCCGATGTCGGGCAGGTAGGCGGTGATCGATCCCGCGCCCGGCGACGAGCCCGACGTCTCCTCGATCACCAGCTCGCCGTCGGGCCAGCGCCCAACCGCATCGACCCAGGGCAGCGAGGCAGCCTCGAGGTCCTGGCAGAGCAGGTGGACGTCGTGGCCGAGCCCGGCCAGCGCCCGCGCGACGCTCGCGTTGTAGACGTTGCTGCCGGTCCCGCGCAGCAGGTAGCCATGGAAGACGAGGACTTGCATCGGCCCATCCTGTCGTACCGGACTGGATAAGGTTCCGCTCGTGCCCGACCGCCAGACCTACCGGATGCGCGCGCCGGCCTCCGGCCGCGAGGCCTTCGTCGAGGCCGACCCCGACGGGGTCTACGTCGATCGCGAGACCGGCGAGGAGCTCAAGCCGGTGACCCGGGTCCTGCCGCTCGCTCCCGCGCCCTCGGCGCTCCTGCGCGCGCCCGAGAACCTGGCCGAGTGCCGGCGCTGCAAGCAGCTGATCGGAATCGACCTGAGCGACTGCCCGCACTGCGGCCTGCGCCAGGAAGCGACCAACGGCGACTCATGACCCGGGGCCGGCGCCCGCTGCGCCCGCTCCTCGCCGCAATCCTGGCTGCTGCGGCGCTCGCGGCCGCCGGCTGCGGCGGCGACGACGAGACGACCGGCACGGTCACGGCGCCGGCCACGACCGCACCAGCGACGAGCTCGACCACTACCACCGCGCCGACCACGACCACGACGGCGCCGACCACGACTACTCAACCGCCGACCACGACCCAGACGACGCCGCCATCGAACTACGAGCCGAACGCCGCCGCACCCGACAGCGAGCACAACGACACCAGGGGCGACCCGGACACGCCCGAGGGCGCCTTCGACGAGGCCTGCGAACAGAACCCCGAGTCCTGCGGCTGAGCGACGCCGGCGGAGGTGGCTACCTGCCGCCGCCCTTGCCGCTCTTCACGAACCAGGCCCAGTAGAGCAGCCGCTCACCCTTGAACCGGCAGCCGTACTCGCGGATTGAGCCTTTCTTCTGCTGCGGCTTCGCGTCCTTCGCCTGGCTCTCGGCGCACTGGCCGTCCTTGCGGCTCGCGATCCACTGGTTCTCGTCGCGATCGAGCCCGAGCGAGAACCCCGAGATCCAGCCCGGCATCGTCAGCCCGATCCGCAGGCCCTTCTTGACCTTGAGCGGCTTGCGGAGCGTGTAGATCGGGGTCTCACCGAGCCGGGACTCGAGGCTGACCTTGGGCGTCTGCTTGGTCAGCTTGAAGCGGTGCTTCTTCTTCGGCTTCAGCACCGACAGGCGCGCCTTGGCGTCCCCGTACTCATCATTGAGCGAGTCGACCAGATCCGGCTGTTCCTCGGTGTTGACCTTGCCGAGGCTTACTGACCACGCCACGAGATGGCCGTCGGCGGGGACCTTGAAGGGACCCTTCTCGCCGTCGGCCCTGGTCTGCAGCCCGGTCACCGAGACGACGATCCTGCACGAGTCCCCGGGGCAGGGCGACTTCGGCGTCTTCTTCGTCTTGCCGAGCACGGTCGCCGACTTCGCATCGGCATCCCGGACCCCGAGCGCGATCACGGTCGCGAAGCCGAGCAGGGCGGCGAGGGCGGCGATCGCGATCGTCGCCCGGCTGGTGGTTGTCCTGGTGGCGTCCATCAGGGCTCTCTAACACCCGCTCGGCGTCACTAGTTGCGGTCGTGCGCCGACGATCCGGTGGCGCATTCTAGGCGTCCGGCAAGCCGGATCGTGCCGGATCGGCCGTAGGATGAGCGTCCATGCCCGCGATCGAGGTCAGCAACTTGCAGCGGGCGTTCTCGGATGAGGTTCTCGCGGTCGCGGGCATCGACCTTCACGTGGACGAAGGCGAGATCTACGCCTTCCTCGGGCCGAACGGCGCCGGCAAGACGACGACGGTGCGGATGCTGACGACGCTCCTGCGGCCGACCGGCGGCAGCGCGACCGTCGCCGGCCACGACGTCGTCGCCGAGCCGGCCGCGGTTCGGGCCGCGATCGGGGTCGCCCTGCAGGAGGCTGCCCTCGACCCGCTGATGACCGGGCGCGAGCTGATCCGGATGCAGGCGACGCTGCACGGGATCCCGCGGGCAGAGGGACAGCAACGGGCCGACGACCTGCTCCGCCGGGTCGGCTTGACGGAGGCCGGCGACCGCCGCGTCGGGACCTACTCGGGTGGGATGAAGCGCCGGCTCGATCTCGCCTCCTCGCTCGTACACGAGCCGCGGGTGCTGTTCCTCGACGAGCCGACGACCGGGCTCGACCCGGTCAGCCGCAAGTCGATCTGGGGTGAGGTCGAGGCGCTGAACCGTGAGGGCACGACCGTGTTCCTGACGACCCAGTACCTCGAGGAGGCCGACCAGCTCGCCGACCGGGTCGGGATCATCTCGAACGGCCGGATCGTCGCCGAGGGCACCCCGGCCTCGCTCAAGGCGGAGGTCGGCAAGCCGCGGATGGAGCTCGTCCTCGCCACGGGCGACCCCGATAAGTGCATGGAGGTCCTGGGCCGCTTCGGCGACCCGTTGCCGCCGCGCGACGGCACGCTGATGATCGAGGTCTCGGCGGGGGTCGCGGCGATCGCGCCGGTCGTCCGCGCGCTCGACGAGGCCGGGCTCCTGGTCGAGTCGCTCGACGTCGTCGAGCCGACCCTCGACGACGTCTTCGTCGCCAAGACCGGGCAGCACCTCGAGGGCGCCGAGGCGCCCGCCGAGCCCGAAACCGGCGAGTCGGAGGCGGTCGCCGGATGAGGACGATCGCGGTCGTCACCGAGCTCGGCCGGCGCTCGGTCCGGCAGACGTTCCGGCGCCCCCAGCTCATCGCACCGCTCGTGATCATTCCGACGCTGCTCCTCGCGGTGCAGGCCGCCGGCGCCGGCCGTGCGATCGACCTGCCGGGCTTCCCGCCGGTCGAGAGCTTCTTCGACTTCCTGCTGGCCGGGGCGATGATCCAGGCGGCGCTCCTGGCCGGCAACAGCGGTGGGATCGCGCTCGCGATCGACATCGAGATGGGGTTCACCGACCGCCTCCTGGCAGCGCCGATCCCGCGCTTCGCGATCGTCGCCGGGCGGCTCGCGGGGACGGCCGCGATGGGCGCGACGACGGCGGTCTGGTTCCTCGCGCTCGGTCTGATCTTCGGGGTGCGGATCGAGGAGGGATTGCTCGGAGCGCTCCTGATGATCGTCCTCGTGACGCTCGCGGCGCTCGCGTTCGGGACGCTCGGCGCGGCGCTGGCGCTGCGGAGCGGCAGCGCCTCGGTCGTCCAGGGCACCTTCCCCCTGGTCTTCGTGATCCTCTTCCTCTCGACCGCGTTCTTCCCGGCCGACCTGCTGCTCGAGCCGGCGCAGACGATCGCCCGGATCAACCCGCTCAGCTTCATCGCCGAGGCAGTGCGCGACCCGGTCATCTCGGTCTTCTCCGGTCCGGAGCTCCTGGAGGGGTTGGCGGGGATCGTGCTGATCGGCGGGATCGGGCTGGCCCTCTGCTCGCTGGCCCTGCGACGGCGGCTCCGGCTCGGCTGATGGGCGCGGCGCTCGGCCAGGACTGGGAGACGATCGTGGCGCTCGTGCGACGCTCCGCCAACGAGCTGATCCGCGTCCCCGGCGCCGCCCTCCCCGGCGTCCTGGCGCCGACGATCTTCTTCCTCGGGCTGACCGCGGTCTTCGGCAACTTGACGCTCCTGCCCGGCTTCACCACCGACTCCTACGCCAGCTTCATGATCCCCGTCAGCATGCTCCAGGGCGCCGGCTTCACCGGGGCGGCGATGGGGGTCAACCTCGCGCGGGACATCGAGTTCGGGCTCTTCGATCGCTTCCTCGCCTCCCCGGCCCCGCGCTGGGTGCTGCTCAGCGGCCTGGTGCTCTCGGCCGCGATCCGCGCGGTCATCCCGGCGACCTTCGTGTTCGTGATCGCGCTCGTCATCGGCGCCCACTTCCCCGGACCCGGAGGGCTGATCGTCACCTACGCCTGCGTGATGGGCACGGCGACGATCGCCGCCTGCTGGTCGGCGATGATCGCGCTCAAGTTCAAGACCCAATCAGCGGCGCCGCTGATGCAGACCGTGATGCTCGCGGCGGTCCTCTGCACGACTGCCTACGCCCCGCAGGAGCTCCTGACCGGCTGGCTCGCGACCGCCGCCGAGTACAACCCGTTCACCGAGGTCGTCGACGCCGCCCGCCAGGGCTTCGTCGGCGGCGTCACCTGGGAGGGAACGTGGCCGGCGCTGCTCGTCATCGCCGCGCTCACGGCGCTGCTCGGCGCGCTGGCCCTGCGCGGGATGCGGCGCACGGCGTACTGAGTTCCTAGGCGTTGCGCAATCGGCGCGTTCGCGCGCCCACCAACGGCGCAGGAATCGGCACACTTCGTGCGCCGATTCGGCACTGAAGGGTGGTGAAACGGGCGCCCAGGCGCGGGATCCTGGCCCGATGGGCACCGAGTGGCGAAAAGGTTCGGCATATCCGAACGGATCCACCACTCGGCGCCTTCGCGAACGTCGTCTGCTCGTCCTGGCCGGACGACAACGGCATCTCGTCACCACCGCTCAGCTTCGCGAGCTGGGGTACGCCAAGAGCACCATCCACGGTCGACTCGCCGCTCGACGCCTCCACCCCACGCCGTTCGCCGGAGTTCATTCGCTGGTCCAGCCTCCGCTCGACCGGCTGCAGACGATCAAGGCTGCCGCGCTCGCATGTGGTCCCTCGTCGCTGCCCAGCCACTGGTCAGCCGCGGAGGTCCTCGGGATCGCCGAGCCGGCGCTGCTTCCGGTCCACATCACCAATCCGACGGGGGCCGGCCGCGGTCGCAGCCACATCGCTCTCCACCGCTCCATCGTTCTCCCGTGCGACACCGCCGGCAGCGGCAAGATCCTCTGCACGAGCGCCGCGCGGACGGTCATCGACCTCGCGGCGATCGGGACGTCGGACGAGGTCGAGCGGGTGCTGATCGCCGCCGACTCGCTGCGGATCCTCAACCGTTCGCGGCTCGCCGAGCTGCTCGAGGGGGCACGCGGTCAACGCGGGATCGGGACCCTGCGGTCGATCGTCGCCGGCGAGCCCGTGCGGGCGCGAAGCGACCGTGAGGTCGACATGCTCCAGGTCTGCCGCCCGGCCGGGCTTCCCGCGCCGGTGGTGAACGGCCTCGTCGAGGGCTTCGAGGTGGACTTCCACTGGCCGGAGCTGCGACTTGTCGTCGAGCTCGACAGCTGGCGGTTCCACGGCGGGCGCGAGCGGATGAACGCCGACCGGGAGCGGGATCAGCGGTTGACGATGGCGGGCTGGCTCGTCGTTCGCTTCACCCGTGACCAGCTCGCAGCGGTGCCGGCCGAGTGCGGGCGCCGCCTGGCAGCTCTGGCGGAGCGGCGAACCGTTGCGGCGCTTGTCGTGACTCGCAAAGCCCTTGTTGACGGTCGGCGCGCGTGAAAGCCTGCGCGCGAGGGAGCAGCAACGGCGAGGGGGCCGCCATCAAGGGAGTCGATCGAACCAGGCAACCGCTTCGCCGGCGTGCGGAGCGCGTCCTCGGCTACCTCGCGGTCGTGGTCGCGGCGATCGCGCTCGCCGGCTGCGCGGGCGGCTACACCTCGCCCGCGAAGGACGTGTCCGGCTCCGGTGCGACCGCGAGGGGCATCGTCTTCTCGACGGTCGACGCGACCGTCACCTACTGGTTCGAGTACGGCCCGACGCAGGGCTACGGCGACGAGTCGCCGCACCGCTCGATCGCGATCACCGACCGCGACAACCACCCGGTATCCGAGGTCCTGAGCGGCCTCGATCCGGGGACGACCTACCACTACCGGCTCTGCGCCCGGGACGGGGCCACCCTCTGCGCCCAGGACAAGACCTTCACGACGATTGGCGGCCCCACGGAGCTGGCGATCAGCGCCGACCCCGCGCTGTCGCCGGACTTCGACCCCAACGTCTCCGACTACGTGACCCGTTGCGGAGCCGGCCCGGTGAACATGGACGTCGTCGCGCCGGGGGACACGACCGTATCCGTCGACGGCAGTGAGGCGCGGAACGGGACGTTCTCCGAGGACGTCGCGCTGGATCAGGGCGAACGCTTCACTATCGAGGCGACCGGCCGGGTCGCGAGGAGCACCTATCACGTTCGCTGCCTGCCTGACGACTTCCCCGCGTGGTCGTGGGAGAGCCCCGGCGATCCGAGCGCGAACTTCTACATCACGATGCCGCGGAACGTGCAGGCCCCCGGTGGCGGTCCGGCCGGCCGCTACATCGCGATCTTCGACGACCATGGCGCGCCGGTCTGGTGGATGGAGTCGAGCGGTTCAAGCGACGCGAAGCTGCTCGACGACGACACCCTCGCCTGGGGCAGGACGGCGGCGGCCGGCGGATCGACCCCCGGGTACGAGATCCATCGGCTCGACGGCAGCCTCGTGAGGACCTGGAGGACGGTGGGCACCGACACCGACATCCACGACTTCGAGCTGCTCGCGAACGGCAACGCCCTGGTCGGCTCCTACAAGCCCCGGGCCGGCACGCAGGACCTCACGGAGTACGGCGGACCGGCGACGGGCGGGACGCCGATCGACGCCGAGTTCCAGGAGGTCAGGCCGAACGGCACCGTCGCCTGGTCGTGGAACTCCAAGGACCACATCGACCTGTCGGAGACCCCGGAGCGCTGGCGGTCCACCGTCTACGGCCTTCCCCGTCAGCTGCCCGACGGGCGTCAGGGCTTCGACTGGATCCACTGGAACTCGATCCAGAAGATCGGGAACACCCTGGTCGTCTCCTTCCGCCACCTCGACGCGGTCTACGCGATCAACATGACGACCGGCAACCTGATCTGGAAGCTCGGCGGGACACCGACGCCGGACTCGCTGGACGTGATCGGAGACCCCGAGAGCAACCCGCTCGGCGGCCAGCACTACGCCCGCGTGCTGCCGAACGGGAACATGACCCTCTACGACAACAACACCAACGAGACCGCCGCCCCCCGCGGCGCCGAGTACCGGATGAACCTGTTCAACGGGACCGCCACGCTGGTCGACACGGTGAACGATCCGGACGTCCCCTCCTCGCCGTGCTGCGGCTCGGCGGCGAAGCTCGGGGACGGCTCCTGGCTCGTGAGCTGGGGCGGGACCGAGGTGATCAGCGAGTTCGGCCCCGGCGGCAACCGCCACTTCAAGCTTCAGTTCGTCTCGAACCAGGGCACGTTCGGGTTCTCCTACCGGGTCGACCCGATCGTCGGCGGCAGCCCGACCATCGGTGATCTCCGGACCGGCATGGACGCAATGCCGTAGCAAGAGCTTCTCGCCAGTGGCCGCAGGAATGGCGAGGCAGCGGGAGTGCTGGTCGAGGACGCAGGAGGCGAAGCGGCCTCAGGCCGTGAGCCGACGAGGACGAAGATCCAGCGCTTCCGCTGTCCGCCGTTACTTGTATCTGTAGGTGATGCGGCCTCTGTCGAGGTCGTAGGGCGAGAGCTCGATCTTGACCCGGTCGCCCGGCAGGATGCGGATGTAGTGGCGGCGCATCTTGCCGCTGATGTGGCCGAGGACCTCGTGATCGTTGTCGAGCTTCACCTTGAACATCGTGTTCGGCAGGGCCTCGACGACCTCGCCCTCCATCTCGATCTTCTCTTCCTTGGCCATTCGCGACGCGGGAGAGTACCAGCAGAGCCGCTATCTCCCCTTGAAAGTCGCCTTGCCCGGGCCGTCCTCGAGGAAGCTCCGGACCGCGTTCCGGAGGTCCTCGGAGTCGAACAGGGGACCGGCGATCTCGGGGACGACGGCATCGGCGGCGGCCACGCCCCCGTCGAGGTAGGCGCGAATCAGGCGCTTGGTGGCACCGTGGGCGATCGTCGGCCCGGCGGCGAGCTCGCGCGCGAACTTCATGCCCTTCTCGAGCAGGTCGTCGGGCGGCAGGACGCGGTTGATGACGCCCCAGTCGAGCAGCTTCGCGGCGCCGTAGAGGCCACCGGTCATCACGAATTCGCGGGCCCGCGCCGGCCCCGCCCGCTCGGCCATCCGTTGCACGCCCCCGCCGAACGGGGTCAGGCCGACGACCCGCTCGACGAGCCCGAACTGCGCTCCTTCGGCCGCCCAGATCATGTCGCAGCCGAGCGCTGCCTCGAGGCCGGCGGTCAGGCAGAGACCGTGGACGAGCGCCAGGGTCGGGATCTCGAGCGACTCGAACGCCTGCAGCTCGCGGATTCCCGCGGCCGCCAGCCGGGCACCCTCCTCACCTCCGGCGACGTCCTTGAAGACCCGCCCGACGTCGACCCCGCCGGTGAACACCTTGCCCTCGCCGCGGAAGACCATCGCCCGGGAATCCGAGGCGGCGACCGCGTCGCGCGCCTCCCGCATCGCGTCGAAGGTCCGATCGGTGAACAGGTTGAGCGGCGGGTCGTCGAGCACGATCACCGCCACGTCGCCGTCGTGCTCGAGCCTGATCGGTGAACCACCCTCGGACATCAGCCCTCCCTGATCGTCGCCGCCACCGCGGCGACGTCGTCGAGATCGGCGCCGCGAGGAATCCACGGCAGCTTCAGCGGATCGTCAACGTAGCGCGGGATCACGTGGAGGTGAAAGTGGAAGACCGTCTGCCACGCGGCGGCCCGGACCGCGTTCAAGAGGTTGAACCCGTCGGGCTCGAGCGTCGCCTCCATCCGCCGCACGACCCGCTGCGCCGCGGCCGAGCACCGGCACAGGTCCTCCTCGCCGATCGCCAGCAGGTCCTCGCTGTGGCGTCGCGGGATCACCAGCGCATGGCCGCGCGTCGCTGGGTTGATGTCCATCAGGGTCACCGTGTGCTCGTCACTGTCGACGATCTCGGCCGGTGCCTCGCCGGCGACGATCGCGCAGAAGATGCAGTCCGGATCCTGATCCAAGCCGCGGCGGAGGCTATCGCTCCGACGCCCAGGCGCGCAGGTGAGCGATCGCCGCGGCGCGATCGGATACCTCGCCGCAGAACTGGGCCGCCTCGAGCTCCGCCACCGCCTCGCCGAGGGCCGGGCCGGGCTCGATCCCGGTCTCGGCCGCGATCTCGTCCCCGCGCAGGAGCGGCGCTCGCTCCTCCGCCTCCCAGGCCACCGTGGCGGCGAGCATCGACCGGGCGAGCTCGAGGTGGCCGGCGATCGCCTCGTCGGGGACGCCACCGCCCTGAGCGGAGAGCCGGTCGGCGACCGTGAACAGAGTCGTGTCCAGGGTCTGCGGAGCCGTTCGCCGCAGGTAGTCCCAGACGCGACGGGGCGGCAACGGCCGCTCGCGGACCATGAAGCCGAGGACCAGGTGGTCACGGGTCATCGCGGCGATCTGGGCGGCGAACCGGCGCGAGGTCCGCAACCGCCGGCAAACCTCGGTGACCATCTCGGCCCCGACGGCATCGTGGCCGATGAAGCTGATCCAGCCGTCGCGCTCGGTCCGCGTGGCCGGCTTGCCGATGTCGTGCAGGAGCGCCGCCCAGCGGAGCGCGTCGCCGCGGCTGAGCTCGTCGGCGAGCGGCTCATCGAGCGCGGCGGCGGCGGCGACGGTCGCCTCGCCGCAATAGCGCTGCAGGTCGCGCTCGACGTCGAGCATCCGCCGCAGCACCTCGAGCGTGTGCTCGTAGGCGTCGAGATGGTGGTTGGCGCTCTGGCCGACGCCGTGCAACGCCGCCACCTCGGGCAGGACCGCGGCCATCGCCCCGACTCCGTCGAGCAGATCGAGGCCGGCGAGCGGATCGGGGCCGGAGAGGAGCAGCCGGAGCTCGGCGAACTGCCGCTCTCCGGCGGGCTCTCCGGCGCGTGCCGCCGCCGCACGCGCGAGCTCCAAAGTCGCGGCCTCGGGCGTGAAGCCGGAGCGCGCCACGAACCGCGCGGCGCGCAGGACCCGCAACGGGTCATCCTCGAAGGCACGCTCCGAGCAGGCCCGCAGCGCCTCCCCTTCGAGGTCACGGAGCCCACCCGTCGGGTCGATCGGGTCGCCGCCGCCAAGCGGCATCGCGATCGCGTTGACCGTGAAGTCCCGAAGTCGCAGGTCAACTTCGATCGAGCCGCCGCGGAGGGCGGCGACATCGACCTTCCAGGCACCCTCGCGAGCGACCACCCGCCAGGTGGCGAATTCCCCGGAGAGCTCGAACGGATGCCCGTCGGCGTCGGCGGCGATCCGGCGGGCCGCCTCGGCGGGGTCGCCCGCGAAGGCGATGTCGACGTCGACGACGTCGACGCCGAGCGCCGCATCGCGCACGGCCCCGCCCACGAGCCAGGCGCGATCGTCGACGTCGCGGAGTCCCGAGCGGGCGACCTCGATCGCCGGTGACGCGCCGAAGCGCTCCTCGAGCCGGGTCAGATGGAGCGGCCCTGGCATCTGCTCATCTCAAGCGCGGTAGGCGCGAGGGACGCGCGCGCTCAGCCCGCACGGGATCTCGTAGTTGATCGTGCCGAGCGCCGCCGCGAGCTCCTCGGCGGCGACCCGCTCGCCGTCCTGCTCCCCGATCAGCACGGCCGGGGCTCCGGCCTCGACTTCCGTCTCCGGGCCGAGGTCGATGGTTACGTTGTCCATCGAGATCGTGCCTACGAGCGGCCGGCGAGCGTCGCCGACGAGCACGTCGCACGCGTTCGAGAGCCCGCGCCGGAAGCCGTCGCCGTAGCCGACCGGCAGCACCCCGATCCAGGTGTCGGCCGGCGCTCGCCACGTCCGCCCGTAGCCGACTGACGCCCCGGCCTCGATCCGCTTCACGTCGGCCACGTACGTGTGCAGCGACAACGCCGGCTCGAGGTCGTGGGCGGCCGGGTCCCGCCCGAACGGGTCGAGGCCGTAGATCGCGATCCCGCAGCGGACCATCCCGAGGTGGAACTCCCGGCCGCGCAGGGTGGCGGCGCTGTTCGCCGCATGGAGGCAGACCTCCGGATGACGCTCGGCGATCGGCACCGCGACCTGGCGGAAGCGGTCGAGCTGCTCGCGGAGGAAGGCCTCGTCGTTCGCGTCCGCGGTCGCGAAGTGGGTCCAGACGCCCGTCAGCTCGACCCGCTCGTCGCCCGCCGCCGCG
>DASSEM010000168.1:0-2532 GCA_035695265.1 Solirubrobacterales bacterium
GGATCGAGACGGCGCGCTACCTCGGGATGGCAGTCGGTCCGGTGATCGGAGGCGCTCTCGGCGCGGCCGGAGGGATCGAGATAGCGCTGGCGGTCAACGCCGGGACGTTCGTCCTCGTGGCGGCCGCGGCCGCGGCGATCAGGGCGCGCCGCCACCCTCAACCGCGCGCCGGGCACCGAGATGTGGCGCGGGGTGGCAGCTTGCTCGGCGCCGACCCGGTCCTCCGCCTGATGATGGCGGTGACGTTCCTGACGCTGCTGATCATGACCGGCGTCGCGACCGCGGAGGTGTTCTTCATCCGTGACGACCTCGACTCCGGCGACCTCGGCTACGGCCTCGCCGTGTCGGCCTGGACGCTGGGAATGGCGAGCGGCGCGCTGCTCCTCTCGAGCCGGATCGGCACCCACGCCCTGGCCACGGTCGCGATGGTGATGATCGCCGTCCAGGGCGCCGGCCTGGCGGTGCCGACGATCGCCCTCTCGCTGCCGCTGGTCCTCGCCATGTACCTGGTCGGCGGCATCGGGCACGGCACCAAGAACGTCCTCGTCAGAACCCTGATCCACGAGCGCATGCCCGCCGATTCCCACGGCCGCGCCGGCGCCTCCTACAACGCGCTCCGCAACGGCGCCGAGCTCGGCGCGCTCGCCCTCGGAGCGGTCCTCGTCGAGACGGTCGGCGCCCGCGGCACCCTGGCGATCCAGGGCGGGCTGCCGATCCTGATCGCGCTCGCCGGGCTGCTGGCATTGCGGACCCGTTTGCAGGACACTGAGGCGGTGCCCGAACGGCTGCCCGAGATCGACCAGAGCGAGAGCGCGGTCCCGACCGCGCCCGTGAGAGGAGAGACGCCATGAGCGACTACACGATCAGCCGCCGGGCAGACTGCAGCGACTACATGGCCGGCTACGAGGGCTTCGGGGAGATGCTCGCCTACACCGACTCGCTCGGCGCCGAGCAGGTGGCGCTGACCTGGCGGCGGATGCCACCGGGGACCGGCGGCCGCGGCAGCTACGGCCACCGCCATCTCACCCAGGAGGAGATCTACCTGGTCACGTCCGGGACGGTCACGTTCAAGATCGGTGACGACGTCTTCGAGGCCGGAACCGGGACCGCCGTCCGGATCGCGCCCGATGCGCTGCGCTCGGTCCACAACGACGGTGACGACGACGCCGAGATCGTGCTCTGCTCGGTCCGCGTCGACGACCTCGGACCGGAGGTCGTCACCGAGGACGGGTTCTGGGACGACTGACTAGCGCCGCAGGCGCGGTGCTCGCCGCCGGGCGCCTCCTTCATCCTTAGCTCCGATGGCGGCGGTGGACCCGACAACGGAGGTGCTCGGGCTGAGCGATGCCGAGGCTGCGGCGCGGCTGCGGCAGCTCGGCCCGCTCGAGGAGGGATCGAGCCGGTCGGTGCGGTCGATCGTGCGGGCAAACGTCCTGACGCTGTTCAACGCGATCATCCTCGTCTTCTTCATCCTGATCCTCAGCCAGGGCCTGTGGGCGGATGCCCTGTTCGGCGTCATCGCGATCATCAACTCGGCGATCGGGATCCGCCAGGAGGTGAAGGCGAAGGAGACCCTCGACGAGCTGGCGCTGCTGGTGGCGCCGCGGGCCGAGGTGATCCGCGAGGGCCGCCCGCTCGAGCTCCGCGCCGACGAGATCGTTCCCGGCGACGTGATCCGGGTCGAGCCCGGCGACCAGCTCGTCGCCGACGGCGACGTCGGATCCAGCCGCGGCCTGACCCTCGACGAGTCGCTGCTCACCGGCGAGTCGGACGGCATCCGCAAGGAGCCCGGCGACCGGTTGCTGTCGGGCGCGTTCTGCACCGCCGGCTCCGGCCACTACGTCGTCGACGCGGTCCGCGGCGACTCGTACGCCGAGAAGATCGCCGGGCAGGCGAAGGAGTTCCGCCACCCGCCCTCGCCGCTGCAGCTCGAGGTCGACCGGATCCTCCGGGCGACGGCGATGCTGCTGGTGCCGATGGCGATCCTGATGCTCGCCGGGTTCCTCGTCCGCGGCGTCGGCTTCACCGAGGCGGCGCAGACCGCCACCGCCGGGCTGATCACGCTGATCCCCGAGGGCCTGGTGCTCCTGATGAGCGTCACCCTGGCGGTCGCCGCCGTGCGGCTGGCGCGGATGGACACGCTCGTCCAGCAGATGAGCGCGACCGAGGCGCTCGCCGCGGTCGACACGGTCTGCGTGGACAAGACGGGCACGCTGACCGACGGCACCCTCGAGCTGATCGAGGTCGTCAGCGCCGATCCCGCGCGCGGCGCGGCGACCGAGCGGGCGCTCGGCCTGTTCGCTGCCTCCGCCGGGGAGCGGAACCGGACGCTGGAGACGATCGCCGCGGCGTTCCCGGAGCGCGCCGCCGGCGTCGTCGCCGAGGTCCCCTTCTCGTCGCGGTGGAAGTGGAGCGGGTTGACCCTGAACGGCGAGGGCAGCGGCCGCAGCTTCGTCGTCGGCGCCCCCGACGTCCTCGTCGGCTCGGGGGCGATGACCCTCCCCGACGAGCTCAAGCGCCGGCTCGAGGCCG
>DASSEM010000169.1:0-11344 GCA_035695265.1 Solirubrobacterales bacterium
TGCCCGGCTTCGTGCCGATCGACACAGAGGTTGCGAGAAGCAGGGATTTTGCGGACGATTCGGCAGCCGAAAGCCGAGCGTTAGCTCAGCCCCAGCGGAAACCGGTCGTCGACGGTGCCGGGTCCATCGGCGAGCTCGGCAGGCCGGCGGGGACGGCCGGGTCGTTGTAGCCGGAGGGCGCGGTGTCGTTCGGCGTGTCGGGATGGAACAGCGACGCTAGGTACTGGATCTGTCCGCGGCCGACCTCGACCTCGCCCTGGCCGCCGCCGTAGATCGCGATCCCGTTCGCGGCGCAGTGCTCGTAGATCGCGAACAGCTCCTCGATCGAGCCGAACCGGGAGGGCTTGGAGTTGATCGCCTTCGGGCTCCACTCGAGCGCCTTGATGTCGGCCAGCGAGTGCAGCGGCGCGTCCCAGGTGACGCGGTCGGCGAGTGGCTCGAGCAGGGCCCTCGTCTCGTCGTTGACGTCGGGGTCCTCGAGGTAGGCATCGGGGAAGGCCTCGGCAACCTGGCGGTAGAGCTCGGGGTCGGTCTCGACGTCGACGGGCGTGCCCCGGTAGTGGCCCTTGAGGTCGAGCACGCGGACCGTCGCCAGCTCACCGATCTCGGCGATCAGCTCCGGCGTCCAGTCGTTCTCGGGGTCGAGCTTGAAGCCGAGGCCGGGATACCTCGCAAGGCGCTTTCTGATCGGCTCGGTGGAGGAGGCCGCCTCGCCGTCGAAGCTGGTCAGCCGGGTCGAGCAGACGAACTGAAGCGGATGCGGGTCGCGGCCGACCGCCTCGTGGAGCGGCAGGCCGGCCTGCCGCAGCGCGAGGTCGAGGGCGGCGCTCTCGAAGGCCCAGCGGCGGTAGTGGCGGGAGGCCTCCATCCCGGGGGCGGCAGTCGGGAACAGGTCGAGCTCGCCGACGAGCGCGCAGAGCTCGCCCAGCGTCGTCGGCCCGGTGAGGTCGTGGACCGGGCCGGCATCGCGGTGAGCGATGTGGTCGAGGACGTCGTACACCACGTCCTCGCCGACCCCCTCCTCGCCGCCGCCGCGGAGATGGATCAAGGTCGACCCTCGGGTGAAGCTCCCGTACTCGCGGTCGTGGCCGCTCAGCTCGTAGCCCTCGATCCGCAGGGGCAGTGACTCGACCTTCTCCCACAGCTCGCCCATCGGTCAGCTCCTTTTCCCGAACGCCGCTCGATCGGGCCGGTGCCCGCCCGCCCGGGCGACCGCCCAGAGCGCCGCCCCGAGGACGAGCAGGATGCCCGCCCGCAGGAAGATCTCGGCGTCGTTGTCGATGATCAACACGACGCACACTATGGCCCCGAGGATCGGCGCCCAGGAAGGCGCCCGGAAGTGGTCGTGGTCGACCTCGTCGCGGCGCAGGACGAGCACGGCGACGTTGACGGCGGTGAACGCGCAGAGCAGCAGCAGCACGGTCGTGTCGGCGAGCGTCGCCAGGTCCCCGGTCGCGACCAGGACGAGGCCGAGCGCGGTGGTGAAGGCGATCGCCGTGATCGGCGTCCTCCGCACCGGGAGGATGCGACCGAACGGCGCGGGGACGATGCCCTCCTCCGACATCCCGTAGACGAGCCGCGAGGCCATGATCATGTTGATCAGCGCCCCGTTGGCGAGCGCGAACAGCGTGATCGCCGCGAAGACGTCGGGATCGACGCCGAGCGGCCCCTGGCTGCCGACGAGGACGAGCGGCGCCGTAGATCCGGCGAGCTCGGCGGTGGGGACCGCCGCCGAGGCGAGGACGGTGACGAACAGGTAGATCGTGCCGGCGATCGCGAGGCCGGTGAAGAGGACCCGCGGGTAGTGGCGGGACGGCTCCTCGACCTCCTCGGCGATGTTGACCGAGTCCTCGAACCCGATCAGCGCGTAGAAGGCGAGCCCGGCGCCGGAGAGGATCGCGAACAGCGGCGTCACGCCCTCCTTGAAGTCGAGGTTGCGGCCGATGTCGGAGCCGGCGTCGCCGATCGCGGCGATCGCGATCGCGGCGACGAGCAGGAGCCCGCCGACCTCGATCACGGTCAGCGTCGCGTTGACGCGGACCGACTCGGAGATGCCGCGGGCGTTGATCAGCGCGACGACGAGCAGGAATGCGATCGCGACCGGCACCACCGGGATGTCGACGAACTGGCCGAGCGCGTCGCCGGCGAAGCCGCGGGCAAGGGTGCTCGCCGATGTGATCCCCGACGCCATCACCGCGAACGCGACCATGAAGGTGAGGAAGGGGCGGTCGAAGGCCCGGTTCGTGTAGAGCGCCGCGCCGGCGGCCCGCGGGTACTTGGAGACGAGCTCGGCGTAGGCGCACGCGGTCAGCGCGGCGAGCACGAAGGCGGCGGCGAACGCGGTCCAGATCGCGCCTCCGACCTCCGCCCCGACCTCGCCGACGAGCGCGTAGATGCCGCCGCCGAGCATGTCGCCGACGATGAAGAGCAGGAGCATCACCGGCCCGACGCGACGAGCCAGTCGCGTTTCGGAGCCTGCCCGCTCCCGCGGTTGCGCCGGCGAGTCGCTCACAGGGTGGCGGCGACGAGATCGCCGAACGCCGCGATCGCCGTGCGCAGGTCTTCCACGCCGCTGCGTTCCTCGGGGGAATGGCTGACCCCGCCCGCCGAGGCGGCGAAGATCATCGCCGCCGGCACGGCGCGGGCGAGCTCGGCGGCGTCATGGAGTGCGCCGCTGGGGATCGCGCTCTCCCGCCCTCCCGCCGCGGCGGCGGCGGCCTCGGCGCGGGCGACCAGCTCACCGTCGAAGGGGATGGGAGCGATCCGCCAGATCGGGTGCTCGGCGTGCTCGCAGGAGCGCCCGCCGGCGACGAGCGCGGCGGCCTGCCGCGTCTCCTCGAGCATCTGCTCGAGCTCGGCGGCCTCGGGATGGCGGAGGTCGACGGAGACCGCGGCGCCGCCGGCGACCGCGGTGACGATCCCCGGATCGAGGTCGATCCGCCCGGTCGTCCCGACGCCCCCGCGAGCGCGAGCGATCCGCTCCACCGCGAGTGCCAGCTCGGCGGCCGCGAGGCCGGCGTCGCGGCGGCGGTCCATCGGCGTCGTCCCGGCGTGCCCGGTGGCCCCGTGAAAGTCGATCCGCAGCCGCTCGACGCCGGCGCAGCCGGAGACCGCGGCGCAGCCCTTCCCCTCGGCCTCGAGCACCGGGCCCTGCTCGATGTGGAGCTCGAGGTAGGCGCCGATCGCGTCGAGCCTGCGGTGCGCGTCGGTCGCGCGCTCGAGCTCGACCCCGCAGGCGGCGAGGACCTCGGCGATCGGGCGGCCCTCGGCGTCGGCGAGGTCGCGAAGCTCGGCCGGGTCGAGCGTGCCGGCGAGCGCCGAGCTGCCGAACAGGCTGCGCCCGAATCGCGAGCCCTCCTCGTCTGCGAAGTCGATCAGGACGAGGTCACGGGGCGGCGGCCCGGCCGCCCCGGCCCAGGAGCGGAGGGCGCCGAGCGCCGCAATCACGCCGAGCGCGCCGTCGAGCGGGCCGCCGGCCGGGACCGAGTCGAGGTGGGATCCAAGCGCCAGCGCCGGGGCTTCGCGATCGCGACCGTCGAGCCGGGCCCAGAGGTTGCCGGCCTCGTCGACCTCGACCGCGCCGACCCCGATCTCGGCAAGCCGGTCGCGCAGGAGCTCCCGCGCCGCCTGCCACTCCTCGGTCCAACAGACCCGGCGGGCACCACCTGAGCCGCCGGTCCGCTCGGCGAGCGCGTCGAGGTCGGCCAGCACCCGGTCGGCATCGATCGCCGCCGCCCCGGGTCGGGCCGGCTCGCTCAACCGACGCGCTCCCGGCGCAGCGCCTGGCCGAGGCAGTGCGCGCCGCCGCCGCCCAGGGTGAACATGCTCAGATCGGGGTCGTAGACCTCGAAGCCGCGAGCGCGGAGCTGCTCGTTGAGGCTCTTGGAGTACTCGCTGGACAGCGCCCGGTCGTCACCGAGCGAGATCGCGTTGACGCCGAGCGCGAACGCCTCGTCGACCGGCACGTCGAGGATCTCGAAGCCGGCCTCGCGGAGCCAGCGCACGAGCCCGGCACCGGCGGCGTCGATGCAGACCGCGGCGAGCTTCGGCGCGAGGATCGAGACGAGGACATCGATGTGGACGAACTGGCTCGGGATCATCTCGACCCGGACCTCCCAGCCGAGCTCCTCCATCCAGCCCGCGAGCTGCCGCGCCGCGGGCGCCTCGGTGCGCTCCTCGCCGTTGCCGATCAGCATCCGCCCCGGCTCGACGATGATCACGTCGCCGCCCTCGAGCGCGGCCGCGGTGATCATCCGGAAGATCGGGATGCCGGCCTCCTGATAGAAGCGGATGACCGGCGCGTACTCGCCGCGGCGCCACTGCTGGTGGAGCTGGGTGACGATCGCACCCGCCGGCGTCGCCACGCTCGAATCGCGGGCGAACACCTGGTAGGGCAGGGCCGGGTCGGGCTCGAGGAAGTGGCAGCGAACCCCGGCGCTCTCGTAGGCGGCGACCATCTCGGCGTGTTGGGCGAGCGCCCTGCTGCTGCTGAACGCGTGCTCGCCGGCCAGGGTCGCCTTCGAGATCGCGCTCGTCGCCAGCCAGCGGAAGTTGCGGGGAGGGCCGAGCAGGACGTCGTGCAGGCGCCCGTACTCGGAGTCGGCTCCCCAGGGGATCGCGTTCGGATCGGCGCTCACTCGATCACCACCCGGATCGTCGCCAGCGAGCGATCGCTGGCGCCGCGGACCTGGCCACCGTGGGCAAGCGAGTCGGCGATGAAGTCGAGGGTGGCGCGGCTGAGCCGCTCGCCGGGGAGCACGTTGGGTACGCCGGGTGGATAGGCGGCGAGCGACTCCGCGGCGATCCGCCCCTCGGCCGCGTCGAAGGGGACCGTCTCCTGGGGCCCGAGAAATGCCTGCCGCGGCGTCATCTCGGTCGGGCCCCAGGGCGGCGGCGGGGCGAACGGCGCCCGCTCCTCGCCGGGGTCGTCATGCAGCTCCGTGGCGGCGTCGCGAAGGCCGGAGAGCAGTCGGGCGCCGGTCTCGGCCACGTTCTCGCCGATCCCGAAGATGGCGACGACGACGTTCTCCGCGTAGAGCTCGAACCAGATGTCGTGGCGCTCGCGCAGGAACCGGGCAACCCGGTTGCCGGTGACGCCGGTGCCACGGACGTCGATCGAGACGCGCAGCGGATCCCAGGCGTGGACGCTGTCTGACTTCGTGATCTCCTCGCCGAGGACGTCGAGGCCGGGGATCTCGCGGACCTCGCGACGCAGCTCGCGCAGCGAGCCGATCGTCTCGGCCAGGAGCGCCTCGCCGAGCGTCGCGTTGTGGCGGCGGGCGGCGTCGAGCGACGCGCTCAGCAGCGCGTTCGGGCTCGTCGACTCGACCAGGGTCACCGAGCGGTCGACGATCGTCTCGTCGATCCGGCCGCGCGGATGCTCCGCGGCGGCGCCGACGTGGAGGATCGCCGACTGGGTCATGCTGCCGGCGAGCTTGTGGACGGAGTTGAGAACGACGTCGGCGCCGCAGGCGAGCGCGTTCGCGGGCAACAGCTCCGAGAAGGCGAGGTGCGCCCCCCACGACTCGTCGACGACGAGCGGGACGTCGTGCTCGTGGGCGACCGCGGCGATGCCGGCGACGTCGGCGACGGCGCCGAAGTAGGTCGGCGAGACGATGAACGCGGCCACCGCGTCCCGCTGCTCCGCCAGCGCCTGCTCGAGCGCTGCCGGGGTCATGCAGTGGGCGACGCCGAGCTCGTCGTCGATCTCCGGCGCGACGAAGCGGGGGCGCAGGCCGCTGAGCACGAGCCCGTCGATGACCGAGGAGTGGACGTTGCGCTGGACGACGGCGTCCTCGCCGAGGTGGGCGAGCGCCATGCAGATCGCGTGGTTCCCGCCGGAGGCGCCGTTGACGAGGAACCAGCTCCGGCGCGCTCCCCAGGCCTCGGCGGCGAGGCGCTGCGCCTGCTGGAAGGGGATCTTGAGCGGGTCGCGGCCGACGTCGATCCCCTCGATGCCGGAGGGGATGTCGAGGCGCAGCGCGACGTCGCCGATCGCCGAGCGCAGGCCGGGATCGGCCCCGGCCCCGCCCTTGTGGCCGGGGATGTGGAACCGGCCTGGATCGGTGGCCGCGAAATCGACGAGCGCGTCGAGGTAAGGGGCGCTGGTCTGGTCCATCGCGACCACCGTAATACCCGCGCCGCGGTTTCGGGATGCGGTCCGGCCCGCTGCTAGCCTTGCCCCGTCGCGCCGTGATTGACGACGACCTACCTCGAAGTACCAGGCTGTTGGCTCCCCGCCGGGGACCGGTGGGGCCGGGCCGCCGCGGGCGGAGGGTCGGATCGCGCGCCGACGCCGGTGAGCCGCGATGACCGCGGTCCTCCTCCTCTTCGTCGTCTTTCTCCTCGTCCTCGTGAACGGCTACTTCGTCGCGGCCGAGTTCGCCGTGGTCCGCTCGCGCCCTTCGCGGATGCAGCAGCTCGCCGAAGAGGGCGACAAGCGGGCCCGGGTCGCGCTCGAGCAGATCAACCACGTCGACGAGTACGTCGCGACCGCGCAGGTCGGGATCACGCTCGCCTCGCTGGCGATCGGGTTCCTGGGAGAGCCGGCGATCGCGTCGCTGATCGAGCCGGTCTTCGAGGGGTGGCTCGGACATGCGGCGGCGCTCGCCATCTCGCTCGTGATCGCATACGTGATCGTCACGCTCTGGCACGTCATCCTCGGCGAGCAGGGCCCGAAGATGGTCGGCATTGCTCGTGCCGAGGGGCTGCTGCTCCGGATCGGGCGCTCGATGCAGTTCTTCCGCGTCGCGTTCACCCCGCTGATCGCGCTGACCAACCCGCCCGCCCGCTGGCTCGTCGAGAAGGTCCTCCGGATCCCGATCGTGGCCGAGGACGAGACCTCGCCGGAGGAGCTCCGGGTCCTGATCAACCGCGGCTATGAGCACGGAGAGCTGCAGAAGAGCGAGGCCGGGATGCTCGGCGGCGTCTTCCACCTGCACGAGCAGGAGGCGCGCGAAGTGATGACGCCGATCCCGGCCGTGACTGCCGTCGACTCCTCCGACACCGTCGAGGACGCGCTGCGCCGCTGCGTCGCGAGCGGCCATACCCGTCTCGTCGTGATCGAGGACGACAACCCGGACCGGATTCGCGGGATCGTCCACAACAACTCCCTGGTGCGGCTGATGATGAGCGCCGGCGGCGACGCGCCGATCGAGACCGCGATCCGCGACGCCCCGATCGTCCCGGAGACGAAGCCGCTCGACGACCTGCTTGCCGAGCTCCAGCGACAGCGGAGCTCGATCGCGATCGTGGTCGACGAGTACGGCCGCACGGTCGGCATCGCGACCGTCGAGGACATCCTCGAGGAGGTCGTCGGTGAGATCGAGGACGAGACCGACCCGCGCGCCGAGGAGGTGCGGAAGCTCGCCGACGGGGACTGGTACGTGCGCGGGCACGTCTCGCTCGGCGACCTCGAGGACGCCAGGATCGAGCTGCCGGTCGACACCGATGCCTACAACTCGGTCGGCGGCTACGTCTTCAGCGAGCTCGGCCGGCTGCCGAAGCGGGGGGACTCGATCCGCGCCGGGGGCTACACGCTCCGGGTCGAGTCGGTGCGCGAGAACCGGATCGTCGCGCTGCGCATCCACCCCGAGCCCGCCGCGGTCCGCGAGGACGAGGACTAGCCCCTCCGCTTCACCAGCTTCTCGATCCGTGACAGGCTCTTGTCGCCTCCGGCGCCGTCGGAAGGCGCGGCGGTCAGTTCGATCCGGAGCGAAGCCCGCTTGACCTTCCGGAGCGCCCGTCGCGCGGCAGGCGACGCCGGAACGGAGATGACCGCAGCCTCTAGACCGGACGCGCCGCTGCCGGCGCCGAATCGGATCGACTTGCGCTTGCCCTCCGCCTTGAAGGAGAGCGTGACCTTGGCCTTCACGCGGCAGTCCTCCGAGCATCGAACCGCCGGCTTCAGCCCGTCGCGACCAAGGCGGCGCAGGCTCGCCGGCGTTCCCGGGTCGGAAAGCTGCAGCTCGAGATCCCCGTCGTAGGGGGTCATCGTGAACGTCCGGGAATCCGGCGTCGGGTCGACGTTGCCGGCGCCGTCGACTGCACGGACGTCGAAGGTGTGCTGCCCCCATGTCAGAGGTTCATCGGGGCGATCCACGCCGGTCGAGCCGACGCTGGACTGATCACAGAGCTCGAATGCCTCGCTGTCGAACCGGCATTCGAGATGGCCGGACTGCTCCGAGGACTCGAAGAAGAAGGCCGGCCTCCGGTACTCCTCGGGCTTCCGGAAGTCCCAGCTGTACTCGGGTCCGTAGGTGATGGTCGTCTCCGGCGGCAGGTCGGCCTCGACGGTGAACCGGCGATCGGCGACACCGGACTGGTCTGCCGCCGTGGCGTCGCCTCGAACGGTCAGGACGTGCTCCCCGTTGTTTATCTCAGGCGTGAACGTCAACGAGCAGGGCTCGTAGTCACCTTGGTCGATCCGGCATTCGAGCTGGTCCCCGGAATTCGCCGGCTCCAGGTTGAAGGTCGGCGTATTCGTGCCGAATGCGCACGGTCCGGGGGAGATCGTCGGGGCGTCGGCCCCGACCGTGACCAGCCGGTTTCCGGCGTCGGAATGCTCGTAGAAGTCGACGCGACCGCAGTCGGCGTCGGCAGGACTGAGGGATTGCGCCGAACGGAAATAGATGTGACTTCCGTCCAGCGAGAGCGGATCGCCGGGTGCCACCCCGAGCGCGTCCTCCGCATCGGCGGGATCCACTGGCGACGGGCCGGTCGAGATCAGCGTCAGGTCTCCGTTCGCGTATCGGAAGAGGTCGATCTTGCCGCCATCATCATCGTTGCCGGTCAGGGAGCTCCTGCTGTCGAAGTACGCCTTCGAGCCGTCGTCCGAAGCACCAACCCAATAGCTCCAACGCTGGTAATCGGTCCCGGGCGGGGTCAGGCGAGTTGTCGTACCGTTTGAACGCTCGTAGAACACACCCTCCACCGGGCTGGGGCTGTCGTCGGCGGTCGCGAAGAAGAACAACTTGGTGCCGTCGATGGACGAGTCGCGGTAGGAGCTCGATAAGAATGCCGATCCGCCGGAATCCACCGCAGCGAGGGAGAGCGTCCCGGTCCGCCAGCGGTAGACGTCCCGGCTGGCGTTGGTGTCCTCCGGTACCAACGCCTCGTTCGTCTCGAAGAAGATCGTGCCGAGGTCGTCAGACTGGCCCTCGAGCCTGGCGTGCGCTGAGCCCTGTGTCGTCTCGGTTCCGGAGACGAGCGTCGTCGCCGACCCGGACCGCAGATAGATGTCGTCGGCGCCGGAGTCCTGATCCGCGGCGGTGAGGCTCGCCGCGGTCGTGAAGATCGCCGTATCGCCGTCGGCCGTCGAAACTGGGCCGAAGGGCGTTTCGCGGCTCCCATACCGGTGGGAGATGGCCCCGCCGTCGTCAGTCGGACCCGTCGAGATCAGGGTCGTCGTCCCGTCCCGGCTCCTGTACAGGTCGCGCGCGTCGTCTTCGTCGTCGGCCACGAGTGGCTGCTTGGAGTAGAAGAACACCGCCGCGCCGTCGGCGGTCTGGCTGACGAAGTGGAAGTCGCCGTTGCTCGGGCATCCCCCGCCGCTGACGGCGGGGCCCGTCGAGATCAGCGTCGAGACGCCCGAAACCCGCTGGTAGAGGCAACCTTCGGCGTCCTGGACGATCTGTTTGGAGTTGTCATCGGTCTCGGCGATCGCGCCCTCGGTGAGCGTCAGCGAGTCGCCGGCCCGGTAGTACTCGTAGAGACCGTTCTCGTCCTCGGTCGAACGCAGTGACTCGGACCGGAAGTAGACCCGGCCGCCCGAGGCTCCCTTGAAGCGCGCGTTGCAGCTCTCGAAATACGGTGGTTGAGACGGTGAAACAGGGCCGATATACAGGCAGGTCCCGTCCCGGTTCCCGCCGTCGGGACCGAACGAGACGAGCTTCGCGACGCCGTGGTCGATGTCGTAGACGTCGACCATCCCGTCCGTATCCGCCCTGACCAGCTGCTCGCGCGTCTGGACGTAGGCGTGGCTGCCGTCGGGCGAGCTGCCACGCAAGCTAGAGCTCTCCGCATACGGGTCGTCGCTCTGGGAAGCGAGCGCGAGCCCGGGGGTCATGGCGGCGATGAAGATGGCCACAGACAGCGCCGGCTTCGTGCCGCGAAATCCGCCCATCCGTTGCCCCATCCGAAGAAATGTTGCCAGATACTCAGTACTCGTAGAAGCCGGAACCGCTCTTGCGGCCGAGCTTGCCTGACGCCAGCATCTCCTGCAGCCGCTCCGGGGGTGCATGGCCCGCCTCGCCGCTGGCGAGGTGGAGCTTCTCGCCGATCGCGACCGCGACGTCGAGGCCGACGAAGTCGAGCAGCTGCAAGGGCCCCATCGGCTGGTTGGCGCCCTTCGACATGCAGGCGTCGACCTCGGCGGGCTCGAGCCCGAGCTCGTCGAGCAGCCGGACCGCGTCGAACAGGTACGGGAAGAGCAGCCGGTTCACGACGAAGCCGGCCTCGTCGGGCACCTCGACCACGTGCTTGCGGAGGGCGCCGCAGAAGGTGCGGGCGCGCTCGCCGACGGCGGCCGGCAGCGAGCGCGGCAGGCAGAGCTCGATCAGCTCCATCCGCGGCACCGGGTTGAAGACGTGGAGGCCGTAGAAGCGCTCCGCCACGCCGGCGCTCGCGCCGAGCTCGGCGATCCCGAGGGAGGAGGTCGTCGTCGCCAGGTCAGCGTCGGGGCAGCTCTCGCCAAGCCCGGCGAGCAGCGCCGCCTTCGCGTCGGCGTCCTCGACGATCGCCTCGACGATCAGGTCGGAGTCTTCGAGGTCGGCGGGGCTCGTCGTCACGCGGGCCCGGGTCGCGTCCGCGCCCTCGACCTTCCCGCACAGTCGCTCGATCTGCTCCTCGGCGTTCCAGGCGGAGGTGTCGGAGCGGGCCAGCACCCGGACCGGACCGAGGGGCGTGATCGAGGCGGCGAGCCCGAGCGCGATCGCGCCGCTGCCGGCGACAGCCGGGCGTTCGTAGCCGTGATCGGCCGCGCTCACCGGCGGGCCTCCGCGGCCTGCGCCGGGGTCGTGGGCTTCGCCGCCGGCTCGGCCTGCGCCTGCGCGAGCGCCGAGGGCCACCAGATCCGTCCGCCGAGGTCGAGCGCGAGTGCCGGGACGAGGATCGAGCGGACCACGAAGGTGTCGAGCAGGACCCCGAAGGCGACGACGAACCCGATCTCGGTCAGGAACACGAGCGGCAGCACGGCGAGCGTCGAGAAGGTGCCGGCGAGGACGATTCCGGCCGATGTGATCACCGCGCCGGTCACCGCGAGGCCGCGCAGGACGCCCTCGCGGGGACCGTGGCGGCGGGTCTCCTCCCGCACCCGCGCCATCAGGAAGATGTTGTAGTCGACCCC
>DASSEM010000170.1:0-9599 GCA_035695265.1 Solirubrobacterales bacterium
GTCACGCGCCGCGAGCGGATCTTGCCGCGGTCGGAGATGAACCGGCGGATCAGCGTCAGATCCTTGTAGTCGATCGTGTCGACCGGGATCCGCGTGTACTTGCGGGGGCGGTTGCGGTCGGCGCCGCGACGGCCGCCGCGACGCGGCGGTGCTGCGGCGGCCATCAGCGCGCCACCCGGATCTCGCTCGAGAAGTGCTTCATGGGCGGCGCCGGATCATAGGGACCGGGCGGACCCGGCGCGTCGCCGGCCCCGCCCGTGCCGCCTCGGATCAGCCGCTCAGAACGGGATGTCGTCGTCGCCCCCGCCACCGGCCGGCGCACCCACCGGATCGCCGAAGTCGGAGGTGTCGGCGGGGACGTCGTTGCCGGCCGCGAAGCCCTGGTTGCCCTGGCCCTGCTGGGCCTGACCACCCTGGCCGCCGCCCTGGCCGTCGCCCCGGCCGCCGAGGAACTGGACGCTCTGGGCGACGATCTCGACCTTGGAGCGCTTGCCGCCGCCGTTCTTGTCCTCCCACGAGCTCCAGCGCAGGCGGCCGTCGATCGCCACCGGGCGCCCCTTCGAGAGGTACTGGGCGCAGTTCTCGCCCTGCGCGCCGAAGACGACGACGTTGAAGAAGTTCGGCTCCTCGACCCACTGGTCGGTCGCCTGGTCCTTGCGACGGTGGTTGACCGCGACGCCGAGCTCGCAGACGGGCATCCCGCTCGGAAGCGAACGCAGGTCGGGCTCTCTGGTCAGGTTGCCGGTGATGATCACCCGGTTGATGTTCACTTTCGCTCCTTGTCGATCGCTTGAAGTCCCTACCGAGTCTAGGCAACCCCGGACACGGCAAATCCGCCCCGGCCCGAACTAAGCCGGAAGCAGCGGGGAAAGCGGCGGCTACTCGGTGCCGGCGCCGGCGGCTGCCGGCTCGGAGGAGGCGGAGTCGTCGTCGAAGCGGCGGCGCGGCCCGCGACCACGACCGCCGCGCTCGCGGTCGTCGTCGTCACGGCGCATGATCTGCTCGGTGTCCGGGGGGACCATCTCCGGCGAGTCCGGATCGGCCTTGAAGATCCGGAAGCGGAGCACGCCGTCGGTGATCTTCAGCGAGTGGTCGAGGTCATCGAGCAGCTCCTTGCCGCCGCTGAACTTGAAGAAGCGGTAGTCGGCCGACTCGCGCTTCTCGATCTCGTAGGCCATCTTGCGGAGGCCCCAGTTGGCCTCGTGGGCGATCTCGCCGGCGGCGCTCAGCTTCGCCTTCACCTCGGCGGCGATCTCGTCGCGCCGGTCGTCGCCGGCCTCCGGGTCGAGCATCAGGATCATCTCGTAGGTCTGGGCCATGAGCGGCGCAGGACTATAGCGGGAGCGGGTCCATCCTCAGGGCTTCGGCGAGAATCGAATGCGGGAGGCAACGGGGCCGCAGACCGTGTGAGAAGCTCAGCGCGTGGTCGCCGTGCACGTCCTCGATACGGGCCGAGTACAGATCCACCGGCGCCAGGTCGATCCACACCGGCGGGACGGCATGCGGCTGCTCGCGACGCTTCTCGACCGGCAGTGGACCGACTGGCTCTCCGTCTGGAGCTTTGCGATCGAGCATCCGGAGGGCCTGGTCGTGGTTGACGCCGGTCAGGACCCGGACTTCAAGAAGCCGCTGTGGGACGTGTATCTCCAGCGCGCCGTCCGGTTCGACGTCACCGAGGCGGACCGCCAACCGACACGCCTGCGCGAGGCGGGGCTGGATCCGGCAGCCGTTCGCTATCACGTCTTCACGCATCTGCATGTCGATCACGTCGGCGCGGGGCCGCTCCCTGGCGCGAACGTCGTGTTGAACGCCGACGAATGGCGAGCCGCGACGGCACCCGGCGGTCGCCTGCGCGGCTACATGCGGCCGGGCATTCGCGAGCCGCAGACCATCGAGGGGGATCACGATCTCTATGGCGACGGGAGCGTCCGGCTGCTCGCTACGCCCGGACACACCGCCGGACACCAGTCCGTGCTCGTGACGCCGGGAGAGGGTCCGCGGGTCCTGATCACGGGCGATGCGGTCTATAGCGAGGCCGCTCTGCTCAGCCGCACCATCGACGGCGTCGCGGTTTCCGCCGAGCGCTCCCGGGCGAGCATCGACCGGCTCCGCGAGCTGTGCGCCGAAGCGCCCACCGTCGTGGCCCCGACCCACGACTCCGCCGCCGCGCGGCGGGTCGCCGACGGGCGGACGACCTCGGTCTGAGCACGACGGGGGCGGGCGCGCCTGGAGCGGGATTGGCGGGGCATGGCTGGCATGAGCGTGAGCTGGCGGCACGCGGCGCGCGCGCTCGCGACCGTCGCCGCCGCGGTGCTCGCCCTGGCGCTGGCGCCGTCGCTCCTGCGCGCTCCCGAGCCACCGCCGCTCGACCCCGACATCGGCCTGACCGGGCTGCGGATGGAGGGGATGCCGCTCGCGGGGAAGGGCGGCGGCGACGAGCGCGCGAAGCGGCGACGGGGGGCCCGGGAGCGGGCCGAGCGGCGGCGGGAGGAGCGGGTCGCCGAGCGGCGGCGGGCGCGGCGGGCGCGGTCACGCGAGCGCGGCCGCGAGCGCCCGAAGCATGAATCCGGGGCCGACACCGGGTCGGGCGGCGATTCCGCGGGCGGCGATTCCGGCCCCGGACCGGCGCCGGAGCCGGTCGCGGCGCCGACCCCGAGCCCCACTCCCACCCCCGCGCCCCCTCCGGCTCCTGCTCCAGCCCCGACCGCTCCCGCTTCAGCTCCACCGCCTCCAGCCGCGCCGGCGCCGAGCGAGCCGGAGGGGCCGCCGCCCGGCGTGCGCCAGTTCGGCCCTTGACCCCGCGCAAGCTACGACCTGGGGCACTCTGACCACCGTATGTTGCGCTCAGATGCCCCAGGCGGAGGTGGCGGGGGGGCGGTCAGGCGTCGCGCTTGGCGCGGATGTCGGCGAGCTGGTCGTCGACCCAGTCGCCGGGGTCGCGGCCGTCGACGATCTCGCGGAGCTTGTCGGCCCGCTCGCGGCGATCGATGAAGTCCATGCTGAGCGCCCGGTGGATCGCCTCCGCCTGCTCCTCGATGTCGAAGGGGTTGACGCTGAGCGCGCACTCGCCGAGCTCCTCGTGGGCGCCGGTGTTCTCCGACAGCATCAGGACGCCGTCGCGGGTGTTGACCGCCGGCGCCTCCTTGGCGACGAGGTTCATGCCGTCGAACAGCGAGTTGACCATCAGCAGGTCGAAGTGCTTGTAGCGGGCGACCGCCTCGTGGAAGTTCTCGTAGATCCGCAGGTCGATCGGCATCCAGTCGGTCGTCCCGTGGCGGTGGTTGACGACCGCGACCAGGGCCTCGATCCGCTCCAGGTACTCCTGGTACTCGGGGACGTCCTGCCGGGACGGCTGCAGGTGGGCGATGAACGTGACCCGCTCGTGGAACTCGGGGTGGTCGGCTAGGAACTGGTCGAAGGCGGTGAACCCGCGGAGCACGTTCTTGGAGAGGTCGGCGCGGTCGACCCGGATGATCAGGTGCTCGCGGCGGCGGGCGAGCAGCTCGCGCTCGTAGTCGGCGACCTCCTCGGTGGCGGCGACCCGGCGCAGCCGCTCGGCATCGATCCCGAGCGGGTAGGCGCGGATCCAGATCTCGCGATCCCCGTAGCGGACGACCTCGTTGCGGTAGTCGACCTCGCAGCCGACCAGCTCGCGGCAGCAGTCGAGGAAGTTGTGCACGTAGGCGGCCGTGTGGAAGCCGATGATGTCGTTGGCGAGGAGCCCATCGAAGATCTCGTCGCGCCACTCGCGCGGCAGGATCCGCCAGGCGTCCGGATGCGGCCAGGGGATGTGGACGAAGTGGTGCAGGAATGCCTCGGGCCGCGCGGCGCGGACGATCCCCGGCGCCGTGTAGAGGTGGTAGTCGTGGAACATCACGAGCGGCTCCCGCTCGTCCTCGAGCCGCTTCAGGACCGCCCGGGCGATGTCGTCGTTGACCACCTTGTAGCCGTGGCGCCAGGCCCCCTTCTCGTCGACGCGGATGTCGGGCGCGTTCGAGAGGTCCCAGAGGTAGTGCTGGGTGAACCAGAGGAGCGGGTTGGCGATGACGCTGTAGAACAGGTCGTAGGCGGCGGCCTCGGAGGCGACCAGCTCGACCTCGTAGGAGGCGTCCTCGAGCTCGATCTCGGTCGGGCCCCCGGCCTCGCGGGCGACGACCGCGTCCTCCTCGGTCATCGCCGAGGCGACCCAGAGCACCCGGCGATGGGTCGCGAGCCCGGTCAGCGCCGTGACCAGCCCGCCCCCGCCGCGGCTGATCACCCGATCGCCCTCGGCGTCGCGGTCGAACTGCGCCGGACCGCGGTTGGAGACGATGATCAGCGGTGGGGCGTCGCTCATGGGCTGCTCGGATACGGCACGGTGCGCAGGCTATCGTCGCCGCCGCGACCGCCGACGGTCACGCGGGCCCGGTTGCGCGCAGCCGCTCGATCCCGGCATCGAGCGCCGCGATGATCGCCGCGTGCAGCTCCAGGTTGGCGGCGCAGACGCATGACATCTGGAAGTCGTGGCCGGAGCCGAGCAGCGGCCGGTCGCCGAGCGGGGCGCCGCTCGCGTCGCTGACCACCGCACCCGCCTCGGCGAGGATCAGGGTCGCCGCGGCGAGGTCGTAGGGCGAGTTGTTGAGAACGTGGCCGCGGCCGACCCGCTCGAACTCGGCCCGCATCCACCCGATCTCCTCGATCATCCGCGGGCCCGGCTCGACGTAGGCATCGAGCTGGCCGGTGACGAGCCGGGTCATGTCGAAGGTGGCCGAGCCGAGATCGAAGGTGCCGCCGGCCACCGAGGAGCCGTCGATCAGCTCCTCGAGGACGATCGTCGTCGCGACGGCCGGCCGGCCGCGGAACCCGTAGGTCCACAGCATCCGCTCGAGGCTCGCCTGCGCCGACAGGCGCGGCGCCGGCTCGACGCCGGCTCCCCGGACGGCGAGAAATCGCGCCCCGGACTTGATCTCGACCACGCACCCGACCTCGACGTCGGCCATCGTCGGCTCGCCGTCGAGCGGGGCCGCCGCGACCGACACGCAGGCCGACTCGAGCCCGGCGAGCGCCGGCCGCGTCCCATCGATCGGGTCGACCACGAGCACCCAGCGCGGATCGCCGCCGGGCCGGATCATGCCGCGGTCCTCGGAGTAGAAGGCGACGTCGGGCGCGCGCTCGGCGAGGTACTCCTCCATCCGCGCCTCGGCCCGCTCGTCGATCGCGAAGGTGACGTCGCCGCCGGCGCCGCCGCCGGCATGCTCGCGACCCTCGCTGCGGCCGAGCTCGGGCAGGACGACCTCGCGCAGGTCGCCGGCGAGCTCGGCGACGAGACCGGCGAGCGGATGCGGCCCGGCGGTCAGCGGCTCACTCGGGGCGGGCCCCGAGCGTCACGTCGACGTCCATCCGCTCGCCGTCGCGGATGATCTGCAGCGTCACCTCGTCGCCCGGGTCATAGCCGATGATCTTGCGCGAGAGGTCGTTCTCGGCGACCAGCTCGTCGCCGTTGACGGCGACGATCGTGTCGCCGCCGACCAACACCCGCTGGCCCTGGAACTCGATCCGCGAGTCCTCGCCCTCCGGGCTGCCGCGCAGCCCCGCCTCGTCGGCCGGGCCGCCGGGCACCACGTCCGAGATCAGGGAGCCGGTCGGCGCATCGATGTCCAGCCGCTCGGCGAGCTGCGGGTAGAGCGGCTGGCTGCGGACGCCGATGTAGGCGTACTCGACCTCGCCGGTCTCGCGAAGCTGCTCGATCGATCGCTTGACCAGGTTGATCGGGACCGCGAAGCCGACTCCTTCGTTCCCGCCCGAGGTCGTGTTGATCTGCTGATCGATCCCGACGACGCGCCCGTCGGCGCCGATCAGCGGGCCGCCGGAGTTGCCCGGGTTGATCGAGGTGTCGGTCTGGATCGCCCCGTCGATCCGGAACTGAGTCAGCGAGCGGATCGAACGGTCGGTTGCGGAGACGATCCCGACCGAGATCGACTGCTCCTGGCCGAACGGGCTGCCGATCGCCGCCACCGGGGCGCCGACCCGGACCTCCTCGGAGTTGCCGAGCTCGATCGGGTCGAGGTCGAGGCCCTCCGGGTCGACCTTGATCAGGGCGACGTCGGCGTTCAGGTCCGTGCCGATGATCTCGGCCGGCACCTGGTTGCGGTCGCCGAACTCGACGTAGACCTCGTCGGCCTCGTTGATCGGGGTGTCAGTGCTGCCGCCTGCCTCGGTCGCGTCGGTGACGACGTGGGCGTTGGTGACGATCTCGCCCTCGTCGCTGATCACGAAGCCGGAGCCCTGGCCGGCCCCGCTGGGATCGGACGCGTCGCCGATGAACGAGAGGATCGTGACGACGCTCGGCGCCGCCTCCGCGTAGATCGCCTGCGGGTCGAACCCGGAGGTGCTCTGCGCCGGCTTGCCGTCCTCGACCGCGGTCGTCGTCGTCACGGTCGAGACCCCGGTCGACTCACCGTCGTCGCCGCAGGCGAGCAGGCCGAGCGCCAGGGTCAGCGTCACCGCCCCGGCCGCGAGCACCGGGCCGATCCGCGCCGATGTCGGGCTCACGCCGGGGCCCCCAGGTGGCCGCCGCGGCGGCTGCCGTGCGCGGCGCCGGCCGGCGGCAGGATCAGGCTGAAGGAGGCGCCGCGGCCGCGGCGCGGATCGAGGATGACGTCGCCACCCATCGCCCGGGCCAGCTCGCGGGCGATCGCCAGCCCCAGACCGGAGCCGCTGACCGAGTCGGCGGTGTAGAAGCGGTCGAAGATCCGGTCGCGCGAGCGCGGGTCGATTCCGGGGCCGTCGTCGGTGACGGTGACCCGGGCCTCGGCGGCGGTGCTGGACGGGCTGATGGCGATCTCGGTTCCGGGAGCGGTGTGCTTGAGCGCGTTGTCGACGAGGATACGCAAGATCTGCGCTGTTCTCGCGCGATCGGCTTGGGCATGCGGGTCCCCGGCGCCTGGCGCGACCTGGACCGTGGCGTCGTGGCGCTCGGCGGCGGCGGCGAACTCGACCGCCACCTCGCCGGCGAGGCCGGTCAGATCGACCAACTCGCTGTGCAGGCTGAGCGCGTCGGCGTCGAGGCGGGAGAGGTCGAGGAGGTCGGTGGCGAGCTTCGTCAGCCGCTCGATCTGGCCCCGCATGGTGCGCACGAATTCGCGCCTTGCCTCGGCGTCGGGCTCGGGATCGTCGGCGAGCAGCTCGACGAACCCGCCCAGCGACGCGATCGGGGTCCGCAGCTCGTGCGAGGCGTTGGCGATGAAGTCGCGGCGGGCTGTCTCGAGGCCGCGCAGCCGCCGCCGCATCAGATCGAGCGTCTCGGCGAGCTGTCCGACCTCGTCGCTCGCGCCGGCCGGGATCGGGGCGCTGAAATCGCCGTCGGCGACGCGCTCGGCGGCCGCCTCGAGCCGGCGCAGCCGGCGGGCGTGGTAGCCGGCCGCGATGTAGGCGGCGATCAGCGAGAGGACGAGCGCGATCCCGCCGGCGGTCAGGGTCCGGTCGCGGATCAGCGCCACGTTCGCCTCGACGTCGTCGAGCGGCGTCGAGAGCACGATCACCCAGCCCGGGGCGGCGCTCGCGGCCGCTCCGCCGCCACCCTCGCCGCCCGGGATCGCGCCGCCGACCGGGAAGGCGGCCTCGCCGATCCGGCTGCCGCCGACCGTCTCGGTCGCGGAGCGGACCTCGTTTGCCGCCGCGGCGCCGGAGGCGGCCGGGTAATCGGGGTCGAGCGCCTCGCTCTCGAGCTCGGAGTCGGCGATCACGAAAGCGGGCTCGCCCTCGCGCAGCCCGAGCAGCGTGATCCGCGAGTCGACGTCGGCCGCGGTGCGGCGTACCAGCGCCGCCAGCTCCCGCTGCTCGAGCCCGCGCCGGGCGGCGCTGCGGAGCAGGTCGAGCTCCTCGCCGCCCTGCTGCTCGAGCCGCTCGAGCCGGTCCGACTCGAGCCGCGAGCTGAGCTGGGGGACGACGTAGAGGTAGACGAAGGCGATCGCCGTCGCGGTGATCGCGAAGGACAGGAGGACGAGCCGCGTGCGGACGCTGCTCAGCCCCGAGACCGGTCGCCGCGGCTCCACCTCAGCTCACGTCCTCGTCGCGGAACCGGTAGCCGACGCCGCGAACCGTGAGCAGGTACTCGGGCTCGCGCGGCTCGGTCTCGATCTTCTCGCGCAGGTGGCGGATGTGGACGTCGATCGTGCGCGGGTCGCGGTAGGCGCTGTCGCCCCAGATCCGCTCGAGCAGCGCGCCGCGGTCGAAGACGCGACCGGGGCTGCGGGCGAGCGCCGCCAGGAGCTCGAACTCGACGTAGGTGAGCTGGACCCGCCCGCCGCGCACGCTCACCTGGCGGCGTCGCGGGTCGATCGTCAGCTCGCCGGCGCTGATCGGCCCCTCTGCCGCCTGCTCACCCGACATCCGGGTGCGCCGCAACGCCGCTTTGACGCGGCTACGGAACTCGCGGACGCTGAACGGCTTGGTGATGTAGTCGTCGGCGCCGATCTCGAGCCCGAGCACCTTGTCGACCTCGTCGTCGCGGGCGGTCAGCATGATGATCGGGACCTGGCTGCGTGCCCGCAGCCGGCGGCAGACCTCGATCCCGTCGAGCCGCGGCATCATCACGTCGAGGACCACGAGATCGAAGCGGTCAGCGGCGAACCGGTCGAGGCCCTCCCGCCCGTCGTGGGCGACGACGACCTCGTATCCCTCCTTGCGGAGCGGGTACGCCAGCAGCGTCTGGATCGACTCCTCGTCGTCGACGAGAAGGATGCGGGCCGAGGCCTCCGCCATGCGGAGAGGTTAGTTTCACCGGCCTGAAATGTTCGACCCGAGGATTTATCGCGCCGCCCTGCTGCCCGCCGTCGCGGCCTTGGTGGTCCTCATGTTCTCGTTCGAGCCGGTGCCGAGCCCGCTGCCGCCGCCGGTCACGAGCCCGACCTTCGACGGCGCCGAGGCGGCCCGCACGGCGCGCTCGATCGTCGCCCTGGCGCCCGAGCGGACCCCGGGCTCGGCCGGCGACGCCGCCGTCGCCGACCTCGTCGAGGAGCGGTTCGCGGCGATCGAGGGCGGCGAGGTCTCGACCCAGACGTTCGACTCGAGCTTCGAGGGCGAGGACGTGCGGCTCGAGAACGTGATCCTGACCCTGCCCGGGACCTCCGACCGCACGATCCTCGTCCTCGCCGCCCGCGACTCGCCGCGCGGACCGGGAGCGGCGAGCTCGGCGGCGGCGACGGCGACGCTGCTCGAGGTGGCCGACGACCTCGGCCGCTCGCGCCGCGAGCAGACCCTGATCCTCGCCTCGACCGACGGCGCCGAGGGGGCCGAGGGGGCCGCCCGGCTCGTCGAGGGCCTGCCCCGCGCCGAGGACGTCGAGGAGGCGCTGGTCATCTCCGAGCCCGGCGTGCCCGATCCCCGGCCGCCCTTCGTGATCGGCTCGGGCGGCGGCGCCGACAGTCCCTCCGCCGAGCTGATGGCGACCGCCCGTGAGATCGCCAGCGCTCGCTTCGAGCAGCGCGATCCGGCCCCGGGCCCCTGGGTCGGCCTCTCGCGGCTCGCCTATCCCGCCGGCTTCGGCGAGCAGGTCGCGCTGCGCGACGCCGGGATCGAGGCGATCGCGATCAGCGCCGCCGGCGAGCGCCGGATCGCCG
>DASSEM010000171.1:0-4902 GCA_035695265.1 Solirubrobacterales bacterium
AGATCGTCGTCATCCACGACTCGACCGTGGACCGGACGACGAACGGCACGGGCAGCGTCTACGACATGACGCTGGCGCAGATCCGGAAGCTCGATGCGGGCTACTGGCTCGTGCCCGGAAAGGGAACCGACCACTCCGACCGCCCCGAGTCCGACTATCCCTTCCGCGGCGTCCGCACCGGCGACGTGAAGCCGCCGCCCGGCTTCAAGCCCAAGGACTTCAAGATCACGACCCTCCCCCAGGTCATGAAGAAGTACCCCGACGTCCCGATCAACATCGAGATCAAGGGGGAATCCGACGAGAACATCGCTTCCTATCTGCACAACGCCGAGGTCCTCGCCGACTATCTGAACGAGCTCGGTCGGACCCGCGGGATCATGGTCGCCTCGTTCAACGACGAGGCGCTCGCCCGCTTCCACGAGCTCGCGCCGGAGATCGACACCGCGCCGGGCGTCGCCGGCGTCGCCGGCTACGTGCTCGGCAACGTGCCACCGCCGGAAGGGACGAAGGCCTTCCAGGTGCCGATGGCGTTCAGCGGCATCCCCGTCGTAACGCCCGAGTTCGTCGCAAAGGCCCACGGCGACAGCTACGGCGTCCACGTCTGGACGATCGACGACGAGCCGACGATGAAGGACCTCTTCGACCTCGGCGTCGACGGGATCATGACGGCGCAGCCGATGCGCCTCGAGAAGGCCATGTGCGACCGCGACGTGCCACGCCCGCCGCTGCCCGCCGGCTCGCCCGGCAAGCACTGCACGAAGAAGTCCTCGATCGCCTGCAATGTGCGGGCCGGCAACTTCGGACTCGGCGGAAACGACGATGGCTGGACCGTTTCGGTCAAGCGCCGCGACGAGTTCAACAGCCGTTGTGCGGGGACGGTCGTCCTCGAGAACAAGGCGGGCAAGCGCCTGGCCAAGGGTCGGTTCAACTTCGGCTGGAAGCCCCCGTCCGCGGGCGGTCCGGATGAACGCGACGCGCTGGTCGAGACAAACGGCAGGTTCAGGCGGGTATGGAGAAAGAGCAAGCCGATCCGGGCGGTGGTTCAGCCCTACGACGGCTTCGTCCGCCGGACCGTGTTCAGCGCCTACCCGTAGGCACCCGAACGGCTCAGCCCGCCAGGGCGTCGCGGACGAACTCGACGTCGGCGCGCAGGGCCTCGACCTCGCGCGGGGTCTCGACGACCGAGGGCGCGTTCGCGGCACGGATCATCGCCCGGAGGATGTCGGGGTCGATCGTCCCGGCGCCGATGTTCGCGTGGCGGTCGGCGCCGGTCCCCGGCGGGTCGCGCGAGTCGTTCACGTGCAGGAGGTCGATCCGGCCGGTGATCGCAAGGGCGCGCTCGACCGCGTCGCCAAGCTCCTCGCCGGCGGCGTGGGCGTGACAGGTGTCGAGACAGAAGCCGACGTCGATGCCGCTGTCGGCGCCGGCGACCTCCTCCCAGAGCCGGGCGAGCGCGTCGAAGCGGCGGGCGACCGCGTGCTCGCCGCCGGCCGTGTTCTCGAGCAGGACCGGGACGTCGGTCTCGAGCATCTCGAGCGTCCGCGACCAGCGCCCGACCCCGGCCTCGATGCCGTCCTCGGAATGGCCGGGATGGACGATCACCGCCAGGGCGCCGACCGCCGCCGCCGCCTCGCAGGTCTGAGTCAGGATCTTCCGGGAGCCGTAGCGGACGTTCGGCTTCGGCGAGCAGACGTTGATCAGGTAGGGGGCGTGGACGTAGATGCCGACCTCTGAGTCCCGCAGCTCGTCCGCGTCGTCGCGCTCGGGCGGCTTCTCCCAGCCCTGCGGGTCGGAGAGGAAGAGCTGGATGCAGTCGGCTCCGACCTCGGCAGCCTCGGCCAGCGGGTCGCGTCCCCAGACATGTGCTCCGACCGGCGGCGCGCTCATCAGGTCGAGGATAGGCACACGGGAAGGTGGGGCGCTAGGCTCGACGCGAACGATGGAAGCGACGCCGCAGCGCGACCCCGCCGCGACCGACTGGGCGCACAACCCGGTCACCGGCGAGCTCGCGCACGTGCTGAGCCGGCCGGACGGCGGAACGGGCCGGGTCGAGGTCGAGCTCTGGCTGCAGCCGGGGGCGGCGGTGGCCGGCGCTCACGTCCACCCCGCGATCATCGAGCGCTTCGAGGTCCTCGAGGGCAGCGTCGCGTTCCTCGTCGGCGATCGCGAGCGGCCGATCGGCCCCGGCGACGGGGTCGCCGAGGTGCCACCCGAGACCGTCCACGACTGGTGGAACGCGGGCGACGGCATCGCCCGGGTCCGCGTCGAGGTCGAGGCGGCGCCGGGGGCGGGCGCCGTCACGGCCGACCGCTTCGTCGCGATGATCGAGACGCTGTGGTCGCTGGGGGCGCTCGGCAAGGTGAACCGGAAGGGGATGCCGGATCCGCTCTGGCTCGCAGCGATCGCCCGCGAGTACCGCGACGTGATCCGGTTCGTGCGCCCGCCGGAGCTCGTGCAGGCGCTCCTGTTCACGCCGCTCGCCGCGCTCGCCGTCCGGTTCAGGCGCGATCCGCTGGACCCCTCGCTGCACGGCCCGGCCGCCCCGCTGTGGATCGAGGATCCGGGTGACCGGCTGCCTGACCTGCTCGCGCGCCGGGTCGGCGCCGGCGCCGCCCGCGGCCGCATTTAGACACGTAGCGGCCGCGGCGGCCCGCAGCGGCATCACGCTGTCAGCGTCCCGAACCGGCACCGGCCGGCAGTCCGGCAGGTCTACCCTCGAAGGGATGCCCTGGACCGAGACCGACTCGCTCAGCTTCACCGTCCGCTTCGAGGAGGGGGACGAGGAATGCGCCGAGCGCACCCTCGACCGCCTCGAGGAGCTCAGGCTACGACTCGAGGAGCGGTTCGAGCGCGTGCCGGGCGGCGTGACCGTGATCCTCCATCCGAGCGCCGGCTGGCTCGCCGCGGCGCATCCGTTCCTACCCGCGGCGAGGATCGCCGCCGCGCCCGCCGGGCGGCGCTACCTGGCCGGCTGGGCCACGCGGACCGAGCTCCACACCCTCACCGACGCCGCCCTCGAGCGCCGCGCCGGCGGCCCCGAGTCGCTGCGGGCGCTGCTCGGGACCTCCGAGCGCCTCTACGCCCAGCTCGTGATCGCCGCGAACAACGAGAAGGTGCCGCCGCCCTGGGGCCCGCGCTCGTTCTCGCGCTACCTGCGCTGGGCGTGGCTGATCGAGGGCGGCGCACAGTTCTACGCCGGCCACTGGTCGAGCTTCCGGCCCGCGGTCCTCCGACGGCTCACCGAGGGGCCGCGCCCGAGCTTCCCGCCCTCGGCTCGCGACGCGATCATCCTCGGCGGCAGCGTCTTCGATCTGCTCGACCACGAGGTCGGTCGGCACGCCTGCGACCTGCTCGTCGCCAGGCTGCCGAAGGCCGGCCCGGCGACGGCGCTCGAGACCGCCTTCGGATCGTCGATCGGCGAGATCGAGCCCGCGTGGCGCGACCACGTCGAGGCGCTCGCGGGCTCCGGCGCCGCCCACGGCCGGCTCGCCGACCCGTCCCTGCCCTGAGCCGGGGCCGGATCTAGATGACGAGCGCCCAGATCAGCGCCGCCAGGGCGCTGAACAGGACCAGACAGATGAGCATGGCCGCGGCGAGCCGCATCGCGACACGTCGCTGATCAGTGGGCTCGGTCGCGGCCACGGGCTCGAGGTTCAGCAGCTCCCGGGCGGCGGCGGCTCCGGAGGCCGGGACCAGAATGTCGCGGGGCCCGGCGGCGAGGAAGTCCGGCACGTCGAAGCCGCCGGAGCGACGGAGGATGCTGGGGATGCCCTCCTCCAGGAGGATGTTCTGCATCAGCTCCGCCTCGGCCTGGTTGCGCCCGACCGCGACCCGCACGGGCTCGCCGCGGGCATGGCGCGGCTGGATCTTTCGCGCCCGTACGGTCAGCTCGTCGAGGCGGCGCTGCTCGACCGGACCGGCGGGCCCGAGCAGCATCCCGCAGCTCGCGCAGAACCGCCGGTCCCCCTCCCCCTCCTCCCGGGCCCTCCCGCAGCCGCGGCAGACGAGGGGAGGATCAGCCGACGTCGAGATCGACCTCCTCGATCCGGCCGTCGCGGATCGAGAACGCGCGGACAGCGGGAGCGTCGGCGTCCTCGAGCGAGCAGATCAGGTAGAGCGGGTCAGGCCAGTTGGCGGCGAGGTTGACGTCGGTCTGCGACGGATAGGCCTCGCTCTTGGTGTGCGAGTGGTAGATCCCGACCATCTCCTCCCCGTCGTCCTCGATCCGGTCCATGATCCGGATCTGGTCGCTGGGATGGACCTCGTAGCGGAGCCAGGTCGCGGCGGCGTTACGGGCGCGGTGGATCGAGGTCGCCTCGCCGTCGCGGCCGCCGATCAGCCCGCAGCACTCGTTCGGCAGGTCGTCGCGGGCGTGGGCGACGATCTCGTCGATCAGGTCCTTGCCGATCCGCATCCCGCGGCTACCACCAATTGGTGGTGTCGACGCCGTCGAGCTCGTCGACGGCGGTCGTGTAGATCCCCGAGGACAGGTACTTCCAGCCGTCGTCGGGGATTAGGAAGACGACGTTGCCCTCCTCGAGCTCGCCGGCGATCCGGTTCGCGACGTAGGCGATCGCGCCGGCGCTGACGCCGGCGAAGATCCCCTCCTCGCTGAGCAGGCGCTGCGTCCAGACGATCGAGTCGCGGTTGGAGACCATGATCTTCCGGTCGAGCACCGAGAGGTCGATGATCGGCGGGATGAAACCGTCGTCGAGCGAGCGGAGCCCGTCGACGAGCTCGCCCTGCATCGGCTCGGAGGCAACGATCTTCGTGGCGGGGTCGTGCTCCTTGAGCCGCCGCCCGACCCCCATCAGCGTGCCGCCGGTGCCGAGCCCGCTGACGAACGCGGCGACGTTGTCGAGCTCCTCGAGGATCTCGACCGCGGTCCCGTTGTAGTGGGCG
>DASSEM010000172.1:0-6042 GCA_035695265.1 Solirubrobacterales bacterium
GAGCGCCCGCGCCCGCTCGAGCGCCTCGGGACCTCCGCGCAGGTCGCTGAGCGCGACGATCGTCTTCCGCTCGGCCTCGCCGAGATCGGCGAGATCGCCGGCCTCGGCCTCGATCGCGACGAGGTCGTGATTCGCCAGGCAGTCGAGGATCCGCACACGAGCGGGACCCTCGACGCCGAGCTCGCCGAGGAGCTGTGGGAACAGGTCGGCGTCGCCGAGCCCGATCACCGCCCGGTCGAGGCCGACGGCGTCGAGCGCCGCGACGAGGAGCTCGATCAGCTCCGCCGTGCCGGCCGGTGCCTCGACGCCGATCAGCTCGATGCCGATCTGGCGCAGCTCGCGGAGCTGGCCGCGCTGTGGGCGGACGCGGCGAAAGACGCTGCCCGAGTAGGCGAAGCGGTGCGGACCCGGCTCGGCCCCGAAGCGACGGGCGACGAGCCGTGCAATCGGGACCGTCATGTCGTTGCGGAGGGCGAGCACGGAGCCGGACTCGTCGAGAAAGCGGTACGTGGCCGCGGGGTCGGGCCCGGCGCCCTTCGTGAACGCGTCCTGATACTCGATCGTCGGCGTCGCCACCTCCTCGTAGCCGCGATCGGCGAACAGCGCGAGCAGCCGCGCCTCGATCGCGCGCAGGTCGCGCATCTCGTCGGCGAGGACGTCCCGGGTACCGGTCGGCAGGGGCTGGCTGGCCATGGCGATCCGGTGGTTTCAGACGGTGGCCGGGACCGGCTCGGTGGCGACGCGCTCGAGCCGCGCGCCGAGGCCGCGCAGCCGCTCGTCGATCCGCTCGTAGCCGCGGTCGATCTGGATGATGTTGCCGATCTCCGAGGTCCCGTCGGCGGCGAGGGCGGCGATCAGCATCGCCATGCCGGCGCGGATGTCGGGGCTCTCCAGCCGCTCGCCGTGCAGCCGGCAGGGTCCGTTCACGATCGCGCGATGCGGGTCGCAGAGCGTGATCCGCGCCCCCATCGCGACGAGCTTGTCGGTGAAGAAGAGCCGGTTCTCGAACATCTTCTCGAAGATCAGGATCGTCCCGGTCGCCTGCGTCGCCAGCGCCAGCGCGATCGAGGTCAGGTCGGCCGGGAACGCCGGCCAGGGGCCGTCGTCGATCTTCGGGATGGCGTCGCCGAGGTCGTCGCGGACGGCGAGCTGCTGGTCGGAGGGGACGAGCAGGTCCCGGCCCTCGATCCCGCTCCGCAGGCCGAGTCGCTGGAACTGGCGGCGGATCATCACCAGATCGTCGGGCTCGACGTCGCAGATCCGCAGGGAGCCCCCGGTTGCCGCGGCGAGCGCCATGAAGCTGCCGATCTCGATGTGGTCGGGGCCGATCTCGTGCTCGGCGCCGCCGAGCTTGTCGCGGCCGTGGACGACCATGACGTTGGAGCCGATCCCGTCGATCGTCGCCCCCATCTTGCTCAGCAGGCGCGCCAGGTCCTGGACGTGCGGCTCGCTTGCGGAGTTGGCGATCACCGTCCGGCCGGGCGTCAGGGCCGCGGCGAGGAGCGCGTTCTCGGTCCCCATCACCGACGGCTCGTCCATGAAGATCTCGCAGGCGCGGAGACCTCCCGCAGCCTGCAGCTCGATCATCCGGCTGCCGGTGATCGTCGCGCCGAGGTCGCGGAAGGCGTCGAGATGAGGATCGAGCCGGCGGCGGCCGATCGTGTCGCCCCCCGGCGGCGGCATCCGGACCTCGCCGAAGCGGGCCAGAAGCGGACCGGCAAGCAGGAAGGAGGCGCGGATCCGCGCGGCCAGCTCCTCGTCGACGTCGTTCGTCCCGATCGCCGCGGCGCGCAGCCGCAGGTCGTTCTCGCCGAGCCACTCGATCTCGACCCCGAGCTTGGCCAGGATCGCGATCTGCGCCTCGGTGTCGCGGATCCGCGGGACGTTGCGGACGACGACGTCCTCCTCGGTCAGCAGGCAGGCGGCGAGGATCGGCAGGGCCGCGTTCTTGTTGCCGGCGGCGACGATCTCACCGCTCAACGGAACGCCGCCCTGAATCACGAATTTCTCCAAAGCTTGGCTAGGGTAGACGACGGTGAGCGAGCCGACGATGAACGCCTCCGACCGCGAAGCGGCCTGGGAGTTGCTTTGCGAGTGGACCGCCTCCGACTCGCTCCGCAAGCACGCGCTCGCCGTCGCCGCGTCGATGCGCGCCTATGCCCGGTCATGGGGTGAGGACGAGGAGCGGTACGCGATCACCGGCCTCCTGCACGACCTCGACTACGAGCGCCATCCCGACGCCGCGACCGGGCATCCGCGCAAGGCGATCGAGGAGCTGCGGCGGCGCGACTACCCCAAGGACGTGATCGAGGCGGTCGCCGGGCATGCCGACTACCTCGGCGTCCCGCGCGAGAGCCGGCTCGCCCGCACCCTCTACGCGGTCGACGAGCTCTCCGGCTTCGTCATGGCATGCGCGCTGGTCCGCCCGACCGGGATCGAGGGGATGAAGGTGAAATCGGTGCGCAAGAAGCTCAAGCAGCCCTCCTTCGCGGCCAAGGTCGATCGTGAGCAGATCGCCCGTGGTATCGAGGAGCTCGGCGTCGACGAGGGCGAGCACATCGGCGTCATCATCGACGCGCTCGCCGCCGATGCCGACGAGCTCGGCCTCACCGCCGCCCAGGTCGAGTCCGGCTGATCGGCGCGTGGGCCGGCTGCTGAAGATCATCCTCCTCGTCGCCGTCGTGCTCGTCGCGCTGGCGGTCGTCAACGCGATCGTGCTCGGCAGCCAGACGAAGCCGGCATCGGTGACGGCGGACGGCGGACGGATCGAGTCCGCCTCCTCGGCCGACCTGCAGGTCTTCGACTCACCCGCGACCGGGCCCGGACCCGAAGGCGCCCCGCTCGTGCTCCTGCACTGCCTGGGCTGCTCATCGCAGTGGTGGAACCCGAACCTGCCCGAGCTCAACGAGCGGCATCGGGTGGTCCGCATCGACCTGATCGGTCACGGCGGCTCCGAGAAGCCGCAGAGCGGCTACGAGATCGAGTCGCAAGGGGCCGCGGTCGCCGCGGTGCTGAACTCGCTCGGGGTCCAGGGCGCGACCGTCGTTGGCCACTCGCTCGGGGGCATGGTCGCGACGTCGCTGGCCGAGCAGGCCAGCCAGCTGGTCGACCGGCTGATCATGATCGGTGTCCCCTCCGAGGCCGGCGAGGCGTCGTTTCCGCTCACCGAGAAGCTGCTCGGCACGCCGGTCGTCGGCCAGGCGTTGTGGCGGGTGCGGCTCGATTCGATGATCAAGGACGGGTACGGCTCGGCCTTTGCGCCCGGCACCGACGTCAGCGATGTCTTCCCCGGCGACCCCGACCGCGTCGTCGAGGACAACCGGGCGATGACGTACGACTCGTTCACACAGGCACGCGATGCCGCCGACGACTACCTCGAGGCGCAGCCGGTCGCCTCACGGGTGACCACCACCGGCGTTCCGCTGATGTGGATCGACGGCAGCGAGGACCAGATCATCGATGCCGCCGCCGTGGCCGAGGAGTTCGAGGCGGTGCCGGGGGCGATCACGAAGCTGATCGACGGCGTCGGGCACTCGCCGGCGGCCGAGGCCCCGGAAGAGACCACGAAGCTGATCCTCGACTTCGCCGGCGTGGGATCGGCGGCCGGGCCCGGCGCGGGCGGCGGCCAGAGCGGGACCCCCGACGGTGGCGGCTGAGCCGATCCGGATCGTCGTCCTCGAGGGGGACGAGACCGGGCAGGAGCTGCTCGAGGCGGCGCTGCCGGTGCTCGACCCCGAGCTCGTCGGGCTTCCGGTCGAGCTCGATCGCTTCGACCTCTCGCTGGAGAGCCGCCGGCAGACCGCCAACGAGGTCTGCGCCGCGGCGGCCGCCGCGATGCGTGCGGCGGGGCTCGGGCTGAAGGCGGCGACGATCACCCCCGAGGGAGCCGATGACGTCGGCAGCCCCAACCGGATCGTCCGCGAGGGCATCGACGGCACCGTCATCGTCCGCACGGGTCGCCGGATCCCCGGGGTGACACCGGTCGCGGGCGTCCATCACCCGATCACCGTCTGCCGGATGGCGGTCGGCGACGCCTACGGCGCCGAGCAGTGGCGCGAGCGGGCCGGCGACGACGAGCTCGCCTTCCGCACTGAGCGGATCAGCCGCCGGGTCTGCCGCTCGGTCGCCGAGCATGCCTTCCGGATCGCCGCCGCGACGCCGGGGGAGCCGCGCGCCCGGGTCTATGGCGGGCCCAAGTGGACGGTCAGCCCGGTCTACGAGGGGATGCTGAAGGAGGAGATGGACGCCGCGGCGGTGCGCCACCCCGACGTCCCCTATGAGCCGGTCCTGATCGATGCCACCTACGCCGGCCTGATCGGCGGCGCCGGCACCAGCCCGCTCGTGATCCCGACGCTGAACCGCGACGGTGACCTGCTCAGCGACCTCGTGATGCCCATGTTCGGCTCGATCGCCGGCGCCGAGTCGATCCTGCTCAGCCTCGACGACGATCTCAACCCCGCCGTCGCGATGGCTGAGGCACCCCATGGCACCGCGCCGGCGCTCGCCGGCAAGGACGTCGCCAACCCGATGGCGATGATCCTCGCCGCCGCCGCCGTCCTCCACTACGCCGCCGAGCGCGGCCACGCCGGCGCCGAGCCGGCCTCGCGGGCGATCTACGCTGCCGCCCTCGGCGCCGCCGGAGACGGCATCCGCACCCCCGACCTCGGCGGCAACGCCTCCACGACGGAGGTCTGCGCCGAGGTGGTCAGGCGGGTGCGGGCGAGGTTGGGGTAGGCGGCGGGGAGGTTCGGCTCGCGCCGGGGCCGCCACCGTTGCCCGTACGGGGGCTTGGGCACTGAGGGGGAGCTCGGACTGGATCGGCTGCCATCGGAGCTGACCAACCCATCGAGATGCGAATTGTGTCCCTCTGGGGGCCCTAATTCGCACTTCACCGCCGATCCGACCAACGGCCCCCCTCCGGACACCTTCCCCTCACCAGCCCTAACCAACTTCCAGGCACCGGTGAAGGCCCCGGCGCGAGCCGAACGTGCCGCTGCCTGTCGCCACCTGCACACGAACATACGTTCGTGTAGAGTGAATGGGTCAGTGACCGTTGGATCCGTCCTCATCCCCCGCTTCTCGCTGCTCGCCGCGGTGGGTGGACGGCGGGAGATGCTGAGCGGACCGATCGCGCTCGCTCCCGAGCCCGGCCGCGAGCAGGTCGTCGGCGAGGTCAGCGGGGCCGCCGAGGCGTTCGGGATCCGGCGCGGCATGGCCGTCTCGGAGGCGCTCGGGCGCTGCCCGGAGCTCGTCCTGCGACCGCCCGACCCGGGGCGCACGGCAAACGGCTGGGAGCAGGTCCTGCGCCGGCTCGAGGCGATCGGCGCCGCGGTCGAGAGCAGCGGGCCCGGAGAGGCGTTCTTCGCGGTCGACGGGCTGCGCGGGCTCTGGGGGCCGGGCCGCCGGGACGTGCTGGCGCGCGCCGCGCGGGCCGCCGGCATGCCGGCGCGGATCGCCGGCGCCCCGAGCCGCTTCTGCGCCCGGGCCGCCGCGGCGACCGCCCGCGGCCGCCGCCGGACGATCAGGGTCGTCGCGGCGGGGAGCGAGCAGGGCTTCCTGGCGCCGCTTCCCGTCACGCTGCTGGAGGCGGGGCTGCGCGACCACGCCGGCCGCGACGCCGCCCAGGCGGGGCGGATGGTCGCGACGCTCGAGCGGCTCGGGGTCAGGGCCCTCGGCGATCTCGCCGGCCTGCCCCGGGTCGCGATCGCCGACCGCTTCGGCGCCCTCGGGCTGCGCGCCCACGAGCTCGCCCGCGGCCTCGACACGCCGTTGCGGCCCCGCGTCCCCCACGAGGAGCTCGTCCAGGCGGTCGGCCTCCCCGAGGCCGCGTACGGCGCCCAACTCGAGCGCGCTCTCGACCTGCTGCTCGAGCGCCTGCTCTCCGATCCGCGGCGCCGGGGCCGGGCGATCCGCTCGCTCCGGCTCGAGGCGCGGCTCGCGGGGGGCGGCGGCTGGAGCGCGACGGCGGTGCTGCGCAGCGCCAGCGCCGCGCCGGAGCGGCTGCGGCCGGCGATCGCCCCGAAGCTCGGTGGGCTGGCGGCC
>DASSEM010000173.1:0-7088 GCA_035695265.1 Solirubrobacterales bacterium
AGCTGGGTCGCCGGGACGGTGGGCGCGAAGGCGAGCAGCACCAGGGCGATCGCGAGGACGAGCCAGTAGGCGGGAAGGAGCCGCGCTCCCCGCTCGATCCAGAAGCGGGCCTTGCTGCCGAACTCGCCGCCGCGGCGGACCGTCGGCAGGAACAGGCCGAAGCCGCTGATGATGAAGAAGACGTCGATCGTGTTGCCGAAGATCGACCACAGCGCCACGCCGGCCCCGGTTCCGTCGCTCGCAGCCAGCACGCCGGCGGCCCCGAGCAGGTGCACGGTGACGACGCCGAGCAGGGCGTAGGCGCGGAACCCGTCGAGCGCCGGCACACGCCGGCTGCGGCCGGCCTGCGCCGGGCTTCGGGTCGCTGTCGCGGCCGTCATCCGGCGCTGATTATCGCCCGTGGCGGGCCCGGCGGACTGCTGGCCATGAGTGGCCGTCGGGGCTAGGATCGGATCGACCGGCAGGACCAATCGATTGGGAGGTGCCCCCGATGTACGCACGAGCCCGGTGACACTCCCGGCGAGCGGGCCTCGGTCGATCGCTGCGAGGTCGTGATCGAGCGCGACGCCTGAGCCGCCACGCCCCTCTGCTGCCGCGCCGGGTTGACAACGCTGCCCCGCGGGGAGACACTCGGCCTGGAGGGCAGTCCACAGCGGAGGAGGCCACCATGGCCGAGGTAGAGAGCAAGAGTTTCGACTCGCCGGACGAGGTGCGCGAGTTCGAGGGCAACGGACGGGCGGCGGTCGTCGAGGTGGCCGGCCAGGGCGTCGGACGGGGGACGTTCGAGCCGGGCTGGACCTGGGCCGCCAACGTTCAGCCGATCGCCGGCACCGACTCCTGCGAGGTTTCCCATTTCGCCTACGTGCTGTCGGGGCAGATGCGGATCCGCATGGACGACGGCTCGGAGACGGTGATCGGGGCCAACGAGGTCGTCGCGATCCCGCCCGGCCACCACGCCGAGGTGGTCGGCGACGAGCCCTGCGAGATGGTCGACTTCGGGGAGATCAGCGACTACGCGAAGCGCTGAGGGCGGGTTCAGCGACTATGCGAAGCGCTGAGGGCGGGGCTTGATCGGCCGGCCGGCGGCAGCGCTCACAGCTCGACGATCGCCTTGAAGCCACCGTAGATCATCCGCGACAGGTCAGCCGGCATGTCCTTCGGATCGTAGGCGGCCATCCGCGGGTCGGCCATCACCTTCTTGTTGACGGCATCGCGGTGCTTTCGCGACTTGTAGACGATCCAGGAGAAGCCGACGACCTCGTTGCGCTTCGCCTTGACGCTCATCGGGAAATCGGTGACCTTGCCCTTCGGCACGTCGTCGCCGATGCACTCGACGTACTCGAGCGCGCCGTGCTCCTTCCAGACCTTTCCCGCCTTGCGGGCGACCTTGCGGTACTCCTCGACCTTGTTCTTGGGGACTGCGAAGAGAAATCCATCGACGTAACGGGCCATCAGAACGCTCCTTCTGCCTGGTTATGGGCCTAGCTGGCTGTTGAGACCGGTGAACGGGGACAGACTAATCGCCGGCGCTTCTTGTTCGGAGGCCGTAGGAGCGGAGGGGGTGGGATTCGAACCCACGAGCCGGGGTTGCCGGCCACCGGTTTTCAAGACCGGCGCATTCGACCGCTCTGCCACCCCTCCGGGTCGGCGTGAGGCCGCCGGGGATTGTCCCCGAACGGGCGCCTCACGTCGATAACGTTGGCAGTGATGGCGGATGAGCAGCGGCGGCGGTGGCGGAACTGGTCGGGCGAGCAGCGCTGCAGGCCGCTCCTGATCCAGCGGCCGCGGACGCGCGAGGGGCTGATCGCCGACATCGTCGCGGCGCGGACGCAGGATCGTTCGGTCAAGGTCGCGGGCTCCGGGCACTCGTTCACCGGCGTGGCGCTGACCAACGGCGTCATGCTGGACGTCGGCCTGCTCGACCGCGTCCTCGACCATGATCCCGCCGCCGGGCTGGTCAAGGTCGAGGCGGGCATCGTCCTCGGCGAGCTCAGCCGGAGGCTCGACCGGCACGGTCGGGCTTTGGAGAGCCTGGGGGACATCGACCGCCAGACCCTCGCCGGCTCGATCTCGACGGGGACCCATGGGACCGGTCCGCGGTTCCGCAACCTCTCGGCCCAGGTCGAGGCGCTCGAGGTCGTGACTGCGGACGGTGAGCTGGTCGAGCTCAGCGCCGGCTCCGACGGCGACGGCTGGCGGGCGGCGCGGGTCGGGATCGGCGCGCTCGGGGCGATCTACTCGGCGACGCTCCGGACCGTGACGAACTTCCGGATCGACCGCACCGATCGACCGCGGCCGCTGACCGAGGTCCTCGCCGGGCTCGACGAGCTCGCCGACGGCTACGACCACTTCGAGTTCTACGTCTTCCCCCACACCGAGACCGCCCTCTGCCGCGAATCGACGCGGACGCAGGCGCCGGCCGAGCCGCCAAGCCCGGCCGCCGTCTACGCCCAGGAGGTCGTCGTCGAGAACTGGGTGGCCGGCGCGTTCGTGCAGATCGCCCGCCGCCTGCCGGCCGCGATCCCGACGCTGTCGCGGCTTGCATCCGCCGGGACCGGACGCGGCCGCAGGATCGACCGCGGCTTCCGCGTCTACGCCTCCGAGCGCCGCGTCCGCTTCACCGAGATGGAGTACGCGATCCCGCGCGAGCACGCGCGCGCGGCGATCGAGCGGGTGCTCGCGGTCGCCGCCCGTCCGGAGTACCGGGTCTGCTTCCCGATCGAGGTCCGTTTCGTCGCCGGCGACGACGCGATGCTGAGCCCCGCGCACGGCCGTGACAGCGCCTACGTCGCCGTCCACCAGGACCGCCATGGGGACTGGCAGCCTTACTTCGACGCCGTCGCGGCGGTCATGGCCGACTACGGCGGCCGACCGCACTGGGGCAAGCGGCACTCGCTCACCGCCGCCGAGCTCGCGGGGCTCTACCCGCGCTTCGACGACTTCCGCGCGGTCCGGGCCCGGCTCGACCCGGAGGGGGCGTTCGCGAATCCCTACCTCGAGCGGGTCCTGGGACCGGTCGAGGCCGGGAACGGCCGCCGCCGCTGACGTTCGGGCCGCCGAGCTACAGGAAGGCGTGGCCCTCGCCGCGATAGGTCGGCGCCTCGGCGACGATCTCATCGCCGGCGACGAGGTGGAGGCGGTCGAAGCGCTCGCAGAGCTCGCCGGCCTTGGCGTGGCGCATGTAGACGCGGTCTCCGACCCGCAGGCGGACCGCGACCTCGCCGAGCAGCGGAGTCTGCACCTCGCCGGCACCCTCCTGCTTGTCGAGGTGGAGCCCCGGCGGCAGCCACGGTTCCGGCAGCCGATCCGCTCCAGCCGGTCCCGACGCGACGTAGCCGCCGCCGAGCGCGGTCACGCAGCCCGGCGCCGCCCGGCGGACGATCGGCAGCGCGAAGCCCGCGGCCGGGCGGAGCGAGAAGCGGCTATAGGCATCGAACAGGGTCGGGGCGTAGAAGCCGGAGCCGGCGGCGAGCTCGGTGACGGCGTCCTCGCGGGCGGTCAGCTCGAGGCTGCCCGTCCCGCCACCGTTGACGAACCGCAGCGGGGCAACCGAGCTCACCGCGGCGACGATCTCGGCCCGCCGTTCGGCGATCTCCGCCATCGACGCCCGCTGCATGCGGCGGATCGCGCGGTTGCGGATCGGATGACCCGGCGAGGCGTCGCCGACGCCGGCGACCTGGCCCTCGTATGCCATCAGCCCGGTCAGCTCGAGCCCCGGCCGGGAGGCGATCTCCTCGGCGAGGCGGCGGGCGGCCGCGGCGGTCCGGATCGGGGAGCGCTTCGTCCCCGCCTCGAATGCGCCGTGGAGCGCCCGAAAGCCGACGTCGATGTCGATCGCGACCGGGATCGGCGCCGGCCCGGCCCCGACCGATCCCTCGATCAGGTCGAGCTGGGCAGCCTCGTCGACCATCAGCACGGGGGCCGCCTCCGGGTCGGCGTGGGCGAGCTCGCCGAGCCGCGAGATCGCATGCCGGTCGACGGTCGGGTAGGCGACGACGAGGTCGCGCCGCCCGGATTCGGCGAGCATCAGCGCCTCCGGGAGCGTGAAGCAGAGCAGGCCGCGGAAGCGCTCGTCGCGGGCGTCGATCCGGTCGAGGACCTGGCGGCAGCGGACCGACTTCGAGGCGACCCGGATCGGCTTGCCGGCGGCACGGGCCAGCATCGCGTCGGCGTTGGCGGCGAGCGCGTCGAGGTCGACGAATGCGAACGGCGCCTCGATGGCCTCGAAGATCACCTCGTAACGGTCGTGGAGCTCCTCGTCGTCGGCCGGGCTCATCGCCGGGCGAGCCTAGCCGATGCTCGTCCGGCCGCCGCGCCGCTGGGCGGCGCAGCCGGTCCGGCTGCCTCTAGAATCGGCGCGTCCGCGGGCCGATCGCCGCGACAACCCCCGGAGAGGTGGCCGAGCGGCTGAAGGCACTCGCCTGCTAAGCGAGTAGGGGGCGCAAGCTCTCTCGAGGGTTCGAATCCCTCCCTCTCCGTTTTGACGGGCCCCGGTCCGGATAGTCCCTTCGTCGATCCCTGAAGCGAGCACAGGAGGGTTGAGATGAAGGTGGGAATCGGGTTGCCGAACGCGGTCGCCGGCACGAGCGGCGATGAGATGACCGAGTTCGCCCGCCGGGCCGAGGCGCAGGGGTTCTGCTGCCTCGGCACGATCGATCGGATCAACTACGCCAACTGGGCGCCGTTGATCGCGCTCGCCGCCGCCGCCTCGGCGACGAAGACGATCGAGCTGATGACGACGGTGATGCTCGGCCCGCTCCGCCTCAACGCCGTCCTGACCGCGAAGCAGGCGCTCAGCGTCAACCAGCTCTCCGGTGGCCGGCTGACCCTCGGGATCGGGCTCGGCGCACGCGGCGACGACTATGAGCTCTCCGGCGTCGAGTACAAGGACACCGCCGAGAAGCTCGAGGAGATGCTCGGCTACCTCGAGAGGACGTTCGACGACGATGCGATCGGCCCGCGCGAGGCGGGGGTTCCGCAGCTTCTGATCGGCGGCCACGCCGACGCCTCATTCGAGCGGGCGGCTCGCTACGGGGGCGCCGGCCACCACGGGACCGGCTGGATCGCCGGCGGCGCCCCGCCCGACCAGTACGCCGAGATGGCGACGAAGGTCCGGCAGGCCTGGGCCGATGCCGGAAACGAGGGCGAGCCCCGCCTCGCGGGGCTCGCCTACTTCGCGCTCGGCGACGACGCCGAGGCGGACGCCGAGCGCTACCTGACCGACTACTACGCGTTCCTCGGCGAGGAGACCGCGCAGATGGTCGCCGACGGTGCCGCCACCGACCCCGACCAGGTCAAGCGCTACATGGCCGCATTCGAGGAGGCCGGCTGCGGCGAGCTGATCTTCTTCCCGAGCTCGGCCGATCCCGCCCAGGCCGACCTGCTCGCCGAGGCAATCGGCTAGCCCCTCCGCCCGCGAGACGACAGTTCCGTCCCCGGGGGGGACGCTTCGGTCGTCTCGCGGAGCCGGCGCAGCTCGGTCACCAGCGCCGTGTGGTCGGCGAGGTCGTCCCAGACGAATCGGAGGCAGCGGATCCCGACGGCCGCGAGCCGGCGGTCGCGGCGACGGTCGCGGCGGAACTGTTGGCGCCCGTTGTGGAACTGGTAGCCGTCAGCCTCGACGACGAGCCGTAACCCCGGCCAGTAGAAATCGACCTCGATCGAGCCGCCGGGGAGCGCGATCGAGTGGTTGACGAGCGGGTCGGGCAGTCCGGCCGCCCGGGTGATCGGCAAGAAGCGACGTTCGAACTCGCTGCGGAAGCGGGGACCGCTTTCGATCATCGCTGCCAATCCCTGGCGGAGCCGGCGCACGCCTCGATGTCCGGCGTTCCGTGCCATTACGTCCTCGATCGCGACCAGGTCGAAGAAGCCGAGGATCTCGGTCTGTTCGAGCGCTCCGGTCAGAGCGCCGGGTCGCGCGGCAGCGATGTCGAGGATGGTTCGTGCGACCGACGTGCAGGGGATCTGGTGATGCCTCGCGCGGTCGTTGTCAGTGAGCGTCGGCGCGAGGGTGCGAATGCCCGGCCGTCTGACCCTCTGTGGCGTTGCAACGTCGATGCGTCCGCTTGCGTTCGCGATCAGGCCGTAATGGGCTCCGGCCGACGGCCCGGCGAGCAGCGACCCCGGTCCACAAGCGAGTACGGCGGCCATCCAGTTCCCCTCCCGCGACAGGGGCGCCGGCCCGAGCGCGTAAACGCCGCGGTGAGTCGGATGAAGGCGTGCGGTCGCGATGAGCGAGCGAATCCCCGAAGCCGAGAAGCCACAGCTGATCGCCTGCTCCAGCGCCACCACACCGTGCTGCCGTCGAGCGATCTCCGCCAGCGCCCGCCAGTCGCGAGACGACGGTTCCGTCCTCCCGGGGGACGGAAGTGTCGTCTCGTGGTGGGAGGGGCGAAGCGGCTGCATCCTCCAAAGCGTGGCGCGCTTCCAGTCGCAGGTGGTCCTCCTTCGTGGAGGTTTCCGGGCGTCGGTGTGACTACTTCGTCAACGCGGCGATCTCGGACTCGATGAAGCCGGCGACGGCGTCGAGGTCGGACATGCGGTCGCGGTCGCCGGCGAGGCCGAAGAAGAGGCCGCCGTCGTAGCTGATCACGCCGATCGAGAGCGCTCGGCGCTGCGGCGAGAGCGGCACGAACGGGTTGATCGCCACGAGTCGGCGACCGAGCAGGTAGACCGGCATCGGCGGGCCCGGGACGTTCGAGATCACGAGGTTCCACGACAGCCGCTTGGGAACCATGCGGCCGACCGGCGTGGCGCCGCCCGCGGCGCCGATCGAGCCGAGGACCCGGCTCACCGTCGGTGGGACCCAGCCCGACGCCTCGATCACCATCGACGCCGCCCGCGCCGCCTCGGATTCCTTCAGCCGCGCCGTCGTCGCGTGGATCAGCCGCAGCCGCTCGCGGGGTTCGGGCTCGGCGAGCGGCAGCGGGACGATCAGCGTCGTGATCCGGTTACCGAGCGCGAGCTCCTCGTCGGCCTTTCGGATGCTCATCGGGACCAGCGCCGAGAAGTGGTTGGGGATCTCTGCGCCGCGCGCCTCGAACAGTCGCCGCAATGCTCCGGTCGAGATCGCGAGAACGGCGTCGTTG
>DASSEM010000174.1:0-5662 GCA_035695265.1 Solirubrobacterales bacterium
AGCAGATCCGCGAGGTGGCCGGCGAGCTCGGCTCGATCCCCGGCGTGGAGTCGGTCGCATCCGCGGCTGGCGGGCGGGCGGCCGCCGATCGATTCATCTCGACCGACGGCAACTCCACCTATGTCGCGGCCACCCTGGCCGCGGATGCCGACGACGACGCCGTGATCGAGGCGCTCGACGAGCGCCTCGGCAACCGCGACGACGTCACCCTCGGCGGCTCGCTGCTCGCCAACGAGCAGCTCAGCGAGCAGATCTCCGAGGACCTCGGCCGGGCGGAGATGCTCGCGTTCCCGATCCTGATCCTGCTCTCCTTCGTCTTCTTCCGCGGTGCCCGCGCCGCGCTGATGCCGCTGCTCGTCGGGATCACGACGATCTTCAGCGCGTTCCTCGTTCTGCGGGGGATCAACGAGGTGCACGGGCTTTCGGTCTTCTGCTTGAACCTCGTCATCGGCCTCGGGCTCGGGCTGGCGATCGACTACACCCTCTTCCTGCTCACCCGCTACCGGGAGGAGCTCGAACGCAGCGGCCCGGGGGTGCAGGCGCTGCGCGACACGATGGCGACCGCCGGCCGCACGGTCGTCTTCAGCGCCGCCACCGTTGCCCTGGCGATGGCGACGCTCACCGTCTTCCCGCTCAACTTCCTGCAGTCGATGGGAATCGGCGGCGCGAGCGTCGCCGTCATCGCCGCGCTCGCCTCGCTGACGATCGCACCGGCCTTCTTCGCGCTCTGGAACGTGAAGCTGAAGGCGCGCGACCGCGGCGGTGCGCACGACCGCTGGTACCGGATCGCAGGGCGCGTGATGGCCCGTCCCGGCTTGATCGCCGCCGTCACCGCGGTGCTGATGGTTGCTCTCGCGATCCCGTCGCTGCGCGCGGCCTGGACCCCGGTCGACGTCGGGTCGGTTCCCGAGGGCCACAGCGCGCGCACGGTCGGCGATGCGCTCGCCACTGGATTCCCCGGTCAGGACAGCAGCCCCGTGCTGATCGTCGCCGAGGCGGGAGCCGGGGAGGGGCCCGCGGTCCGCGGCCTCGCCGATCGCGTCGCCGGGACCGACGGTATCGCCGGCGTCCAGCCGCCCGAGCGGCTCGATTCCGACACCTGGCGGATCGACGCGATCGCCGAGGGCGATGCGGCCGGCGACGCCGCCCGCGACGCGGTCAAGTCGATCCGCGCGGACTCCGGGTCGCTGCCGGTCCTGGTCGGCGGCGAGGCGGCCTCGTTCATCGACCAGCAGGACGGGATCGGCTCGCGGCTGCCGCTGGCGATCGTGCTGCTGGCCGGGCTCACCTTCGTCGTGCTCTGGCTGATGACCGGTTCGGTGGTGCTGCCGCTGAAGGCGCTCGTGATGAACGCGCTCACCGTCGGCTCGACGCTCGGACTGCTGACGCTGATCTTCCAGGACGGCCGTCTCGAGGGCCTCCTCGGCTACAGCGCCGACGGCGGGATCGAGCCGACCGACTTCCTCGTCACAGCGACGCTCGTCTTCGCACTCTCAACCGACTACGGGGTCTTCCTGCTCGGCCGGATCAAGGAGGCCCATGACGCCGGCATGCCCGACCGGGAGGCCGTCGCCACCGGTCTGGCGCGGACCGGCGCGGTGGTCACCGCCGCCGCCGTCCTGCTCGCGGTGGCGATCGGCGCCTTCGTCACCTCCGAGGTGCTGTTCATCAAACAGATCGGTGTCGGCGCCGCGCTCGGGGTGCTGATCGACGCACTGGTCGTCCGCGCGTTGCTGGTGCCCTCCCTGATGGCGCTCCTGGGCCCGTGGAACTGGTGGTCGCCGGGGCCGCTGCGGCGCCTCCACGATCGCATCGGCCTGCGAGAGGAGAGCGATGCAACGGCGACCAGGCGGGTCGGGCGAGCGGAGTCGCTGGGTGAGGCCTGATCCCGGCGCGTTGAATCCGACGGTGCCGGAGCTCTACGATCGCCGGGTGGACGATCAGGGCCCTGGCCCGATGCCGCAGAAGCTGACCCTCTGGCAGCGGATGGCGCTGCGTCAGATCCGCAAGCAGGCGGGCAAGCCGGGCTCCGAGCCGCTTTCTGAAGACGACTGGGCGGCAGTGATGTCGATGCACTACACCGGGATGGGACGGGTCGTCGGCCGCTTGTTCGCCAGCCTGCCGAGCAGCCCGCGCTGCTCGATGTGCGGAGCGCCGTTCGCGGGGCCGGGGCGGCATGTCGTTGGACCGCTCGGCTACCGGCCGTCGCGCAAGAACCCGAACCTCTGCATCACCTGCGTGGAGGCCTCGCCGCCGGGCGGGATCACCGTCGAAACCGGCGTCCTCTTCGCGGACCTGAGGGGATTCACGGCGCATAGCGAGGGAAGCACCCCTCGTCAGGTGTCCGAGCTGCTTCGGCGCTTCTACGAGTGCGCGGAGGGCGTGTTCTTCCCGGACGCGATCATCGACAAGCTGATCGGGGACGAGGTGATGGCCCTGTACCTGCCGTATCTGCGTCCGGACATCACCGACGACGAGCTCAAGCGGTTGATGTTCGGGCACGCCGAGGAGCTGCTCGCCGCGGTTGGCTACGGGTCGGCGCAGGGGCCATTCGTCGAGCTCGGGATCGGGCTCGACTTCGGCGAGGCATTCGTCGGCAACATCGGCGAGCGGGCGCTCTACGACTTCACGGCCGTCGGCGACGTCGTCAATACCGCGGCCCGGCTCCAGGGCGAGGCAGGAGGAGGAGAGGTCGTCCTCTCCGCACGGGTCGCCACCGGGCTCGCGGACCCCGAGCCGGGCGAGGCCGTCTCACTCCGTCTCAAGGGCAAGACGGAGCCGATCGCCGCCTACCGGGTCACGCCGGGGGCGGGGCCGGCCGCCCGCGGTCGGCGGTAGCCGAGCCCAGATGGCGAGGGCCGGAATCGAACCGGCGACACCACGATTTTCAGTCGTGTGCTCTACCAACTGAGCTACCTCGCCGCGGGCCGGTAAGGCTAGTGGAGCGGCGGGGTACGGGGGGCGAATCCCGCGGTCAGATCCGCGGGCGGGCGGTGCGGATGACGCGGGCGCCGAGCAGCGCCACCTGGGCGCCGAGCAGGACGTAGGCGGCGATCAGGACCGCCTCGCCGGCGCGGTCGAGCAGTGAGCCGGCGCCCAGGTCGGCGGCCGCGGCCGCGGCGACGCCGAGGGCGGCAGCGGCGGTCAGCGCGAGGTCGCGGGCCGGACGCGGCGCGGGCATCCCGCGCTTCAGGTCGCGGACGCGGAGCAGCAGCGCCAGCAGGTGGAGGAGGGAGCCGAGCACGGTGAGCCCGATCCAGCCGGCGACGAGCAGCGTCGCGACGGCGGCCCGGGTCGGATCGGCGAGCGCTTCGCCGGGGCCGGTGCCGATCACGCCGACCGCGGCGACCGCGACGCCGAGCACGAGGAAGACCTGGGCGGCGGCGATCACCCGCGCCGGGAGCGAGAGCGGCCGGCGCGCGGCGAGCAGGCTGCCGAGCAGGTTCGCGGCCAGCCCGGCGGCGGCGAGCGCGAGCAGGCACCAACCGGCGACCGCGGCGGCGTCGAGCGAGAGGCCGTAGCCGCCGGCGAGCAGGACGATGGCGCCGGCCCAGGCGGCGAACGTCGGTCCCTGCAGGCGCGGGAGCCGGAGCCGCGAGTGGGTCAGCGAGGGGAAGAACGTGTGCAGGGTGCCGACGATCGCGGTCCCGAACCAGCCGCCGAGGTTGAGGACCATGTGAGCGCCGAGCAGGTTTCCGTGCGGCCAGGCGACCGCGTTGGCGAGCATCGCGCCGGCGACGACGCCGATCACCAGGAAGGTCGTCGCGGCCAGGTACCAGCGGGTCGCCCAGGGAACGCTGCCGAGCGAGCGGCGGCGCATCTCGGCGAGGCCGGCGGCGTAGAGGCCGAGCGTCACCAGCAGCAGCCCGGCGCCGGCGTAGACCGCGGCGGCCCCGGCGAACGGGACCGCGAGCGCGACGAGGAGCGCGCCGGCGTTCCAGCCGGCGAGCTGGGCGCGGATCAGCGCGCGTCGCGGCGGGTCGGTGGCGAGAAACGCGCCGGCGAAGAACTGGCTGGCGCCGAGGACGAGCTGGGAGACGCCGCCGACGAAGACGAGATGGAGGGCGAGCCAGCGACCCCAGGTCCAGGGCTCGATCGCGTTCGCTACGGCCACGGCGGCGCCGGCGATCAGCATCGCGACCCCGGCGACGAAGAAGGCACCGATCACATCGGTCGGGCGGAGGCCGCCGATCGGCGGCGGCTGGACGCGCGGGCGGCAGCGCCGGCCGCCACCGGGCGCCGCCGCCCGTCCCGGGGGCGACGGCGCGCCGGCCGCGGCCGGACTGTCTGGCGCGGCGACTGCGGCCTTCAGATCCGTGTCGCCGCGGTGGTCCATGGACGCCACAGGTTTGCACAGAACCACTGTGTAAAGGCTCCGTAGCGACCACCGAACCCGGCTCCGCACGGCTGGCGAACGAGCGTCAGCTATCGTGCATCCGATGCCCCGAAGCTCGCGCGCAGCAGCCGCCCGCACCCGCGAGTCGATCGTCCGCGAGGTCGTCGATGAGGCATCCGTCGCCGGCCTCGACGGGGTCACGATCGGCTCCCTGGCCGAGCGCCTGCGGATGAGCAAGGCCGGCATCGTCGGGCCGTTCGGCAGCAAGGAGAAGCTGCAGCTCGAGGCGCTGGCGCGTGCCGCGGCGACCTTCCGCGAGGAGGTCTGGGAGACCGCGGCACCATCGCCACCGGGACGCGCCCGCCTCGAGATCGTCGTCGAGGCGTGGCTCGCCCACCTCGCCCGGCCGACCTTCCCGGGCGGTTGCTTTCTCACCCAGGCCGCCGCCGACTTCGATGCCCGGCCGGGCGCCGTCCGCGACGCCATCCGGGAGATCGACAAGCGCTGGCGGCGGACCATCGCAGGCGAGGTCGAGGCGGCACTGGCTCGCGGTGAGCTCGCCGGCGTCGATCCGGCCCAGGCCGCCTTCGAGGTGAACGCGATCGCCCAGGGGGTAAACCAGGCGATCCAGCTTCACGACGATCCGGGCGCCGTCGCTCGCGGGCGCGCGGCGATGCGGCGGGCGCTCGGACTCGACGGCTGACCTGGGATCAGCCCGAGGCGGCGAGCTCGAGCGATTCCCCGGCGGCGAGGACTCGCGGCTGCCAGCCGGCGCCGGGCTCGGCGGCCGCGGCGAGGAACCGGTCGAGCGCCGGTTCGACCGGCTGGTAGAAGGGGGTTCCCGCGTAGCCGTCGTAGTGGATCGGGACCGCGAGCCGGGCTCCGAGGATGCGCACCGCCTCCGCCGCCTGTTCGGGATTCATGACGCCCGGGAGGGAGCTCGGCGGGCGCCGGTGCGGGAAGTCGAGCCGGGCGCCGTTGATCGGGACGAGGGCGAGGTCGATCGGGCCGGCGCGGAGCGCGATCCGCCACCAGTGGCCGTGGAAGAGCGTGTCGCCGAGGTGGACGACGCGAACTCCCGCCGCCTCGACGAGCCAGGAGAGCTGCGGATCGCCGGTGCCGTCGACCGCGGGCAGGGCGGTCACCGCGAACGGCCCGACCGTCAGCCGCTCCCACTCGCCGAGTCGCCGCCGCTCGAGCCCGGCCGCGTCGAGCTCGTGCTCGGCCTGGGCGAGGCCGAGCTCCTCGAGCCCCTCGCCTCCGCCGGGGCGCGGCTCGAGCACCGGCGCGCCCGGGGCGAGGCCCCTGGCGAGCGCCGCGGCGTCG
>DASSEM010000175.1:0-3052 GCA_035695265.1 Solirubrobacterales bacterium
GGCCGGCAACGACTCGACCAAGGCGACCTACTGCAGCGGCATGCGGGCGCTGCTCGAGGACCCCGAGCAGAAGCGGATGCTGCTCGACGAGCCGGAGCGGATCCCGGCCGCGGTTGAGGAGGCGCTGCGGATGTTCCCCGCCTTCTCCCATTTCCGCCGCACCGCGACCGCCGACGTCGAGCTCGGCGGAACGACGATCCGGGAAGGCGACAAGGTCGTCATGTGGTACGTCTCGTCCAATCGCGACGAGGATGTCTACGACGACCCCGACCGCTTCGACCTGACCCGGGAGGCCGAGCATCAGGCGTTCGGCGCCGGCGGCCGGCACTTCTGCCTCGGCACCGCCCTGGCGCGGCTCGAGCTGCGGATCCTGATCGAGGAGACGCTGCGGCGTTACCCGGAGATCGAGCTCGACGGCGCCCCGGCCTACGCCGAGACGCAGTTCGTCAACCAGCTCAAGGCGCTGCCGGTGCGGCTGCGGCCGGCTTGACGCTAGCCGTCGTCCGGGCCGGGGCCGCGCTCTCCTCGCCCTGATTTCAGCGGATGCAGGTCCGGCTCGCCGCCCGACCAGACCTCCTCTGGAGCCGGCGGGGGGTAGGTTGGGGTGCGCTCGCGGTCGTCGGCTCCGACCCGGCGCATGTGCCGGTACCAGCGGTGGTAGGACGGCGCCAGGGGGACCGTGACAGCGACCAGGAGCAGCAGGCCCGCGAGGTTCCAGAGGTGGCCTCCGAGCCAGGAGGCGTCGCCGCCGGCCGCCGCCGCGAGGGCGGCGAGCGCAACCGAGAGCCCGATGCTGGCGTAGTAGTCGACCGGAAAGCGCCAGATCCAGGCCCGCGGGAACCACCAGACGCTGCCGCGCCGGAATCGACCGACCGTGTAGGCGGGGTTGAGGACGAACCAGAGGTAGTCCCAGACCACCGCGATCAGGAAGTAGGTGGCGATCGTCCGCAGCTCGGCGGCGAGCGACCAATCGACTCCGAGCGTGAACGGAAGGTGGAGGACGACGAGGGGGATCGTGAAGGCGAAGACGTGGTAGCCGGTCAGCGGCCGGCTCGCCATCACGAGGCCGTAGGCCCGGCCGGTGCGGCCTCGCTTCAAGTACCAGGTCGGGAGGCGCTCGGCCCAGCCGTAGCCGCCTTCGATCTCGATCTCGATCGCGGCCAGACCGAACGACCACGCGAAGAGGAGGAGGATCGCCCCGGGGTCGAGGTCGGCCGGTATCAGCGGACGGCGGCGACGGGGTCGGGTGCGGTCAGGGGGCGGTGTTCACTGGTCGTCGCGCCGATCGGCGGAGCTTGCCAGGGCGTGCGGACGCTCACGCCCGAGATCCCGGTCGAGGAGCCGGATCGCGTCGGCGGCGAGGCGGGCCGCGGCTTCGACGGCACCGGGATCGACCGTGGCGGGGAGATCGCCCGGGGTGTGATGGCCCTCGGGCAGCGCCCGGCCTGCCTCCCGGCACGTGATCGCGATCGCCCGCCGCCGGTGGGTGCGGGCGACGGTCGCGGCGGTGGCGCGGACGTCGCGGAACGGCTCGGCGCGCCGCTCCTCATCCTCCCGCGCGGCGGCGACCGCCGTGCATGCATCGACCAGCTCGCGATCGAAGGGCAGCGAGACCGCGAGGCCGCCCGAGACCGCGAAGCCGGGCTCGCCGCGGCCGACCGACTCGAACGAGATGAACCGGGTCCGTTCCCGGTCGAGGTCCTTGCGGTGGGCGCGCAGGAACGAGCTCATGCCCTCCATCGTCGTCTCGCCGCCGCCGAACAGGAGCAGCTCGACCTCGAGCCAGTCGGGAGGATCGGCGGCGAGCTGCCGCGTCGCGGCGAGGGCAGCTGCCACGCCGGAGGCGTTCGCGTTGGCGCCGGGGGAGGCGGGGGAGAGCGCGATCTCGCCGAGCGCGAAGCAGGCGACGATCAGAACCAGGGTCGGGGCGAGCTGGACGTAGTCGAGCCAGGCGGCGTCGAGGCCCGCCATCCGGGCGCCGACCGGCACCAGGAGCAGGGCGATCGACCAGAACCAGATCCGGGTCGGCGAGGAGGCGACCGGAAGCCGGCGCGCCGCCGCGTCGAGGAGGCGCATCGGGCCCCGGTTGTAGACGGCGCCGGTGCGCGGCGCGTCGAGGTTGGCGCAGAGGATGACCCGCTCGCCCGCGGCGTCCGCTTCCCCCCGCGCATGCAGGCTCTGCGAGGCACGGCGGAAGAGCAGGCCGCGGAGCAGGTAGAGGCGCGCCGAGAGGTCGAGGTGGGCCGAAGTCGCCGCGGCCAGGACGAGCGCGAAGCCGGCCACCGGCGCAACCGGTGCGACGACGCTGCCCGCGATCGCGACCAGGCAATGGAGCAGGTGGACGATCGGCCACTGCGGGTGGACCCAGGCCGTCTCGACCTCGACCCGCATCCCGTCGGCCTCGAGCTCGGCCGCGAGTGCATTGGTGAGCCGCCGCTCGGCATCGCTGCCCGGAAGGCGGTCCGAGTACTCGCAGATTCGCTCGATTCGCTCCCCGACCGCCGCGCTCACGGAGGGGAGCATTGCGAAGATCGCGGACCGCGTCGCCCGCTGGACGAATGATTGAGGGCGGTTACGCGCAATCGGTTACCATCGATTCGATTCAGGCTGCGAATGATTTCGCCGCCCAGGGACCAGCTATTGGGAGGTTGCTAATGGACCCGAGCACGAAGGGCGGAGTTCGCCGCCACTTCAGCTACGCGAACGTGATGTCGACGCTCGCCGTCTTCCTCGTCGTCGCCGGTGGTACGGCGCTGGCGGCGAAGGTGAACTCGTCGAAGGACATCGCCAAGGGGTCGGTCAAGAACTCCGACGTCAAGAAGGAAACGCTGACGTCGAACCGGCTCAAGAACGGCAAGGCCGTGACCGGCGACGACGTCGTCGACGACAGCCTCACGGGCACCGACGTCGACGAGTCGACGCTGAGTGGCCTGGCACCCAGCGGCCCGGCCGGCGGATCGCTCGCGGGTACCTACCCGAACCCAACGCTCGCTCCGGACAGCGTCACTGGCACCGAGATCGCCGCGGATTCGGTCGGCAGCTCGGAGATCGC
>DASSEM010000176.1:0-6489 GCA_035695265.1 Solirubrobacterales bacterium
CGAAGGACGTCGCGATACGCGAGCTCGGCCGGCGTCCCCGGGATTCGCCAGCGCAGCACCCTGCCAAAGGTCGGCGCATCGGCGACCCGGACCGATTCGGCCGCATGCCAGAGCTCGTCCGGAGCAACGCGAGCCCGGCGGCGATGGCGGGTCCGCACCTGCGGGTGGGCCAGCCAGCGGTCGATTTCGACGTCGTCCACTATCCCTTTGTACTCCGTCTCCGCCGGATTGCCAGCCCGATCGAAACCGCCCGTAGCTGCGCAGAATTGATGCCCCTAATGATGCCCGCACGGGTTCCGACTCGGGCTGTAGAACGCGAGAAGCCCGCTTGATAAGCGGGCTTCTCGGATAGCGGGGGCGGGATTTGAACCCGCGACCTCCGGGTTATGAGCCCGGCGAGCTACCTGACTGCTCCACCCCGCGGCGGGTCGCAGAGGATAGCAATGCTGGTGTGGGCGGCCGACCGGGGGCGATGGCGAGAAACCCCGGCATGCTGGGGTTTCTCGCGTTCGCTCGGGTGGATCAGCCCGTCCGGGCGAGCTCCTTCGGCTTCACGAAGGCGGTGAGGCGGGCGGAGCCGGGCGCAGGGTCGCGCCAGTCGGAGTCGAGCTCGAGGGTGGCGAGGGCGGCGGTGGGGAATTTGGCCTCGAGGTCGGCGAGGCGGTCGCCGGAGGCGGCGAGGGTCGTGGCGAGCTCGCCGATGCCGGGCTGGTGGCCGATCAGCATCACCGACTCGGGGTCGCCGAGATCGCGATTGCCGGCCGGGGGAGCCGATATGTGCAGTCTCGCGGCGGGGAGGTGGCGGAGGAGGTCGATGAGCTCCGGCGCCGTGGCGTCATAGATCGCGGCCTCGTAGTGGACCCGGGGCGTGCGGGAGAAGCCGGCGGCGACGCCTTCGAGCGTCCGCCTGGCGCGGAGGGCGGTCGAGCAGAGGACGAGGTCGGGAGTGATCCGGCGCTCGCGAAGGTGGTCGGCGATCAGCGTGCAGGCCCTGACGCCGCGCGGGGCGAGCGGCCGGTCGTGGTCGTGGAGGGAAGGATGCTCCCAGCTCGACTTGGCGTGGCGGAGGAGGTGGAGGGTGGGCATCTCCCCCTGGACTTACCCACTGACGGCAAAGAGATGCCACTCGCCGGGGGCACCTTTGAGCTCGTGGGTGCCGCGGGGCTCGAACTCGATCCCCGATCCGACGACGAGCTCGCGGACGGTGCTCGAGACGAGGACCTCCCCCGCTCCGGCGAGGGCGCCGACGCGGGCGCCGATGTTGACCGCCATGCCGCCGACGTCGGCGCCGATCATCTCGACCTCGCCGCTGTGGATTCCCGACCGGAGCTCGAGGCCGCTGTTGCCGACCTCGTCGCGGATCGCCAGCGCGCAGCGGATCGCCCGCGCCGGACCGTCGAAGGTGGCGAGAAAGCCGTCGCCCGTCGTCTTCACCTCGTTGCCGCGGTGGACCGCGAGCGCGGTCCGGACCGCCGCGTCGTGGCGTTCGAGCAGGTCTCGCCAGCGGCGGTCGCCGAGCCGGGCAGCGGTCTCGGTCGAGCCGACGATGTCGGTGAAGAGGACGGTGGCGAGCGAGCGCTCGACGCCGTGGGCGCCGCGGCTGCCGACCAGGAACTCCTCGATCTCTTCGATCAGGTCGTCGCCCCCGACCGCAACCAGGTGATCGGACCCTCCGAGCTCGACGTAGCGGGCGCCGGCGATGTGCTCGGCCAGGTAGCGGGCATGGCGGAGTGGGACGAGCATGTCGTCGCGCCGGTGGACGACCAGGGTCGGCGCCCCGATCGCGGGCAGCGCCGAGCGGACGTCGATCTCGCGGTAGAGGTCCATCAGGTCCAGCGCTGCGGAGGGGCTCGCGCCCTGCCGCAGGAGCCGCCCCCACCAGCGCGCGAAGTCGGGGTTGCCGCGCTCGCTCGGAGCCCAGAGCTCGACGCCGACCGGCCCGCCCCACTCCGCCCGCATCGCCTCGCTCCAGCGATCGAGCCACTCGGGGCGAATCCCCTCCGGATAGTCGGGCGCCTTCGTCAACCGCGCGTAGGTCCCGTAGAGGACCAGCGCCGAGACCCGTTCGGGATGGGTGGCGGCGTAGAGCATCGACATCGGGCCGCCCTCGGAGATGCCGAAGATGGCCGCCTGCTCGATCCCGACCGCGTCCATGACCGCGCCGAGATCGTCCATCGACTCCTCCAGGGTCGGCGGGCGGCCCAGCCGGTCGGAGAGCCCCTGCCCACGTTTGTCGAAGAGGACGAGGCGCGAGAACGAGGCAAGCCGGCGCATGAAACGCCCGATCGAGGGCTCCTCCCAGATCAGCTCGACGTGCGATACGAACCCGGGCACGAACACGAGGTCGAGCGGGCCCTCGCCATGGACCTGGTAGGCGATGCTGGCGCCGTCGGCCGAGCGCGCGTATCGCGTCGTGGACTCCATCGCTCCCCCAGCGACTGTAGCGGGGCGTCGCGGGACCGGGAATCGGCTCCCTGCATCTCGCCGGAGCCGGGTCGCAAAGGGGCTACGCTCTTCGGCCGTGCGCGTGGCCACGATCGACATCGGGACGAATTCGACCAGGCTGCTCGTCGCCGACGTCGTCGACGCCCGCGCCGAGACGGTCAGGCACGAATCGCAGGTGACCGGGCTCGGGCGCGGGGTCGAGATCTCGGGAAAGCTCTCGACCGAGGCGCTCGAGAGCGTCTTCGCGGCGATCGGCGACTACCTGGCGATCGCGAGCGAGCTCGGCGCCGCCGAGACGTTCGCCTTCGCCACGAGCGCCGCCCGCGACGCCGCCAACTCGGAGGCGTTCATCGCCGAGCTGCGCGAGCGTTTCGCGCTGCCGGCCCGGATTCTCAGCGGCCACGAGGAGGCGGAGCTGACCTACCAGGGTGCCCGCGGTGGCTGCGGCGAGGGCGAGACCATGGTGATCGACATCGGCGGCGGCTCGACCGAGATCGTCGTCGGCTCCGGAGAGGAGGCGAGCTTTCACACGTCGCTGCAGCTCGGCGTCGTCCGCCACACCGAGCGCCACTTCCACACCGACCCGCCGCAGACGAACGAGCTGGAGTCGCTGAGCGACGACGTCGGCGGCGCGATCGACGCCGAGCTCGCCACCCACCCTGGGTTGCGCGCCGACTGCGGCATCGCGGTCGCGGGGACGCCGGCGATCCTCGCCGCGATCGACCTCGGCCTCGAGGGGGTCGACCCCGACCGGATCGAGGGCCACCGGCTCGAGCTCGAGACCGTGCAGAAGCTCTGCTCGCGGCTCGCCGCGCTGCCGCTCGCCGAGCGCCGCACCGTCCGCGGCATGGACCCCGACCGGGCGCCGACGATCGTCGCCGGGGTGATCATCCTGATCAAGGCGATGCGAGCATTCGCGCTGCCGGAGATCACCGTCTCGCGGCACGACATCCTCTACGGCACGGCGCTCCGGACCGCCCGGAACGGGACGGCCACGGGCTGAGGGCCGCCTCAGGGCGCGAGCCGGGTCCAGTTCCAGGAGTCGCCGGCGCGCTCGTAGCGGAAGCGGTCGTGGAGGCGGCCGACCTGCCCCTGCCAGAACTCGACCGTCTCCGGCACGACGCGGAAACCGCCCCAGTGCGGGGGTCGCTGCACCTCGGCGTCGGCGAAGCGCGCCTCGACCTCGGCGACGCTGCGGTCGAGCTCCTCGCGGCCGGCGATCGGGCGGCTCTGCGGGCTCGCCCAGGCGCCGATCCGGCTCGCTCGCTCCCGGGTGGCGAAGTACTCGTCCGACTCGGGCGGATCGAGCCGCTCGACCGGACCCCTGACCCGGACCTGGCGGTCGAGCTCGCGCCAGTAGAACGCGAGCGCCGCCGCCGGGCGGGCGGCGAGCTGGGCCCCCTTTGCCGATTCCTCGTTGGTGAAGAAGCGAAAGCCGCGCTCGTCGAAGCCCTTGAGCAGGACCATCCGGGCGTCGGGGAGCCCGTCGCCGTCGACGGTCGCCAGGCAGACCGCCTCGGCCAGCGGCAGCTCCGCGGCGGCGCGCTCGAACCAGGCGGCGAACAGCTCGATCGGATCGTCGCGGAGGTCCGCCTCGCCGAACGGGGGCATGTCGGGGCGCGGCTTCGACATCGCCGCGGACTCTAAGTGCCATGCCAGCCGCTCAGTAGGCTGGCGCCCGTGGGAATCCTGACGGCGAGCTGGACGGTCGAGATCGAGGCGTCGCGCGAGCGGGTCTTCGCGGTCGCCGCCGACGTTCCGGCCTCACCGGCCTGGCAGCCGGCGCTGGAGACGGTCGAGACGCTCGAGACCGACGAGCGGGGCCGCGCGATCCTCGTCGACACATCCTCCGACGCGGTCGTCAAGAAGACCCGGCAGCGGCTCCGCTTCTCCTACGACGACGAGCCGGAGGGGATGAGCTGGGTGCAGCTCGAAGGGGACGTCAAGTCGCTCGAGGGCTCGTGGACGTTCGTCGCGCTCGAGCCGGAGCGGACCGAGGCGACCTTCGAGCTGATCGTCGATCCCGGGCGGATGCTCGGGATGCTCCTGCGCGGCCCGGTCGAGGGCCGGGTCAAGGAGTTCCTGACCAAGGGCGCGGCGGAGGGGCTCAAGGACCACGTCGAAGCCGGTCGCGGCTGAGCCGGTGGCGGCGGGGGTCAGCGGCCGCACCTTCACCGGCCGCCACCAGGTCGGCGCCGCCGACGTCGACGCGGCCGGAAACGCCCATCCCTTCGCGATCGCCCGCTGGCTGCAGGAGGTCGCCTTCGCCGACGGCCTCGATTCCGGCTTCGGGGCCGGGTCGGCGTGGGTTATTCGCCGGCTCCGGCTCGACGTCCGCCGCCTGCCCACATTTCCCGAGGCCCTCGAGCTCGAGACCTGGTGCAGCGCCAAGGCGAAGACCGTGGCGGAGCGGACGACGACGATCGCCGGCGACGGCGGCGCCGACGCCACCGCCACGGCGATCTGGGTCCACGTCGATCCCGCATCGCGACTGCCGGCGCGGCTGCCGGCCGAGTTCGAGGCGATCTACGGGCCGAGCACGGACGGGCGCAAGGCCCGGGCGGCGCTTCGCCATCCGCCCGCGCCCGCGGACGACGCAGAGCGCTTCCGGTGGTGGTTCGGGCGCTCGCTGATCGACCTCGCCGGCCACGTCAGCAACCTCTGGTACTGGCAGGTCGCCGAGGAGTTCCTGGAGATGCCGACCGTCGATTCAGGCCCGACCGCGCTCGAGGCCGAGTTCCGCGCCGGGATCGGCCACGGCGTCGCCGCCGTGCACCGATCGGATGCGATGCTCTGGATCTGCGACGAGGCAGGCACGGTCGCCGCGACGATCGCCGCACCGGCTCCCTGAGCCCGTAGCGCGAGACGACCGAAGCGTCCCCAGGGAGGACGGAAGTGTCGTCTCGCGGAGCCGGCTCAGCGACCGACCGCGAACTCGACCCCGACCACCCGCTCCCGCTCGCCGCTCGGCAACGAGGCGTGGACGGCGCCGTCGCGCTCGAGCCGCGCCCGCGGCTCCATCAGCGCGATCCCGTGGAAACGGCCGTCGGCGTCGAAGAGCCAGACGTCGTCCTCGGGCGAGGGCTCGCGGCGGACCGACGGCGAATCGTCGTGCTTGGCGTAGATGACGTCGCTGGAGGCGTCGTAGGTGACGTAGGCGAAGTTGTGGCGGCCGACCCTCAGGCCCATCGCGAGCCCTTCACAGCTCAGTCTCAGGCGAGGACCGCCCGGCGCGGGTAGATCACGTCGGGATCGGTGAGGACGTTGACGAGCGCCGGAACCCCGGCGGCGAAGGCGCGCTCGAGCGCCGGCCGCAGCTCGCCCGGCTCGCGAACCAGCTCGCCGTGGCCACCGAGCGCGGCGATGATCTCCTCGTAGGGGGTCTCGGGCTGAAGCTCGGCGGCGACCGAGTACCCGTAGAGGTACTCCATCGGATTCTTCTCGAGCGCCCAGATGCCGTTGTTCCCCATCACCCCGACGACCGGGAGGCCGTGGCGGGCCATCGTGTCGAACTCGAGGCCGCTGAAGCCGAAGGCGCCGTCGCCGAGCAGCAGGCAGACCTGCCGGCCGGGCTTCGCGCACGCGGCCCCGATCGCCTGGCCGGGGCCGGCGCCGAGGCAGCCGAACGGCCCCGGGTCCATCCAGGTCCCCGGCTCGAAGGTCTCGATCACCCGACCCGCGTAGGAGACGAAGTCGCCGCCGTCGCCGATCACGATCGCGTCGCGGTCGAGCAGCTCGTCGAGCTCCTTGTAGATGCGGAGCGGGTGCAGCGGGGCGCGGTCGTCGTTGAGCTCCGCGACTTCGGCGGCGCGCTTCTCGGTCTCGGTCTCGCGCAGAGCCTCGACCCCGGCATCGGTGCGGGGCTTGCCGCCGCCGGCGCCCTCCCCCTCGTGCATCGCCGCCAGGGTCGCGGCGATCCCGCCGACGAGCTCGACCTCGGGGCGGCGGTTGGCGGTGAGCTCGTTCGGCGCCTCGTCGAGCCAGATGATCCTCGTCTGCTCGCCGAAGCTCCCGCCGAAGCCGAGGCGGAAGTCGAGAGGGACG
>DASSEM010000177.1:0-3005 GCA_035695265.1 Solirubrobacterales bacterium
GCACGATCCCCTCGCGGAGCAGGACGGAGTCGTCGGCAACCAGCGCCCGCACCGGGCGGTCGCTGCCCGCGTTGTCCCGCGACTCGGCAATCGCCATCCCCCTCATGGCAGCAGATCCTCGATCGTCGTGCGCGAGAGCTCGGCCTTCGCGATGAACCCTCGAGCCGGAGAGGCCGAGACGCATGGCTCGAGCTCGGCGCTGTCGCGGCTCGAGATCAGGATCACCAGCGGCGCGGCGTCCATCGCGCGAAGGCGCTGGGCGAGCTCGAAGCCCGTCCCGTCGGGGAGGTGGACGTCGACCAGGGCAACCTCAGGGGCGAGCCTGAGGGCGCACTCGTAAGCGGTGCCGCAGTCGGCCGCCTCGCCGATCACCCGGTAGCCCTCGCAGGCGAGGAGCCGCCGCGCCTGCGCGCGGAACCCGGGGTGGTCGTCGACGATCAGGACGCTTCGGTCCATCACTGGATTCTTGCCCGAAGCGACGGCGATCACGCTACGGCTAACCGTACGTCTGCCACGGGCGAGCCGCACCGCTGGAGGCGGGCCTGCCCCGCTGGTCGCATCGCCGCCGGGCCGCGAGCATCGCCGCATGGCTTCATTGACCCGTTGGGTACTCGCCCACAAACGCATCGTCGTAGTCGCCTGGATCGCGCTGACGCTCGCGGGGGTGGCCGCCGCCGGCCCCGCAAGCGACGCGCTGGAGAACGACTTCTCGGTCCCGGACAAGGAAGGCTGGGAGACCAACCAGCAGATCGCCGAGGACTACGGCGGCACCGGCGGGGACTCCTCCCCGCTCGTCCCCGTGGTCACCCTCCCCGAGGGGGCGTCGATCGATGCGCCGGCCGTCCAGCGCGACCTGGAGGCGCTCGACCGCAAGCTCGGCGAGGCGTTGCCCGGCGCCCGCATCGCCTCTTACGCGTCGACCGGCGACGACGCCTTCGTCTCGACCGACGGCTCGACGACCTTCGCGCTCGTCCATCCGCGGCCGAGCGCCGACTCCGACTTCGGCGAGAACCCCGAGGCTGAGCATGCCGCAAGCGCCGCGCTCGACGGCGTCACCGTCGCCGGAGCACCGGTGCATCTGACCGGCTTCGATGCGCTGCTCGAGGACTCGGGAGCGGAGAGCGACGGTCCCGGCGTCCTGCTCGAGGCCGTGATCGGCGCCGCCGGCGCGCTCGCCGTCCTGGCATTCGTCTTCGCGTCCTTCCTCGCGGTCGTGCCGCTGATCATGGCCTTCGCGTCGATCATGACCACCTTCCTGATGCTGCTCGGGCTGACCGAGCTGACCGACATCTCGCCGATCGTCCAATTCCTGATCGCCCTGCTCGGCCTCGGGGTCGCGATCGACTACTCGCTGCTCGTCGTCTCGCGCTGGCGCGAGGAGCGCTCCAACGGCCACAGCGGCGACGAGGCGGTGCAGCGGGCGATGGAGACGGCCGGGCGCGCGGTCGTGTTCAGCGGGATCACGGTCGCGATCGGCCTGCTGGCGCTGATCGCCCTGCCGCTGCCCTTCCTGCGCTCGATGGGCTACGGCGGGATGCTCATCCCGCTGGTCTCGGTGGTCGTCGCGATCACCCTGCTGCCGGTCGTCCTGGCGAAGCTCGGCCCGCGGCTGGATTGGCCGCACCGACGGACCGACGAACGGGCGAGCCGCGCCTGGACCCGCTGGGCCAGCGCCGTCTCGCGGCGGCGCTGGGTGGCCGCGGGCGCCGGCATGGCCATCGTGCTGGCGCTCGTCCTCGCCGCGACCGGGCTGCAGCTCGGGACCTCCGACGCCGACACGATGGCCTCCTCCGGGGAGGCGCACGACGGCCTGGTCGCGCTCGAGGACTCCGGGATCGGCGAGGGCTCGCTGCTCCCGCATGAGGTCCTGGTCGGCGAATCGACCGATCCGGACGCGCTCGCCGCCGAGCTCGACGGCATCGAGGGCGTCCACGGCGCCGTCGCCCCGGCCGGCGAGGAATGGCGCAACGGCAACAGTGCGCTCGTCGAGGTGATCCCGACGCCGGACTCGAGCTCCGACGCGGGGTCGGCGACGCTGGAGGAGGTCCGCTCGGTCGCGGATTCGGCCGGCTCGGACGTCCGCGTCGGCGGGCAGCCGGCCGCGAACGCCGACTTCATCGATGCGGTCTACGGGAGCTTCCCGCTGATGATCGCGCTGATCGCCGTCACCACGTTCGTGCTGCTGGCACGTGCGTTCCGCTCGCTGCTCCTGCCGGCGAAGGCGATCCTCCTCAACATCCTCAGCGTCGCCGCCGCGTGGGGAGTGCTGGCGCTCGTCTGGCAGCACGGCTACGGCTCCGAGCTGATCTGGGACATCCAGGCCACCGGCTCGATCCCGTCGTGGATGCCGCTGATGATCTTCGCCTTCCTGTTCGGGCTCTCGATGGACTACGAGGTGTTCATCCTCGCCCGCATGCGTGAGGTCTACGACGACACCGGCTCGACCGAGGCGGCGGTGGTCGAGGGGATCGGCCGGACCGGGAGGCTGGTGACGAGCGCCGCTCTGATCCTCTTCCTGGCCTTCGTGTCGATGGCGTCGGGCCCGGGAACGGACCTGAAGATGTTCGCCACCGGTCTCGGCGCGGGGATCCTTCTCGACGCGACCGTGATCAGGGCGCTGATCGTGCCCGCGGTGATCGCGCTGATGGGCCGCTGGAACTGGTGGCTCCCGCACTGGCCCGCGCGGCTGCTGCGGGTGCCCGCCTCGCCGCTGGCGCGGCGGCGGGCGGCGACCGGGGAGACGGCCGCGTGAGCGTCGCCCGCCGCACCCCCTGCGAGGAGGCGGTGGCCGTGGGCCTCGCGGTCCTGGCGGCCGCCCACCTCCTGACCGCCGGCTGGATGCTGATCGCCCCGGCCGCGTTCGCCGAGGTCGTTGGCCTGGGCGGCGATCCCGGCGGTCACGACCTCCGCTGGGCCGCGGCGTTCGCCGCCGCGCAGGGCATCGGCATGATCCTCGCTCTGCTCCGGCCGGTGCTGCGGGCCAGCGTCCTCACCGCCGCCGTCGC
>DASSEM010000178.1:0-6071 GCA_035695265.1 Solirubrobacterales bacterium
CTGAAGCTGGAGAACACCCAGCTCAGCCAGCTCGGCAAGGCCCGCCGCGTCGTCGTCAGCAAGGACACGACGACGATCATCGACGGCGCCGGCGAGAAGGCGCAGATCGAGGGCCGGATCGGTCAGATCCGCTCCGAGATCGAGAACACCGACTCCGACTTCGATCGGGAGAAGCTCCAGGAGCGTCTCGCGAAGCTGGCGGGCGGTGTCGCGGTCGTCAAGGTCGGCGCTGCCACCGAGACCGAGATGAAGGAGAAGAAGCATCGCGTCGAGGACGCGCTGCAGGCCACCCGGGCAGCCCTCGAGGAGGGCATCGTTCCCGGCGGCGGCGTCGCTCTCCTCAACGCCCAGGACTCGGTCGACGTGAAGGGGCTCGATTCCGACGAGTCGACCGGCGCGGAGATCATCCGCCGGGCGCTCGAGGAGCCGCTCCGTCAGATCGCCGAGAACTCGGGATTCGAGGGCTCGGTCGTCGTCAACAAGGTGCGCGACATGAAGGCCGGAGAGGGCCTGAACGCCGGCACCGGCGAGTACGGCGACCTGATCAAGGACGGCGTCATCGACCCGACCATGGTGACGCGCTCGGCGCTGCAGAACGCGGCTTCGATCGCCAAGAACATCCTCACCACCGAGTGCATCGTGGCCGAGCCGCCGGAGGAAGCGGCGGCCGGCGGGATGCCCGGCGGCATGCCCGACATGGGCGGGATGATGTAGGGAGTCCCGCGGGACTCTCGCGGCCGGTTCGCCGGCCGCACCGCTTACGAGAAGGGCCCGGGAGCGATCCCGGGCCCTTCTCGTTCTCGCGATCGGGCCGCTGCGGGGCTCAAGCCCGGCCTCCATTTCTGCCGATGTAGCCGGTGATGGGACCGGATCGGTCGATCGCGCGCCTGCGCACCCGCCTCGGTGCCGGCTCCGAGCGCGAGCTGGCGGCGTCGCTGCTCGCCGCGATTGCGGTCTTCGGCGCCGCATTCGGGCTCCTCACCTACCTGCTTCCTCATCCGGACGGCACCGACTTCGTCGCGCCCACGATCGCCTTCGTCACCTCGATCGCCTTCGGGGTCCTGCTCTGGCTGCGCCGGCGGACCGCGCCCTGGTGGGCGATCGGGACGGTGGTCGCCCTCGGGTCGGTCGTCGTCACGATCGCGATGATCTCGGTGCCGGGCCGCTCGGCCGCCTACGTCACCTACTTCGTCTGGCTCGGGATCTTCGCCTTCTACTTCCTCCCGGCGCGCTGGGCGCTGCTCCAGATCGCATGGATCGCGGTCCTCTACGCGGTCGCCGTCGTCCTCGACGACCAGCCGGGGCCGGTCGAGCTCTGGGTCAGTGGAGTGGCGACGACGCTCGGCCTCGGCCTGCTCGTCTGGGCGCTGAGGACGCGGATCGCCGTGCTCGTCGACCGTCTCGACCAAGCCGCCCGCACCGATGAGCTCACCGGCCTGCCGAACCGCCGAGCGTTCGACGAGCGGCTCGCCGGCGAGCTCGCCCGGAGCGAGCGCTCCCGTGGCTCCGTCTCGCTGCTCGTCCTCGACCTCGACCGCTTCAAGGAGCTCAACGACACCGCCGGGCACCTGTTCGGCGACGACGCCCTGCGGGTCGTCGCGGGCGTCCTCCGCGCGAGCATCCGCGCCGGCGACTGGCCCGCCCGGATCGGCGGCGACGAGTTCGCAGTGGTCCTGCCGGGCGCCGGCGAGGCGGAGGCGACGATGGTTGCCGAGCGCCTCCGGGCCGGGGTCTCCGACGCCTTCGCGAGCGCCGCCGTCCCGCTCGCCGCCAGCGTCGGCGGGGCGATGCGTTCGGGTGAGCGAATCGACGGCGAGGAGCTCCACAGCGAGGCCGACCGGGCGCTGTACGAGGCGAAGCGTCACGGCGGCGCGACCGTCTGCTTCCGCCCGCCGCTCGTGGCCGGTGTCTGAGCGTCCGGACGGCCGGCGCTGCGAGGATCGGGCGATGGCTGACGCCGCGATCCCGCTCAGCGCCGAGGACAAGGCGATCCTCGACCTCGAGTGCGCTGCGATCGCCGGCCACACCTGCAAGGTCGTCGCGCTCGGCGGCGACGGCGTCGGGATCGAGGAGCTGCGGGGACGGATCGCCGCGCGGCTCCCGGCGGCACCGGAGCTCGGCCGGGCGCTCGGTGGGACGCCGGAGCGCCCCGCCTGGGTTCCGGCCCCCGGCTTCGACCTCGCCGAGCATGTCCGCCTGAGCGCGCTCGGCCCGGCCCCCGACCGGGCTGCGGTGCTCGCCGAGGTCGCCAGCCTCTTCGAGCAGCGGCTCGACCGCGACCGGCCGCTGTGGGCGATCGACCTGATTCCCCGCCCCGCCGGGGGGTCGGTGCTCGTCTGGCGGATCCACCACGCCCTCGCCGACGGGACCGCGGCGATGCGGCTCGCGCGCGAGCTGCTGTGGGACCGAGACCGGGCCGGGCAGGCCGCGAGCCCGCCGCCGGCCCGCGAGCATCCCGACCATGAGCGCCGCCGCGCCCACCTCGCCGCCTTCATCGAGCGGGAGTTCGCCGGCTCGCTCCACCGCTCCCCGTTCGACGGCAGGGTCGGCGCGCGGCGCCGGGTCGCGCTCGCGCAGGTGCCGCTCGGCGAGCTTCACGACGCCGCCAAGCGGCTGGCCGGGGCGACCCTGAACGATGCCGTGCTCGCCGTCGTCGCCGGGTCGCTACGGCGCTGGATCGAGGAACGCCACGGCTCGCTCGCGGACGTCCGCGTGCGCGTCCCGGTCAGCCTCCATCACGAGGGGGACGACGCCTCCAACCGCGACTCCTTCTTCTCGGTGCGGCTGCCGCTCGCGGTGCCCGATCCGGTCGAGCGGCTCCGGGCGGTGAACCGCGAGACGACGGTTCGCAAGCGGGCCCACGACGCCGAGCGGATCGAGGGGGCGGTCGCGGCGATCGGACGGCGCTCGCCGCGGCTCGCCGCGCTGGTCGAGCGGATCGAGGCGAGCCCGCGCGAGTTCGCGGTCAGCGTCTCCAACGTGCCCGGCCCGCGACAGCCGGTGAGCGTCCTCGGCGCGCCGGTCGAGGAGCTCCACTCGATCGCCGAGATCGGCCTCCGCCACGGGTTGCGGGTCACCGCCGTCTCGCTCGCCGATCGCCTCTTCTTCGGCTTCAACGCCGACCCGGAGCTCGTCGAGGGCGTCGAGTCGATGGCGAGGGGCGTCGAGGTCGAGGCGGACGCCCTGATCGATTCCCGCTAACGCCCCGCCAGCACCGCCGCCATCGCAGCCGGTTCGACGCCGAGCCCGCGGACGTCGGCGGTTCCGCGCTCGCTGACCATCGGCACCTCGAGCAGCTCCGCCTCCTCCCAGGTGGCGAAGGCGACGTCGCCGAAGATCCGCCGCAGCCAGATCAGCGCCGAGCGGACGAACGGCAGCGGGATGTGGATCGCGGGCCGCTCGCGGCCGGCGCTGGCGGCGATCAGCCGCGCCTGCTGCTCGTAGGTGAGCCGCTCGGGGCCGACGAGCTCGAAGCGGCCCGGCGGACGTTCGAGCGACGCGAGCACGGCGCGGGCTGCGTCGGTGGCCCAGATCGGCTCGTAGGCCGCGCGACCGCGGCCCGAGATCGGCAGCAGCGGCAACAGCGCCAGGCGGCGCATCCAGGTGACCCAGGTGTCACCCGGGTCGTAGATGATCGACGGCGCGAAGATCGTCGTCTCCAGCGGCGAGGAGCGGACGCGGGCCTCGGCCAGCGCCTTGGCGCGGAAGAAGCGGGTGCGCTGGAAGCTCGTCGCCCCGAGCGCGCTGAAGAAGATGAAGCGGCGGACGCCGATCCGCTCGGCTGCGGTGATCAGCCGGTGGGTGCCGAGCGCGGTGATCTCCTCGACCCGGCGCGGGGGCTGGTCGCGGATCGCGGCGGCGAGGTGGATCACGGTGTCGACGCCGCGGACCGCGTGGCGGAGGCCGCGCGGGTCGCCGAGGTCGGCCAGCGACAGCTGGACCCGGACCCGGTCGGCGCCGAGCCGTCGCGGGTCGCGGACCAGGCAGCGCACCTCGTGCCCGGAGTCGAGCAGCATCGGGAGGAGCGCCGAGCCCACCACGCCGGTTCCTCCGGTGAGCAGAATCATCCCCTCCCACCCTACCCACGCCGAGCCGGACCTCCGCCTGTCCGTACAATGGCGCTCGCCGCCACTTCCATCGCGGAGGGGCCCGCAACGAGAAACCGAACGAGAGGGATTTCGAACCTTGACCTACGTCATCGCAGAGCCTTGCATCGGGGAGAAGGACAACTCCTGCGTCGAGGTCTGTCCGGTCGACTGCATCCATCCGACCCCCGACGAGCCGGACTACGAGGAGCACAAGCAGCTCTTCATCGACCCGGATGAGTGCATCGACTGCGACGCCTGCGTCGAGGCCTGCCCGGTGGACGCATGCTTCGCCGAGGACCAGCTTCCCGGTGAGTGGGCCCACTTCGCGCAGCTCAACGCCGACTACTTCGCCAACCAGTAGCGGCGGCGGAAGTCGATCCGGCGCCGGCCGGGCGCGGCTGCCGGGGCCACTGGTCCTGCTCGCGCTGGCGAGCGGGATCGCGGTAATCGCGATCTACTTCCTCGTCGTCCGCACCTACTGGGGGCAGCGCCTCGACGAGCACGCCTTCGTCGGCCACGACTTCTTCACCTCGCGCGAGGCGCAGGCCGACAGCTTCCTGCGGATCGTCTCGATCGGCTCGCTGATCCTCGCGACGACCCTGGTCGCCGCGGTCGCTGCGATTCGCCGCCGGCCTCGGCTGGCGCTGCTCGCCGCCGCGTCGATCGCCGGCTCGATCCTCTGCACCGAAGTCCTCAAGCACGTGGTGCTCGAGCGGCCGCCGATCATCGTCTCGAACATCGTCGACAACTCCTACCCGTCCGGGCACACGACCATCGGCATGGGAGTTGCGGTCGCGGCGATGCTCGTCGTGCCGCGGCGGCTGCTGTGGCCGACCGCATTCGGCGCCGGGCTGTTCGGCTCGGCGTTCGGGGTCGCGGTCGTCGCCGCCGGCTGGCACCGGCCCAGCGACGCGGTCGGCGCCTTCTGCGTCGTGATCGCGGTAGCCGCGCTCTGCGCCGCGCTCGGCCACGCGTTCCCCGATCGCGCCGAAGCCGCCGCTCGGCACAGCAGGCGGCTGCCGCGGGTCCGGATCGGCACGACCGAGCTCGGACTGCTCGCCCTCGCCCTCGGCGGCCTCGGATTGTTCGCGCTCGCGGCGCTCAGCTACCGCGGGATCCCGTGGACGAGCACGAGTGCCGGTTTCCTGCTCTCGGCGGGCGCGATCGTCGTCCTCGCCGTGCTCGCGACGATGACGCTGGCGGGAGCGATGCTGGCGGCGGAGGGCCGGAGCGGCAGACTCAGCCGCCCGCTTGGACGACCGGCAGCTCGGTCCCGCTGATCGGCGCCGGGGCGGCGGCCGCGTCGGCGGCGACCGCCTCCATCAGCGGCAGCTCGACCGGCGTCGCGGCGATGATCCCGCGCGCCGCCTCGCGGATCGCGATCGAGGCGGCCGCGTCGGGCTCGGAGCTCGCGAGTGGGTCGCCGGCGTCGGCGTGCTCGCGGAGCGCCTCCTCGAGTGGCACCTTGCCGAGCAGCGGCACCCCGAGCTCGTCGGCCAGCGTCTGGCCGCCGCCCTCGCCGAAGATCGTGAACCGCTGCCCGTCGGGAGCGGTGAAGCCGGACATGTTCTCGATCACCCCGAGCAGCTCGAGGTCGACCTTCTTCGCCATCTCGGCGGCGCGCGCGGCGACGCTCTGGGCGGCCGGCTGGGGCGTCGTGACGATCATGATCCGAGCCTGCGGCAGGAGCTGGGCAAGCGTCATCGAGACGTCGCCGGTGCCGGGTGGCAGGTCGAGCAGCAGGTAGTCGAGCTCACCCCAGTCGACGTCCTCGAGGAATTGCTGGATCGCCTTGTGGAGCATCGGGCCGCGCCACACCACGGCGGCGTTCTCCTCGACGAAGAAGCCGATCGACATCACCTTGATGCCGGCTGGGCCGCTCAAGGGGACGATCTTTCGCTCCGCGTTGACCTCGGGCTTGCGGTTGACGCCAAGCATGCGGGGAATCGAGTAGCCGTAGACGTCGCAGTCCAGGGCCCCGGT
>DASSEM010000179.1:0-3423 GCA_035695265.1 Solirubrobacterales bacterium
CCGCCGCGAGATCGGTCGCGGAGGAGCCGTCGGCATCCCCGTCAACGCCGGCCTCCGGCTTGCCGCCGGCTCCCGAAGGCGGCGTCGCCCGGCCCTTGCGCTTGCGGCGCTCGGCGCGCTTGCGCTCGCGGCTGCTCACCGCCGTGCTCCGATCCGCAGTCCCTCGCGGAGGGCTGCTGCCACCGCCTCGGGATCGTCCGCGTCGCGGATCGCCCGCACGACGACGACGCGTTCGGCTCCGGCCGCCACGACCTCGGCGAGGTTGCCGGCGTCGATGCCGCCGATCGCGAACCACGGCAGTTCGGCCTCGGCAGCGGCGAGCTCCACGTACCTCATCCCGGCTGCCGGGCGGCCCGGCTTCGTCGGCGTCTCCCAGACCGGGCCCACGCTCAGGTAGTCGGGGCGGGCGTCGCCGCCGGCGTCGCGGGCGGCCCTGAGCTGGTCGGGGAAGTGAGTCGAGAGGCCGACGATCGCATCCGGCCCGGCCAGCCGGCGCGCTTCGGCGACCGGGGTGTCGTCCTGGCCGAGGTGGACGCCATCGGCATCGCAGGCTGCGACGAGGTCGGGCCGGTCGTTGATCAGAAAGAGAGCGCCGTGGCGGTCGGCGGCGGCGCGGAACGTCGGTGCGGAGGCGCGGAGGCGCTCGTCATCGGCGTCCTTGTCGCGGAGCTGGATCAGGTCGACCCCGCCGGTCAGGGCCGCTTCGAGGAGACGGTCGAGGGTCGCCGGGTCCTCGCCCGCCTCGCAGACGAAGTAGATGCGTGATCGCTCGAGCTTCGCCGTCGGTCTCGCCATCGCGGCAAGCCTAGATGGCTGGGCTCGTGTGCTCCGGATTCGATGGACGCCGGCCTGCCGCGCTGCCCCCGCTACGATCGGTCCGTCAACGGGAGCCGGAAGCGACCGGCTGAGAGGGTGGCTGGTGCCGCCGACCGTCCGAACCTGATCCGGGTCGTACCGGCGCAGGGATGGACGCTTCCGCCCCCGGCGAACCGACTGGAGGCGACTGCCAAGCATGCCCGGCGAGGATCAGAACCGATCGCGAGCGGTGGACCTGGTGGTCGCCGGGGGCGGCCTGATCGGTCTCGCCTGCGCACTCGAGGCGGCCGCGGACGGTCGCGAGGTCCTCGTGGTCGATGCCGGCGGCGCCGAGCGCGCGTCGGAGGTGGCCGCGGGGATGATCGCCCCGGTCGGCGAGGCGAGCTGGGGGGTCGAGGGGCTGCTCGCCGCCGGCCTCGACTCGGCCCGCCGCTGGCCTGAATGGGCGGAGCGGCTCGAGGCCCGCGGCGGGGAGCCGGTCGGCTACCGGCGCTGCGGGTCGATCCACGTCGCGCTCGATCGCGACGAGGCGGCGGAGCTGCGAAGGATTCATGCGCTTCACGACGAGCTCGGGCTCGGATCCCGCTGGCTCACCTCCGGGCAATGCCGTCGGCTCGAGCCTGGGCTCAGCACCGACGTCGGCGCCGGCTTCGAGGCTCCCGGCGAGGCGGAGGTGGATCCCCGGGTCGCGCTTGCGGCCCTTCGCGCCGGATGCGCGGCCACCGGCGTCCGGGTCGAGGCGGGACGGGTCCAGCGCGTGCTGATCGACGACGGGGCGGCTCGCGGGGTCGAGCTCGAAGACGGCGCCCAGGTCAGGGCCACGGCTGTCCTGCTGGCCGCCGGCGCGCGGCTCGGCGCGCTCTGCCCGGCCGGAGCCGAGGTCCCGGTGCGACCGGTGAAGGGCGAGGTCGTACGGCTGCGGGCGCGACCGGGGGAGCAGCCGTGTGAACGGATCGTCGGCTGCGAGCGCGTCTACGTCGTGCCGCGGGCAAGCGGCGAGGTGGTCGTCGGCGCCACGGTCGAGGATCGCGGCTTCGACCTGCGGGTCACGGCGGGCGGCGTTCACGAGCTGCTGCGCGAGGCCTACCGGGCGGTTCCCGGGATCGCCGAGCTCGAGCTGGTCGGTTGCGCCGCCGGCCTCCGCCCGGCCACGTCCGACAACGAGCCGGCGATCGGCTGGACCGGCGTCGAGGGGCTGATGATCGCCGGCGGCCACCATCGCAACGGCGTCCTGCTGACGCCGTTCACGGCTGCGGTCGTCGGAGCGCTGCTGCGTGGAGAGGAGCCGCCGGCGCCGGCCGCGGCGCTCTCGCCGCTGCGGTTCGCGGCGAGCGGGGCACGGGCGTGATCGTCGAGCTGAACGGCCGCGAGGTCGAGCTCGCCGAGGACGCCACGGTCGCCGACGCGGCGCGAACGGCGGGAATCGACATCGAGCGGGACGGGATCGCGATCGCGCTCGACGGCGAGGTCGTTCCCCGCGGGGAGCTGCGGGACACGCGGCTCGAGCCCGGGCAGCGGATCGAGGTCGTCGAGGCGATCGGCGGTGGCGGGCGATGAGCGAGGAGCGATTCGAGCTCGGCGGCCGCGAGTGGGGGTCGCGGCTGATCGTCGGCAGCGGCGGCTTCCGCTCCCACGAGGACCTCGAGCGGGCACTTGTCGCCTCCGGGACCGAGATCGTCACCGTGGCGCTGCGGCGGGTCGATCCGGGTTCGAAGGGGACGCTGCTCGACGTGATCGAGCGGGTCGGCGCGTTCGTCCTCCCGAACACGGCCGGCTGCTACACGGCACGCGACGCCGTCCGCACCGCGCGGCTCGGGCGCGAGGCCTTCGGCACCGAGTGGGTGAAGCTCGAGGTGATCGGCGACGACCGGACGCTGCTCCCCGATGCCACGGAGCTGCTCGCCGCCGCCGAGGAGCTCGTCGACGCGGGCTTCACGGTGCTCCCCTACACGAGCGACGACCCGGTCCTCGCCCGCCGGCTCGAGGCGATCGGCTGCGCGGCGGTGATGCCGCTCGGCTCCCCGATCGGCTCGGGCGCCGGCATCCGCAACCCCTACAACATCCGGATCATCGTCGAGGCTGCGGCGGTGCCCGTGATCCTCGACGCCGGAATCGGCACCGCCTCCGACGCGGCCCTCGCGATGGAGCTCGGCTGCGACGGCGTCCTCCTGGCGAGCGCCGTCTCGCGGGCCGCCGATCCCGAGCGGATGGCGGCCGCGATGCGCGACGCCGTGAGCGCCGGCTGGGCCGCGCGCCGGGCCGGGCGGATCCCGACCCGGCTGCACGCGCAGGCATCCTCGCCCGAGGAAGGGCTCGCGGAGCTCTCGTGAGCGAACCTGGAGGGCCGCCGCCCGAGCCGTCAGCGGCGGCCGAGCCACCCAAACCACCGTCCGGGACGACGGGCCCGGGCCGCCCGGTCGTCTGGCTCGCCCGCCACGGCGAGACCGAATGGAGCCGGACGCTGCGCCACACCGGCCGCACCGACCTGCCGCTGACGGCCGAGGGCGAGCGCGAGGCGCGCGAGCTCCGCGAGCCCCTCGCCGCCGTCGGCTTCGACCGCGTCCTCTGCAGCCCGCTCTCCCGCGCCCGCGAGACCTGCGAGCTCGC
>DASSEM010000180.1:0-31432 GCA_035695265.1 Solirubrobacterales bacterium
TAGTGGCCGACCAGGCTGCGGCGCGTGGCGCCGGGGCGGGTCACCGCGGACCCGCCATGGGTCAGGTTGTGATGCCAGAAGAGGACGTCGCCCGCCTTCGCGCTGAAGGTCTGCGGCTCGACGTCCGAGTCGGCGACCAGTGCCCGCATGCGGTTGACGTAGGCATCGCCCTTGTCGGGGATGAGGAGCGGCGGCGGGTCGTCGAGGTCGAGATCCTCGGTCATCAGGTAGGGCAGCCGGTGGCTTCCCGGGACGTAGAAGACGGGCCCGGATCCCTCGTCGATGTCCTCGAGCGCCACCCACACTCCGACCAGGAACCCGGGCGGCTCGGTCATCATGTGGAAGGCATCCGAGTGGGCCTCCTGCTGGCTGCCGCGGATGAAGCAGATCGTCTGGAAGAGGCCGGCGCGGCGGCCGAGGATGATCTCGATCAGCTCGAGCGCGCGGGGGTCCTCGGCCAGGGCCCGGGCGGCCGGCGAGGTGCGATGGACGTTCATGAACCGCGGGTCGAGGTGGTGCTCGCGGATGTCGCCGGTCGCCGAGAGCCGATCGATCTCGGCGTTGAGCGCCGCTACCGAATCAGGCTCGAAGAACCCCTCGGCGATCAGGTAGCCGCGCGCCGGCCACTCGCGCAACCCGGCCTGGAGCTTCGGATCGAGCGCCGCGAAGCGTTCGTCGGACTCAAGCTCGGCGACGCCGTCGTCGCGGTCGAGCCGCGCCGTGCCCTCGCCGCGCCCGGCGACCTCGGCGTGGTTGACCGATCCGAACCATGGCTTCCGGAGCCCGAGCTCCCGGTAGCGCCTCCGGGCCGGCTCGAGCTCGCGCCGGTGGAGGAGCTGTCCCGCGGCCACCGCCGGCCGCAGCCGGCCGAGCCCGTGCCTCATCTCCGCCGTGCGCTCGCGCAGTCCCATCGGACCGGGGAGCCTATCTGCTCGCTGCCCATTGCAGAACCGTTCAACCGACCTGACGAGGTCGCGAGGTCTTCAGGCAAGGACGCAGGAGCCGAAGCGGCCTCTGGCCGTGAGGCGACGAGGACGCAGCATGAAGGCCTCCCGGCCCGTCAGCCCGCGCAGAAAAGCTCGTAGTCGGGGAACTTGCCGAGGTCCTCGTCGGCGATCTCCGGCGCGTTCGGCCCGCAGATCGGGCAGTCGGGGTCGCGCTTGACCTTGAGCTCGGTGAACTCGGTGCCAAGCGCCTCGAACAGGAGCAGCCGGCCGACGAGCGGATCGCCCGCCCCGGTGACGAGCTTGAACACCTCGAGCGACTGCAGCATCCCCATGATCCCCGGCAACATCCCGAGCACGCCCGCGGCCCCGCAGCTCGGCGCCAGCTCGGGCGGAGGCGGCGTCGGGTAGAGGCAGCGGTAGCAGGGTCCCTCGTAGGGGACGAAGGTCGAGATCTGCCCGTCGAAGGAGAGGATCGATGCGGAGACGACCGGCTTGCGGAGCCGTACCGAGGCATCGTTGAGCAGGTAGCGGGTCGGGAAGTTGTCGGCGCCGTCGACGATCACGTCGTATCCGGACAGGAGCTCGATCACGTTGTCGGCGTCGAGCCTGCCGTGGTGCTCAACGACGTCTACGTCGGGGTTCAGGGCCTCGATCGCGAGGCGGGCGGACTCCGTCTTCGGGACGCCGATCCGGTCGGTGTTGTGGATCACCTGGCGCTGCAGGTTGGAGGCGTCGACGACGTCGTCGTCGACGAGCCCGATCGTCCCGACCCCGGCGGCCGCGAGGTAGAGCCCGGTCGGCGAGCCGAGGCCGCCGGCGCCGAGCAGCAGCACCTTCGAGTCGAGCAGCTTCATCTGTCCCTCGAGGCCGATCTCGGGGACGAGCAGATGCCGCGAGTAGCGCTCCTTCTGCTCCTGCGTCAGCGAGCGGGGCGTGACCACGGGAAGGCCGCGATCGCGCCACAGGGTGATGCCGCCCGCCAGCGAGCTGACGTCGTCGTAGCCGAGCTCCTCGGCCAGTGTCCGTGCGGCAAACGCCGACCGCATGCCGGAGGCGCAGTAGAGGATGACCCGCTGGGAGCGGTCGGGCACGAACTGCTCGATCCGCGACTCGAGGTAGCTGCGCGGGACGTGGATCGCGCCCTCGATGTGCCGCTCCTCGAACTCGTGCTGCTCGCGGACGTCGACGAGGGCGACGTCGCCGCCCTCGAGCTCGGCGGCGGCATCGGTCGGCTGCACCTCGTCGATCGCGGCCTTGGCCTCGGCGATCAGGTCGGCGCCGCTCGCACGCGGCTTCGTCTCGGTCTCCGGCGGGTTCATTACTTCAGAAAGTATAGCGCCTTGGGAGGTGGCTTGGAAGGGCCCTAGATGGTCATCTCTAGCCGAGCGCCGGCCGCATCTGTTGCAGGCGCCGGACCCGCTCCTCGATCGGCGGGTGCGTGCTGAACAGGTTGGCGAGCCCTCGCGCGCCGTGCAGCGGCTTGACGATGTAAAGGCACTCGGTCGCGTCATTGACCTTCATCGGCCGCGCCTTCGCGCCCTCCTCGAGCCGCAGCAGCGCCGTCGCCAGGCTCTCCGGGTTGCCGCAGATCTGGGCGCCGGTCGCGTCGGCCGAGAACTCACGCTGGCGCGAGATCGCGAGCTGGATGATCGACGCGGCGATCGGCGCCAGCAGGACGAGGGCGAGCGACGCGATGAGGCTCAGCGGGCTCTCGTCGTCGCCGCCGAACCACAACAGCATGTATCCGAGGTAGGTGATCGCGCCGCCGATCGTCGCCGCGACGGCCTGAATCAGCGTGTCGCGGTTGCGGATGTGGGCGAGCTCGTGCGCGATGACGCCGCGGAGCTCGTCGGGGGAGAGCAACTCGGTGATCCCGGCGGTGACGGCGACCGCGGCTTTGTCGGGGCTGCGCCCGGTCGCGAAGGCGTTCGGCTGCGCCTGCGGGATCAGGTAGAGCGCCGGCATCGGCATCTTCGCGGCGGTGGTCAGCTCGCGCACCATCTCGTAGATCCGGGGCGCCTCCTGCTCGCTGAGCGGCTTCGCGCCCGCCGACTTGAGGGCGATCTTGTCGCTGAACCAGTAGATGCCGAGGTTCATCACCGCGGCGACCACGAGGAAGATCAGCGCCATGTCGGGGCCGCCGATCAGCGCGCCGATGACGACGAGCAGGCCGGTCAGGCCGGCGAGCAGCAGCGTGGTCCTGAGGCCGGCTGCGAAGTTTGAGCTACGGGTCGTCTGCATCGGGGGTGCCTCCTGGGGCGCTCTCGTTGGCAGCAATGGTTGCAGAAGCGGATTATGGGTTTCTAAGTTGGCTAAAGGTGTCGGCGGGTCGCGGTCGATTGGGGATGTGCATGCGTCGCGGAACCCTCCTCACCCAGGTGCTGACGGTCAACCTGCTGCTGATCGCGGCTGCTGTGCTCGCGGCCTCGATCGCCTCCAACCCCGACAACACGCTCCGCGACAGCGCCACGATCGGGGTCGTGCTCGGCTTCGCCCTGGCGGCGACTGTGGCGGTGAACATCTGGCTGCTGTCGCGGCGCTTCGAGCCGCTCGAGCGGCTCGTCACCGAGATGGAGCACGCCGACTTGAGCAAGCCACCGGAGGCGCCGGTCGCGGTGGCGGGATCCCGCGAGGTGGTCAGCCTCGAGCGTTCCTTCCACGCGATGCTGGAGCGCCTGGAAGCGGAGCGGCGGAGCGCCGCGAGCACCGCCCTTGGCGCCCAGGAGCGCGAGCGCGAGCGGCTCGCCCGCGACCTCCACGACGAAGTCAACCAGGCCCTGACGGCGCTGCTGTTGCGTCTCGAGGCGGTCCGCCGCCAGAGCGACGACCCGGAAACGGCGGCCGAGCTTGCCGAAATCGGCGAGCTGATCTCGCGGGCGATGCGCGAGCTGCTCGACCTGGCGCGCGGCCTGCGGCCGACCACGCTCGACGACCTCGGACTCGAGGCGGCGCTGGCGACGCTCGTCGAGCGCGCCGGCAGTGAGGCCGGAATGGTCGCCGGCTTCGAGGCCGAGGGCGAGGTCGAGGGAATGCCCGACGAGCTCCAGCTCGTCACCTACCGGGTCGCCCAGGAGGCGGTGACCAACGCGATCCAGCACGCCGGCGCCGACCACCTCCGGGTGCGGCTGATCGGTTCCGGCGACGCGATCGAGCTGCGGATCACAGACGACGGTGCCGGCTACGAGGGCGGCCGCGACCGCGAGGCGCTCGGGATCGCGGGAATGCGGGAGCGGGCGCTGCTCTGCGGCGGCGAGCTCAGCGTCGAATCGGCGCCAGGAGCCGGTACACGGGTAACGCTTCGCGCCGATCTGCCGATGAGGGTGGGGATGGAAGCCAATGCCACGGAGCTCGAGCGATGCGCGTCCTGATCGCCGACGATCACGGAATCGTGCGCTCCGGGCTGCGGAAGCTGCTCGAGAGCGAGGACGGCATCGAGGTCGTCGCCGAGGCCGGCGACGGCGTCGAGGCCCGCGACCGCGCGATCGAGCAGCGCCCCGACCTCGCGATCCTCGACGTGAAGATGCCCGGGATGAGCGGCCTCGAGGCGACCCGCGCGATCCGGGACTCGGCGCCGGAGGTCTCGATCCTGATGCTCTCGATGCACGACGAGGACCGCTACCTGTTCGAGGCCCTGAAGGCGGGTGCCTCCGGCTACGTGCTCAAGGCCGCCGCCGACCGCGAGCTGATCGAAGCGATCCGCGCGGTCGAGCGCGGCGAGCCCTTCCTCACCCCGGAGGCGCAGCAGGCATTGATCCGCGATGTCCTCGACGACGGCGGCGGCGAGGAGGAGCTGACCCCGCGCGAGGAGCAGGTCGTCAAGCTCGTCGCCGAAGCGCACACGAACAAGGAGATCGCCGAGCTTCTCGGCCTCGCCGAGAAGACTGCCGAGAACCACCGCTCCAACGCGATGCGGAAGCTCGGGATGCGCGACCGGGTCGAGCTGGTCCGCTACGCGATCCGCCGCGGTCTGGTCGAGCCGTAGCGGCGGGGCTCACGCCGGGCGGCGCAGGCGCAACAGGTCCTGGTAGGGGGCGCCAGGGCCGACCTCGCGGCCGGACCACCAGCCGCGCTCGATCGACTCGGGCTCGAGGCCGGTCGCGGCGATATCGGCCAGCAGCGGCCGCTCGTAGATGCCGATGCAGTACTCGGGCACCCGGCGGTCGGTCGCGCGGTAGCGGGAGCCCTCGGCGTCGGCGAGCTCGTGGTCGAGGGGGAACGCGGAGCGACCGAGCGGCAGCATGCGCTCGACCTCGTCGTCGACCAGGAAGAACGTGCACACGAGGGCACCGCCCGGCCGGAGCACGCGGCGGGTCTCGGTGAGGTAGCGCCGGATTCCATCGGGCTCCATGTGGGTGAAGACCGACGCCGCGAGCGCCAGGTCGAACGAGTCGTCGGGGTAGGGAAACTTGAACCGGGCGGCCGGGTTCTCGCCGCCCCGGTTGTACTGACGGTTGCCGACGTCCGCGAGGCGGAAGCGAAAGCTCGGATGCCGGCTGGTGATCGCGCGCTCACACCAGCGGATGAACTGGGGGACGACATCGAACCCCTCGTAGCTCCCGGAGCGGAGCACGGGGATCAGGGCGACGGCGGCGCGGCCGACCCCGCAGCCGATGTCGAGGACGTCGGAGTCCGGGCGCAGGCCGTGATCGCGGACGAGCCGCTCGCGCCAGTCGGCGCCGACGGCCTCGAAGTCGGCGGCGCGGCCGACGTATTGCAGGCGCCGCGGCGGGGTCAGCGGGTCGTGGCGTCCACGGAGACGCTCGTAGGCGTCGACCGGAGCGAAGGCGACGGCGCGAAACGTGCGCGAGTAATAGATGCCCTTGAGCCAGGAGCGGGCGCGTCCGCGGACCGTCTCGCCGTGCGCTCTACTCACCTGAAGTACCTTGCTCCCTGAGGGTTGGATTCCGGACCGGACGACCGTGGCGGCCGCAGTCTCACACAAGCCCAGCCGACGGGAGCTGCGCGACGGCTCGATCATCGAGCTGCGCGAGATCCGCTCCGACGACAAGGCGGCGCTCGCCGCCGGCTTCGACCGCCTCAGCCCCGAGTCCCGCTACCGCCGCTTCTTCACGCCGCTCGAGCGGCTGACCGAGACCGACCTCGCCTACCTGACCGAGGTCGACCATCATGACCACGAGGCGGTGATCGGCTTCGACCTCGACGGCCAGCCGGTCGGCGTGGCCCGCTACGTCCGCGGCTACGAGCAGGAGATCGCGGAGGTCGCGGTCGTCGTCGTCGACGACTGGCAGGGCAAGGGCGCGGCGACGGCGCTGCTCGAGCGACTCGCCGAGCGGGCGGCCGAGAACGGCGTCGAGCGCTTCGTCGCGCTGATCCTCCAGGAGAACGCCGAGGCGATCGAGCTGTTCCGCTCGGTCGCGGAGACGACGGGCCCGCGGCGGACGCCGGACGGCTACCTCGAGCTCGAGATCGAGGTCCCGAGCGGTCCCGTGCCGGGGACACCGCTGGGGCGGGCGCTCCGTACGGCCGCGGCCGGCCGGGTGGCGTTCCATCCATGGCGGCTGATCAGGGCCCGCCTGCAGGCGCTTCAGGAGGGCCGCTCGGGGAAATAGGCGCCGGCGGCCGCGGCGGTCTCCCGCCGGGCGCCAGGGCAAAACCGACCTGACCGCTAGGATTTAGGGTCATGCTGTTCTCGACCAAGGCTGAATACGGCGTGCGGCTGATGGTCGCCCTCGGCCGTCAGGGAGGCGACCGCCCGGTGGCGCTCGCCTCGCTCGCCGATGCCGAGACGCTGCCGCTCGCCTACCTGGAGCACCTCGTGGCGAAGCTGCGGGATGCCGGCCTGGTCAGCTCGCAGCGCGGCGCTCACGGCGGCTACCGCCTCGCGAAGCCGGCGGAGGAGATCCGGAGGCTGGAGGTGGTCGAGGCCCTCGAGGGCCCGATCGCCCCGATGGACTGCTTCGTCGACGGCGTCGACGGCCGCGTCCTCTGCTCGCATGAGTCGGACGGCGATGTCGCCTGCTCGACGAAGTTCCTGTGGACTCGGGTCCACGGCGGCATCACGCGGGCGCTCGCCGGCACCACGCTCGCCGAGCTGATCGAGTTCGAGAGCCGTGACAGGAAGCTGAACACCGTCGCGGCCGGCGCCGCCTGAGCGCCGCCGCGCACCAACCGGAACTGGAGTCGAATTGGCCGATCTCGAGATCAAGAACCTGCACGTGTCCGCCGAGGACAAGGCGATCCTCAAGGGGCTCGACCTCGCAGTCAGCCGCGGCGAGGTGCACGCGCTGATGGGGCCGAACGGGTCCGGCAAGTCGACGCTCGCGAACTCGATCATGGGCCACCCGTCGTTCGAGGTGACCGACGGCACGATCTGCTTCGACGGCGAGGACATCACCGAGGCGGCGCCCGACGAGCGCTCGCGGGCCGGCCTGTTCATGGCGTTCCAGTACCCGGTCGCGGTGCCGGGCGTGACCGTCGCCAAGTACCTGCGGATGATCGTCAACGCCAGGCGCGAGGCGCAGGGCGAGCCCGAGATCAAGCTGAAGGACTTCGCGCGGACAACGCAGGAGGCCATGGAGATGATGGACATCCCGCGCGACTTCTCGAGCCGCTATCTCAACGACGGGTTCTCCGGCGGCGAGAAGAAGCGGATGGAGATGCTGCAGATGGCGCTCCTGCGGCCGCAGGTGGCAGTCCTCGACGAGACCGACTCGGGCCTCGACATCGATGCTCTGCGGACCGTCGCCGACGGCGTCAACCGCTTCGCCGGCCCCGAAATGGGCGTGCTCATCATCACCCACTACCAGCGGATCCTCCACCTCGTCGAGCCCGACCGGGTCCACGTCATGTACGAAGGCCGGATCGTCAAGGAAGGCGGCCCGGAGCTCGTCACCGAGCTCGAGGAGAAGGGCTACGGCTGGATCAAGGAGGAGGTCGCGGCGGGCGTCTGAGCGCCCGGCCGCGCGCAGCCGATGGCATCCGCCGCTCCCCAAGGCGCCGTGACCGCTCCGACGCTCGACGTCGAGCGGGTGCGGGCGGCATTCCCGACGCTCGACCGCATGATCGGCGCCGAGCCCCTCGCCTACCTCGACTCCGGCGCCAGCTCGCAACGGGTGCTCGCCTCGATCGAGGCGGTCGACCGCTACGAGCGCCGCCACCACTCCAACGTCCATCGCGGCTCGCACACGCTCTCGGCGGAGGCGACCGCGGCCTACGAGGGCGCCCGCGCGACCGTCGCCGACCACATCGGCGCCGCCGACCGGCGCGAGCTCGTCTTCGTCCGCAACGCGACCGAGGCGATCAACCTCGTCGCCCGCTCATGGGGGTCGGCCAACGTCGGTGCCGGTGACCGGATCGTGCTCACCGAGATGGAGCACCATTCCAACATCGTCCCCTGGCAGCAGCTCGCCGAGGCGACCGGCGCCGAGCTCGACTGGGTCGGCGTCGACGACGAGGGCGAGCTGCGCATCGACGAGCTCGCCGCGGCGCTCGAACGCGGCCCGAAGCTCGTCGCGATCACGCACATCTCGAACGTCCTCGGCACCCTCAACCCGATCGCCGAGATCGCGGCGATGGCTCACGATGCCGGCGCGCTGATCCTCGTCGACGGCGCCCAGTCGATGCCGAAGCTGGCGCTCGACGTCGGCGCGCTCGACGTCGATTTCTACGCCGTCACCGGCCACAAGGCATACGGTCCGACCGGGATCGGCGCCCTCTGGGCCCGCCTCGACCTGCTGCGCGAGATGCCACCGTTCCTCGGGGGTGGCTCGATGATCCGCAAGGTGACGAGTGCGGGCACGACCTACGCCGACCCCCCCGCCCGCTTCGAGGCCGGCACTCCGGCGATCGCCCAGGCGATCGGGATGGCGGCGGCGCTGCGCTGGCTCGACGGCCTCGGGATGGAGGCGGTGCTCGCCCACGAGCGCGAGATCACCGCGCATGCGCTCGAGCGGCTCGCCGCAGTGCCGGGACTGCGCGTCTTCGGGTCGCCGCCGGGCCCCGGCCGAGTCGGACCGGTCTCGTTCGAGCTCGCCGGCGTCCACGCTCATGACGTCGCCGAGATCCTCGACCGCCACGGGGTCGCGGTCCGAGCCGGCCACCACTGCGCGCAGCCGCTGATGGAGCGCCTCGGGGTGGCGGCGACGGCGCGCGCCAGCTTCGGCGTCTACACCACGCCGGCCGAGATCGACCGCCTCGTCGAGGGACTGAACGACGCCCGGAACGTATTCGGGGTCTAAGCCGTGGACGAGCTGTATAGGGATCAGATCCTGGAGCACTACAAGCGGCCGCACAACTTCGGCCGGCTCGACGAGTACGACCTCGACTTCGAGGACACCAACCCGTTCTGCGGCGACGAGCAGCACGTCTTCATCAAGCTCGACGGCGACGGGCGGGTCAGCGACATCTCATTCGACGGCCAGGGCTGCGCGATCTCGACCGCGGCGACCTCGCTGCTCACCGACGAGCTCCGTGGCATGACCCGCGAGGAGCTCCTGCGGCTGCCGAAGGAGACCGTGCTCGAGCTGCTCGGGATCGACATCTCGGCGACCCGGATGAAGTGCGCGATGCTCGGACTCAAGGTCGTCAAGTCGGCGAGCCTCGGCGAGCCCGCCGACTGGGAGGACGAGGGCGAGCAGGGCGACCCGAGCGAGGCCGCCAGCGTCTAACAGCCGGCGAGCGACGATCTCCAACCAGCTGTTGGTCACAACTCGTCGCTCGTCAGAGGAAGAGCTCAGCGCCGACCGGCGAGCTTGCGCCAGAGGATGCCCCCGAACACGGCTCGCTCGCGGGCCAGCGTGTCGTTGCGGCCGATCCAGGGGCGGAACGAGCGGGCGAGGAGCCAGGCGGCGGCCCGCGGCGAGTGCTCGGCGGCGAGCAGGCGGTCGATGTCAGCCCGGTGGCCGGGCAGGATCCGCTCGCGGCCGATCCGCAGCTCGAGGATCGCGGCGAGCTGGCGGATCAGCATGTAGCGGCCGACGTAGGCGGTGCGCCAGCCGGGGCTCCGGGACGCCAGCCGCAGCCGCCGGGCGGCGCGGGCGGCGCGCATCCGCAGCCCGCCGAGCCGTCCCTCCGGCGGCAGCACCACATGCCCCTCGGCTTCGGTGACGGTCACCGACTCGTCGTGGCGGACGTAATCGTGGGTCGGCCGGTTGACGAAGGCGAGCGGCGCCGTCGCCATCGCGCAGAGGGCGAGCCAGTGGTCGTGGTAGAGCTCCTGCCCGGTGCCGCCGGGCGGGAACGGCAGCGCCGTGGCGAGCAGCTCGCGCCGGAACATCGAGGCGGCCCCGGTGACGTTGTTGGTGATCAGCATCGAGGCCATGCTCGCGGCGTTGTTGCGGCGCTCGAAGAAGTAGGTGTCGGCGAGGACGTTGCCGGCCGCGTCGGCGATCCGGACGTCGCTGTAGGCGAGCAGCGACGCTGGGCCGGCCGCCAGCGCGGCGGCGAGGACCTCGAGCTTGTCGGGGTGCCAACGGTCGTCCTGGTCGGCGAGCGCGATCAGCTCGGCGGTGGCGGGGGCCATCGAGATCGCGCGCTCGAAGTTGCGCAGGAAGCCGAGCCGCTCGTCCGAGCGGCTGAGGACGAATCGCGGGTCGCCGGCGATCTGTCGCTCCAGCTCATCCAGCGCCCGCGGCGACGAGCAATCGTCGCTGATCACGCAGATCCAGTCATCGCGGGTCTGCCCGCGGATCGAATCGAGCTGGACCCGAAGCCGGTCGGGCTCGGGCTCGTGCGTGGCCATGCAGATCGCGATCGGCGCGGTGCGGTCGCCGGCGAGCGGCTCGGGGAGCGGTGGGTCCTCGCCGGCGATCGCCGCGTCGCCGGGGATCGTGACCATCGTCCACCAGAGCTCCCCGCGGTCGTAGCGGCGCTCCGCGGGCATCGAATGCGCGTCGATCGCGAACTCGAGCTCCCCGGCGCGAACGCGGGCACCCGACGCCACGCCCGGCGTCATCGTGCCGCCGACGTAGAAGGCCGTGCCGCCGCCGACCCTGATCGGGTCCGGTGGCGAGGTGGTGATCTCCCCCTCGCCACCGACGATCTCGATCTGCGCTCGATTCATTGGTTCGGCGGGCATTCTCGACGCTCGCGCCGGGTCGGCGCCGGCGCCCCGCTAAAATCCGACTTTCAGAGTAGGGATTACATGAAGACAGGCATGGCAGACCACATCGTTTGCACAATCGAGGAGCTCCCCGAGGGGGAGCGGAGGATCGTCGCGGTCGACGGGATCGAGATCGGCGTCTTCAACTGCGGCGGCGAGCTGCTCGCGATCGAGGACCGCTGCTCCCACGACGACGGTCCGCTCGCCGAGGGCGAGCTCGACGCGGCAACGTGTACTGTCGAGTGCCCCCGCCACGGCTCGCTCTTCGACCTGAAGACGGGCCGCCCCAAGACCCTCCCCGCCTTCGCGCCGGTCGAGACCTTTCCGGTCCGCGCCGAGGACGGGCAGATCAAGCTGGAGGTTGACTGACGTGAACCCGCCGCCCGAGACAGTGACGCTCGACCCCAAGCAGGCCGAGCGCGAGGCGATCAAGGACATCAACCAGGACTACAAGGCCAAGTTCGGCTTCAACGACCCCGAGACCGGCTACGTCTACAAGGCGCCGAAGGGCCTCAGCCGGCAGCTCGTCGAGGACATCTCCGAGTACAAGGACGAGCCGCAGTGGATGCGCGAGTTCCGGCTCAAGGCGCTCGATCACTTCCTCGCCCGCCCGGTCCCGCAGTGGGGCGCGAACCTGAACCAGATCAACTTCGACGACATCCACTACTTCGTGCGCGCCTCCGAGCGGGCCGAGCAGAGCTGGGACGACGTCCCCGAGGACATCAAGAACACGTTCGACAAGCTCGGCATCCCCGAGGCCGAGCGCGACTTCCTCGCCGGCGTCGGCGCCCAGTACGAGTCCGAGGTCGTCTACCACCAGGTCCGCAAGGACCTCGAGGAGCAGGGCGTCCAGTTCGTCGACATGGACACCGGCCTGCGTGAGCACGAGGACGTGGTCCGCGAGCACTTCGCGTCGCTGATCCCCGCGAACGACAACATGCTGGCGGCGCTCAACTCGGCGGTCTGGTCGGGCGGCTCGTTCGTCTACGTGCCGCCGGGGGTCAAGGTCGAGATGCCGCTGCAGGCCTACTTCCGGATCAACACCGAGAACATGGGCCAGTTCGAGCGGACCCTGATCATTGCCGACGAGGGCTCCGACGTGCACTACATCGAGGGCTGCACGGCTCCCGTCTACTCGACCGACTCGCTGCACTCGGCCGTCGTCGAGCTGATCGCCCGCCCCGGCGCCCGGATCCGCTACACGACCGTCCAGAACTGGTCGCAGAACGTCTACAACCTCGTCACCAAGCGGGCGCGGGCCGAGGCCGACGCGACCGTCGAGTGGGTCGACTGCAACCTCGGCTCGAAGATCACGATGAAGTACCCGTCGATCTACCTGATGGGCGAGCGCGCCCACGGCGAGATCCTCTCGATCGCGTTCGCCGGCAAGGGCCAGCACCAGGACGCCGGCGGCAAGATCATCCACGCCGCCCCGAAGACGACGTCGTCGATCTTCTCGAAGTCGATCTCCAAGGACGGCGGGCGCGCGACCTACCGCGGTCTGCTCGAGGTCGCCAAGGGGGCGAGCGAGGCCCGCTCGAAGGTCGTCTGCGACGCCCTGCTGCTCGATCCCGAGTCGCGCTCTGACACCTACCCGACGATCCGGATCGACGAGAACGACGCCAACGTCGGCCACGAAGCGTCGGTCTCGAAGATCGGCGAGGAGCAGCTCTACTACCTGCAGTCGCATGGCCTCGACGAGGAGGAGGCCTCGAAGCTGATCGTCAACGGTTTCATCGAGCCGGTGGTCAAGGAGCTTCCGATGGAGTACGCCGTCGAGCTCAACCGCCTGATCGAGCTGCAGATGGAGGGCTCGATTGGCTAGCGCGACCGCGCCACCCGTGGAGCCGGCCTGGCTCGCGGAGCGGCGCGGGGAGGCGGTCGAGGCGGCTCGCGACCTCGCGCTCCCCGACGCGAAGACCCGCGGCTGGGAGTTCACGGACCTCCGGGACCTCGACCTCGGCGCCTACGAGCCCGCCGAGGGCGGCGACCTCGAGGCCGCCGAGGGGCTCGCGACGCGGCTCACGGTCCCGGCGGGATCGTCGGGGCTGACCCAGGTCGACGCGACCTCGCAGGCCGACCTCGCGGTCCCCGGCGGCAACGGCCGCCCCGACGGGATCGTCGTGATGAGCCTCGCCGAGGGCGCCCGCCGGTTCGGCGACCTCGTCTCCGAGCGGCTCGGGACGATCGTCCCCGGCGGCGACCCGTTCGTCGCGGTCAACGACGCCGGCTGGAGCGGCGGCGCGCTCGTCTACGTGCCCCGCAATGCCTCCCCCGAGCACCCGATCTCGCTCACCGCCGTCCAGCAGGCCGGCGGCCGCAGCCTCAACTGGCGCTCGCTGATCATCCTCGAGGAGGGCGCCGAGGCCGAGGTCTGGGAGCGCTGGGTGTCGGTCGACGAGGAGGCCGGCGGCCTCTTCAACGGCGTCACCGAGCTGATCGTCGGCGACGGGGCGAACCTCCGCTACGTCTGCGGCCAGGACCTCTCGGAGCGCTCCTGGGCGTTTGCAAGCCAGCGCGCCGAGGTCGCCCGCGACGGCCATCTCGAATGGGTCGCGCTCGGGTTCGGCTCCGTGAGCGGGAAGGTCCGGATGGAGACGAAGCTGACCGGCCGCGGCGCCGGCGCTCGCGTCACCGGCGCCTACGTCAGCGACGGCCGCCAGCACCTCGACTACGACACGACCCAGGAGCACGCCGCCGAGGACACGACGTCCGATCTCGCCTTCCGCGGCGTCCTCGACGGCCGTTCGACCGCGGTCTGGCGCGGCATGATCAACGTCGACAAGGGGGCCCAGCGCACCGACGCCTTCCAGGACTGCCGCAACCTGATCCTCTCCAAGCGCGCGCACGCCGACGCGATCCCCGGCCTGCAGATCGAGGCCGACGACGTCGCCTGCACGCACGCCGCCGCGGTCGCCCAGATCGATCCCGACCAGCTCTTCTACCTGACCTCACGTGGGCTGCCCGCCGAGCAAGCCAGCGAACTGATCGTCGGCGGCTTCCTCGCCGAGCTCGTCGAGCGGATCCCCGCGGGCCCGGTCGCCGACGCGCTGGCGGCGGCCCTCGAGACCCGGCTCGCCGAGCTCCTCTCCTAGGCAGCCGATGCGGCTCGCGCCGGCGGCCCTGATCGTGATCGCCGCCGGCCTGGTGACCGGCTGCGGCGAGCGCGACTTCACGGCAACCGAGCTGGTCGACGCGGTCAACGAGCACGGCGCCCAGCTCGTGCTCGGCGAGCCGGTGACCACCAACGAGGCCGGCGAGGAGGTCTACACGGTCCGCTCCACCGCAACCGGCGCCGAGCCGAATCCGCAGCTCGAGGGCGGTGGTGGCCAGGGCGCGCTGGTCGTCGCCGACGACGCCGGGAGCGCGGCCGACGAGTTCGACCGCTGCGAGTCCGCAGCCGACCTGACCTGCTTCCGCGTCGCCAACGTCGTGCTCCGCTTCAGTGCTCTCGACGCGCCCGACCAGGCCAGGATCAGCGGCGCGGTCTCGGCGCTCGCATCGGAGGGCTGAGCGGGTCAGGCGTCGCGATCGCGGCGGCGCTCGCGGATCGTCGCGACCACGACGGCGACGAGGACGACCGCGGCCGGGATCACATACGGCAGCCAGTGGCCCGCATGGGCGACGGAAACGTCCACGTCAGGCGTTCGCCTGCGAGAGCAGGTAGAGGCCGAGGACGCTGAAGAACACCATCGTCACGAGCATCCAGACCTGCGAGTAGGAGGCGGTCCGGGAGTCGCCCCAGAGCGCCAGGGCGCGGTCGTGGCCGAGGGCGAGGGCGATCACGTGACCGACGACGATCGCGCCGAACTGCACGTACCAGATCGCGTTCGCACCGACGAGCCCGTAGTCGATCCCCGAGCCCGCCGTCCCGAACAGGTTCGAGCCGTCGCCGAACGGGTCGGAGAGCAGGAAAGTGAACTGCGCCTGCTCCTGATAGACGACGAGGCTGAAGTAGTGGGCGACGAGATAGGCGAGCGCGATCGGGATGAAGGCGTGCGCGAAGCGGCGGGCGAGATCGAGCGCCGAGCGCTTGCCGTCGACCATCCGCATCCCGTAGATCCCGGCCCAGAAGATCGCCGCGACCGCGAGCAGCGTCCCGGCCAGGAACAGCGTGTTGGTCAGCCGCAGCGCCGTCGTCGGCGCAAGCCCGGAGTCGCCCAGCGACTGGAAGAGCGAGCTGATCGGGTCCTTCAGGACGCCCTCCTGGGCGCCGTCGAACGTCGTCGCGCCGATCGCCACCAGGACCAGTGCAAGCGATCCCGCCGGGATCGCCCAGCGGGTCGCACCGGCGAGCGCCGGCCGCCGGCCGAGGCGACCGTCACGGACCTCGAAGACGGCGAGGCTCGCGAACATGCCGAAGTACTGGGTGAAGGTCTCCCCCCGGTCGGTCCAGCGCTCGATCCCGAAGAGCGTCATCGCGACGAAGGTGTAGAGCGAGTAGACGACGGTCGCAACCGCCAGCGTCTGCGGCGTCAGCCCGGCGGCCGCAAAGCCGGTCTGGCCCCAGACGAGCTCGAGGAAGACGAACCCGACGAGCCCCGCCACCGCCGGCCAGCGCCCGAGCCACTCCGGGTAGGCGAACGGGGCCGTCTGCCTGCGGCCGACGATGCGGCCGAAGCCGGCGGCGGCGGCGTGGGCGATCGCCCGCCACGGGTTGAACGCCCGGAAGACGTCGCCGAACAGCACGCTGAGGACCACCGTCCCGAGCCAGAAGGTGACGAAGACGAACGTCACCGAGAAGTTGCGGTCGGGCGCGTCGACGCCCTCGATCCCGGTCCAGACGACGAGGGCGAGCAGCAGCACGCCGATCGCGCCGGCGGCGATCCGGGCCGGCCGGCCGGCCACGGCATTGCCGAGGCGCTCGCCCAGCGGTCGCCAGGCGTAGTCCTCGAACCTGACCGCCCGCCAGCCGAGCGTCAGGGCGACGAACGAGACGATCAGGACGATCGACGAGCCCCACGCGAACAGCCAGTCGGGCAGCGGCAGGTCGGAGCGGCCGACGAGGCCGTGCGCCGGCGCCGAAGCCGGCAGCAGGGCAGCGCTGACCAGGACGCTGAGCAGCGTCCAGCCGGCGGTGAGCGCCGCCCTGCTCCGGCCGACGGTCACGGATTGACCGTGATCTCGGCGATCTGGGCGCCCGACTCGTGCAGCTCGACCTCGAACACGCCCTCGAGGTCGGCCGCGAAGTCGAACGTCGTGACCTCGCCCGCGGGGACCTCCTCCTCGACGTCGTAGCCGTGGACGTGGACCTCGTCGGGGACGTCGGACTTCACGCTGAAGCGGATCCGCTCGCCCTTGTCGTACTCGAGCTCGGCGACGCCGCCCTGTGGCTCACCGCCGGCGACCCGGATCAGCGGGGGCTCCGGCTCCGCGGGCTCCTGCTTCGTGCCCTGGCCGCCGTCCTGATCCTGCTCGTCGGTGGTCGTGGCGGCCGTGGTGGCCTCGGTCGCGTCGGTGGCTGCGCTGGTGGTCGAGTCGTCCTCGCCGCCGCGGAAGGCGAAGAAGAGGGCGACGATGACCGCGAGCGCTACGAGCAGCGCGACGATCCTCGATCCGTTCGATTGCATCTGTTCCTCCTTCGAGGAGCTACTTCGGAGTGGTTGCCGCCGGCTGACCGGCGGGCGCGGTGTGATCGATCGAGGGAGCGTCGATCGACTCTCCGGAGCCTCCGAAGACGAACAGGATCAGTGCGACGAGGCCGACGACAAGGCCCAGGCCAATGCCGATCGCGCGGTCGGTCCGGCTCATCCCGGAGGAGGCTAGCCGATCCCCTCCCCCGCCACCGCCGGATTGCGGACTGCCTTCAGGCGGTGGCTCGGCAGGCGAGCGGTGGGGCCCGGTTCGAAAGCCGGACCGCGATCAGTAGGCCACCGGCGACGCGCCGGTTGGCCGGCACCGGCGGCCGCGCGGTCGCCACCGCGCACTGCCTCCGGCGGGCCCGCGCAGCGCGCGCCTGCAGCCGGGCGACGCCCGGAGCCCTCCCGATCGCGAGGATCGGGAGCACCAGGAGCGCCAGCGGGAGCAGCGCGACGACGCCGCCCGCCTGCGCGATCGCGATCGCGAGCGGGGCCGTCGCCGCGAGGAACGCGGCGGCGGCCAGGCGCTGGCTCGGGTCGGAGCGGCTCATCCCCCGGAACCGTACAGACGCCCGGGCGGCGGCCGTCGCGGCTGTGGGCCTAGACGCCGTCGAGCAGGCGCCAGTTGGCCGCGAAGGCGCGCTCGGCGGCGGCGACCACGGCGTCCTCGTCGGCCGGCGTCGCGATCAGCTCCTCGAGCAGCTCCCGTCCCTCGGCGGCGTGCTCGACATCGCGGCCGCGGTGGACCGTGAAGTATCGGGTGCCCTCGGCGGAGTCGACGCCGTAGTGCTCGGCGAGGCCCTCGAGCTTCGTCTCCGAGATCTGCGGCTGACCGCTCTCGATCGCGTAGAGGCGGGCGAGCGCGGCAAGGGCCCCGTCGCGCTCGGTCCAGACCTCGACGCAGTCCGCGGTCTCCCCGGTCGGCGCCGTGTCGCCGTCGCCGCCGACGGCGCCGACGAATCCGTCCCAGAGTGCGATGTGGTCGCGCTCCTCCGCGGCATGCTCGGCCAGCTCCGGGCGCTCTGGGAGCGCCGCCGCGGCGGCGTCGGAGAGGTCGGCGATCGCGGTGACCGCGTGGCGGTACTGACCCGAGTAGCGGGCGAGCTCGGCAGCGCTCAGCTCACCGGCCGACCAGCGCGCGTAGAAGGGGTGCTGAAGGACGTCGTGGCGCGCTCGCGCCCGCTCGATTCGATCCCAGACGGTGTCGGCCATTTGCTCTGCTCCCAGTTCTGTTCTTCGGACTTCGGATGCGGGAAAGGCAGCATACCGGCGGCAGGCGACCGGATCGCGCGCCCGGATCGAGGGACATTTGCGATGCTCGCGGCGTGCGCCCCGACCGCGACGACATCGCGATCCCGCCGTTCCCGCCCGGGATCACCTGGATCGGCTCGGAGGCCCCGGTCAGCGAGCGGATCACCGCGCGGGCCGCCCTGCTCGTCCACTTCTTCGAGCTCGGCGAGCTGAGCGGCATCCGGACCCTCCCGTTCGTATCGGCGCTCGCCCGGACCTACGCCGATCACGGCCTGTCGGTGCTCGGCGTGCACTCTCCGCGCTCGCCGCTCGCCGCCTCCGACGAGGCGTTGGCATCCGGACTCGAGCGGCTCGACCCCGGCTTTCCGGTCGGCAACGACCGCGAACACCGGATCTGGCATGCCTACGGCTGCCGGGGCTGGCCCTCGACGTTCCTCTGGGGGCAGGGCGGGACGCTGCGCTGGGTCCAGTTCGGCGAGGGCGCCTACGGGGAGACCGAGGGGGCGGTTCGCGCCGAGCTGGCGGGCGCCGGCGAGCTGCCGAGCCCGGTGGCCGGCGCCGCCCCGCCGGGCCGGGCCCCGCGGGCGGGCAAGCCGAGCGAGGAGGTCTTTCCGGGCGGCTCCCACGACGTGCCGTGGGAGCCCGGGCGGGCCGGGGAGCCACTCGAGGTCGAGTACGCGGGCGGCGGCGCCTGGGCGGCGCTCGACGGGGCCGGGACGGTGGCGCTGGCGGTCGACGGCGAGCCGACCGGGACGATCGACCTCGAGGGCCCGGGACTCTACGAGCTCAGCGGCCACCCCGAGCACGGCATCCACGAGGTCAGGCTCGACTTCGACGGCCCGGTCAGGGTCTGGTCGCTGGCGTTCGCGCCGGGACCGGCGCGTTGAGCTGCGCTTCAGCCGGCGGCGGCCGCGGCGAGGTCGACGCGGATCGGCTTCGGGAGCATGAAGCGGACGTCCTCGTCGATCGCCCGCAGCTCGGCGACGTCTTCGGTGCCGCGGGCGCGGAACATCCCGACGAGCTCTGAGACGAGCTCCTCCGGGGCGCTGGCGCCGGATGTGATCCCGAGCGTCTGGACGCCTTCGAGCCATCCCTCCTCGACCTCGGCCGCCTTGTCGATCAGGTGCGCCGCCGTGCCGAGCTCGCGCGTGACGTCGACGAGCCGGTTCGAGTTCGACGAGTTGCGCGAGCCGATCACGAGCACGAGATCGCACTCGGCGGCGAGCTGCTTGACGGCGAGCTGGCGGTTCGTGGTCGCGTAGCAGATGTCGTCGGACTTCGGGCTGACGATCTTCGGGAAGCGCTCGCGAAGCCGGGCGATCACGCCGGCGGTCTCGTCCACCGAGAGGGTCGTCTGGGTGATCAGCGCCACCCGGTCGGGATCCTCGATCTCGAGCCGGTCCACGTCCTCGATCGTCTCGACGAGGATGATCGACTCGGGCGCCTCGCCGGTCGTCCCCTCGACCTCCTCGTGGCCGTCGTGGCCGACCATCACGATCGTGTAGCCCTGCTCGGCGAACTTGCGAGCCTCGACGTGGACCTTGGTCACCAGCGGGCAGGTGGCGTCGATCGTGCGCAGGCTGCGCTCGGCCGCGTTCGCATGCACCGCCGGGGAGACGCCGTGGGCGCTGAACACCACGAGCTCGCCCTCCGGCACCTCGGTCTCCTCCTCGACGAAGATCGCGCCGCGCCTGCTGAGCTGCTCGACCACGTGCTTGTTGTGGACGATCTCCTTGCGCACGTAGACCGGGGCGCCATGGAGCTCGAGCGCGTGCTCGACCGTCTGCACGGCGCGATCGACGCCGGCGCAATAGCCGCGCGGCGCCGCGAGCAGGATGCGCCGTGGCGCGTTCAGAGTTGCTTCCGTCATCGCCGAAAGGGTACCGACGGCGACCCGGCGGCTCAGCCGGGGCGGCCGGGGACGCGATTCTCCGACCACGGCGCCAGGACGCGGTTGTCGCGCCTCACCACGTCGGTGTCGGCGATCCGGTCCTGGAGGCCGCGGCGGCGCTCGTTGAGGAGGATCGGGACGAGGCCGAGGCAGAAGGGCAGCACCGCCAGGACCGAGCCCACGAGGCGGCGGAACGCCCGCCCGACGCCGATCTCGGGGCTGCCCTCGTGCTCGAGGCGAATCGAGAGGAACCGCATCCCGGGCGTCTGGCCCTCGAACGCCCAGAAGCCGACCAGGTAGGTCGCGCCGATCACGAGGCCGCCGAACGAGAGCAGGCCGGCGACCAGCGGCGGCAGGTTCTCGTCGGTCAGAAGCTGCAGGACGCCGGAGAGCAACGCGGTGAACAGCGCGAACCCGGCGGCGAGGATGCCGAAATCGGCGAGCAGCGCGATCCCGCGGCCGGCGAGGCCGACGTGATCGGTGGCCCCACTTCGCGGCGGGCGGCGGAGCAGGCGGCGGGCGATGCGGTCGAGGAAGTCGTCGACGGCCGCGGCGGTGCGCTGGAGCTGGCGGCCGAGGTCGGAGATCAGCCCGGCGCCCTGCGAGGCGATCGCGGCCCGCACCTCCGGCGCCTCGGCGATCCGCTCGACGAGCATCTGCGCCTTCTCGCCGGCGAGGATCTCCTCCCAGACGCGGTCGGCCACCTCGCTGTCGATCGCGCGCCTGATCGTCGCCTCGAGCCGCTCCTCGTCGATCGAATCCTCGATCGCGGTCGCGAGCCGGCCGTCTTCGATCAGGCGGGCCACCGCCCGCTCGACCGCGGCGCTCTCGAGCGCCCGCACGATCGCCTCCTCGACGGCGACCTCGACGGTGCGGTCGATTCCGGTGGCCCCGGCGAGCCGCCCGACCCCACGGGCCCCACCCTCGAGCAGGCGCCCGCCGATCGGGACCTCGGGCCGGGCGCGGCCGTTGGAGTCGCTCGAGTCGCTCGCCGCCACTGCAACCGACAGGCTACTCCGGAATCCTGGCTTTTATTCGACGCCGATCCGTGGCAGGGCCCGCAGCAGTGCTCCGCCGACGGCGTCGAGGCTCGCCGGGCAGACCGCGTCGAGGTCGTCGCCTGCGGTGTGCCAGAGCTCGCCCGGGGGCGGGCCGGCGCCGAACTGGAAGTCGATCACGTCGACCGCCGGAATCCCCGCCTCCAGGAACGGGACGTGGTCGTCGGAGATCGCCCCGGTGGCGCCGTCGAAGAGCTCGGGGTCGGCGGCGGCAAGCTCCGCCCAGATGCCGGGATCGGAGCGCTCCTCGCGCGGGATCTCGAGGTCGCAGTCGCCGACCATGTCGAGCAGGACCATCGCCTCGATCGCCGTCGCCGGCGGGGTCCCCTGGCGGCCGTCGACCGCGTACTCGACGTACTGGCGGCTGCCGCGAAGCCCGTCGGCCTCGAAGTCGCGGTCGCCGCGCGCCTCCTCGCCGTCGAAGAGGGCGACCGCTATCGACGGGCCTCGCTGCGGCCGCGGCAGCGTCCGCGCGAGCTCGAGGACCACAGCGACGCCCGAGGCGCCGTCGTTGGCGCCGACGAATCCGGGCAGGTCCTTGGTGTCGTAATGGGCGCCGAGCACGATCCAGCCCTCGCCCCCGCCGCCGATCGTCCCGACCACGTTCGCGACAGGGCGCTGGATCCGGACGTCGTCGACGCCGGCCCGGCCGAGCCGATCGACGAGCAGGCGAGCGAGGCGCTGGTTGGCGTCCGAGCCGGAGGGGCGCGGCCCGAGCGCGACCTGAGCCTCGACCGCGGCGAACGCGCGGTCGCCGTCGAAGCCGTCGGCGCCGTTCCGAGCGGACACGTCCCCGCCTCCGTCACCGCATCCGGCGAGCGGCACGAGCAGCGCCAGAGCGGCCGCGACGGCGCCCCCGACGGCCGCTCCCGGCCGGTGGCGGGGCTTGAGCATGCGCGATACGTTAGGGCCATGCCACAGGGGCACATGGACCGCCTGACCGCCCTCGACGCGTCGTTTCTCAGCAACGAGTCGGCGACGAGCCACATGCACATCGGCGGCGTCACGATCTTCGAGGGCCCGCCCCCCAGCTACGAAGATCTGATCGCTCACGTCGAGAGCCGCCTCAGCCTCGTTCCCCGCTACCGCCAGAAGCTCGCGGTCCCGCCGGTCGAGACGGGGCGCCCGTTCTGGGTCGACGATCCCCAGTTCAACGTCGGCTATCACGTCCGCCACTCGGCGCTCCCCGCCCCAGGTGACGAGGCGGTGCTGCGGCGGATGGCCGCTCGCGTCTTCTCCCAACAGCTCGACCGCACCAAGCCGCTCTGGGAGCTCTGGCTCGTCGAGGGCCTCCGCAAGCGCCGGTTCGCGCTGATCTCGAAGACCCATCACGCGCTCGTCGACGGCGTCGCCGGGGTCGACATCGCGACGGTGCTGTTCGACGTCAAGCCCGTCCCCGAGCCGGTCGAGACGGAGCAGGAGTGGGTCCCGGGCCCGTCGCCGTCGGGGGCGGAGCTCGCCGCCCGGGGCCTCGGCGCCGTCGCCCGCTCGCCGCTCGGGGTCGCCCGTCGCGTCACCGCGGCCGTGAGCTCGCCGAAGGCCGCCGCCCGGAGCGTCCAGGACGCCGCCGAGGGGCTCGGCGAGGTCGCCTGGGAGTTCGCCAACCCGGCGCCCGACCTGCCGCTGAACGTCCCGATCGGCCCGCATCGCCGCTACACGTGGGTGCGCGGCGACCTCGCCGAGCTCAAGCGGATCAAGTCCGAGCTCGGTGGCACCGTCAACGACGTCGTCCTCTGCGCGGTCGCCGGCGCGCTGCGGCGCTGGCTACGCGCCCGCAGCGTCCGCACCGAGGGACTCGAGCTGCGCGCGCTCGTGCCGGTCTCGATCCGCGCCACCGATGTGCGCGGCGAGCTCGGCAACCAGATCGCGGCCGTCCGCGGACCGCTGCCGGTCTACGTCGAGGACCCGGTCGCGCGCCTGCGGACCGTGCGCGAGGCCATGGACGGGATCAAGTCGTCGAAGAAGGCGCTCGGCGCCGAGGTGATCTCGCGCTTCAACGACTTCGCGCCGCCGACCCTGCTCGCCCAGGCGGCGCGGATCAACTTCTCGACCCGGCTCTTCAACCTGATCGTCACCAACGTCCCGGGCCCGCAGATCCCGCTCTACGTGCTCGGCCGCGAGCTCCTCGACATCTTCCCGGTCGCGTTCCTGCCCGAGAGCCACGCGCTCGCGATCGCGATCATGTCCTACAACGGGCGGATCGACTTCGGGCTGCTCGGCGACTACGACTCGATGGAGGACGTTGAGCTGATCGCCGAGGGGATCGAGGCGGAGATCAAGCAGCTGCTCGAGGCCGCCGAGGCCTCCGAGGAGCGTACGCGGCAGCGCGAGCAGGGGAGCACGCGGGCGGGATCCGACCAGGCGACCACCCCCTCGGCCTGACGTGCCAGACCCCGGACCGAGCCCCTTCCGCTACCACCTCGAGCTGACTCCGGCGCAGCTCAAGCTGACCCACGACGCGCTCCGGACGCTGGCCGTCGAGCCCGGCAGCGACGAGCGGACGCGGCGGATCGTCGCCGAGGTGCTCGAGATGCTTCCCGACGAGGACGCGATCGCCTCGATCCGGCTGAGCGACGACGGCGAGCCGGGCCGCGACGACGAGCCCGATCCGGAACGCCCCGCTCCGCCCGACCAGCCCGCCTGAGGCGCCGCCGGGCGCGCCCGGCGCCCGGCGCCGGACCGCTAGCCTGCCCGCTTCCCGATGAGCCTCTCCGTCCAGATCGGCCTGCTGATGGCGGTGGCGACCGCGTTCTTCGCCGTCGTCGGCTTCCTCTACAAGCACAGGGGCGCGGTCGGCTCGCCGCCGGTCGAGTGGCGGCGGCCGGTCCGCACCTCCCTCGCCCTGTTCCGGAACCGCTGGTACCTGCTCGGCATCGTCGTCGCGATCGGCTCCTGGGGCTTCCACGTCGCCGCCCTGGCGCTGGCGCCGATCTCGCTCGTCCAGGCGGTGATCGCCGGTGGCCTCGTCCTGCTCACCGTCGTCGCCGACCGTCTCTTCGCCCACGAGGTGACCCGCCGCGAGTGGATCGGGGTCGGGCTCGCGGCGCTCGGGCTGGCCTTCCTGGCGGCCTCGCTCGAGGGCGCGGCCGACGGCGCCCACTCCGACTACGAGGCGGCGACGCTGGCGATCTTCCTCGCCGCCGTCGTCGTCCTGGCGATCGCCGTCGCCGTCGCCGGCTGGCGGACCGGCCACGCGGGCGTCGCCCTCGGCGCCTCGGCGGGGCTCTTCTGGGCCGCCTCCGACACCGCGATCAAGGCACAGACCGGCACCTTCGGCGAGAGCCTCACGACCGTCTTCATCAGCCCGCTGGTCCTGCTCATCATCATCGCCTCGTTCGTCGGGCTGACCGTCTCCGCGAAGAGCCTTCAGATCGGCAAGGCCGTCCCCGTGATCGCGATGACGACCGTCGCCGCCAACACGCTGACGATCCTCTCCGGGCCGATCGTCTTCGGCGATCCGCTCCCCGCCGACCCGGCCGGCTTCACCGCCCGCATCCTCGCCTTCGCTCTGGTGATCGGCGCCGCGGCGCTCACCCCGGCGCCGGTCAGGGCCGCGGAGGCTTAGCGCTCGTTCCGGCAGGCGTCGATGTCCCAGTGGTGGGTCTTCGACGAGTAGCGGCCGTAGCCGCGGCAGAAGTACGGACCGGAGGCGCGCTCACCCTTCGCGAACCACTTGCAGACGAACTTGTGCCTGCGCTTCTGCTTGCAGGCGCCGGCGTAGGTCGGGTCGATGCCGCGCTGCTGGAGCAGGTGCCAGAGCTGCGCGCCGAGTGCGTCCTTGCAGACCTTGATCGTCCAGTTGTTCTTCCTGCTCAGGTAGGCCTTCGAGTCGCAGACGTACTTGCGCGACTGACCGAAGGTCCCCTCGGAGTGCCACTTGCAGATCAGCTTGTCGGGCCCCTTGCTGCGGCCCTCGCAGGAGTAGCGGCCTTGGGTGATCCCGAACCGGGACAGGCCGCTGACGAGTCGCTTGAAGAGCTTGCTTCCGGGCTTACGGTCGGGGGAGAACGAGAACGTGCCGACGCCGCCGACCGCGCAGTCGGCGCAGGAGGAGGTGCCGCGGTACTTGCGGGCCTCGAGGAAGCCGGCGCCGGAGATCGAGACCCGGTCGCTCGACCGCCAGCGGTTCGCCTTCGGGCTGACGTCGGAGGCCTCCTGGGAGACGACGAAGTTGACGAACCAGGGCTTCCTCGACGACTTCTTGACCGAGATCACCCCGTACTTGCCGATCGTGCACGGGTTCCGGTGCCCGCTCGACCCGTGCGTGCAGCCGTAGCCGTTGTCGGCCGAGAGGCGCGGGTTGGTCTCGATGATCTTCCCGTTCGGCTTCACCGACCCCGGTTTGTTCGTGAAGATCAGGCTGGTGCGCTGGGTGATGTTGTAGGGCAGAGAGCCGATCCCGGTCACCGCCCTGCCCTCGACGACGAGCTGGTCGCCGGCGCGGAGGCCGCCGAGCGGCAACGAGTAGGCGACCTGGGGGTTGCCGGCGGAGTCGTCGGGGCCGACCTGGAGCTTGCGCTTGTACGGCTTGCCGCGTCGATAGGTGCGAACCGGCCGGTCGCTGCCGGTGAAGAGGATCGAGCTGAGCTGGCTCCGGCCCTGATGGATTCGCTTCTTGTCGTCGCTGGAGCCGACGACGACGACGTCGCCGTCCTGCGCGTTCGAGCGGTCGGCCGAGAGGACCATGTTCACGTAGCAGTTGCTCGGCGCGCACGGCAGGCGATCCGCTGCCGGGATGTTGATCCCCTTCCAAGGGATGCCGAGCACGCAATGGCGGTTCCGGTTCGGCTGGTGCTGGGAGCAGGTCAGCGACTTCGTCGCGGTCAGGTCAACCGTGTTCGAACCGCCCGTCGACCCGGGACTCGGCCCGGCGACGATCTTCATCTTCAGAAACGGGTCGTAGTCGTAGGTGCGCCCGACGCAGGGGGTGCCGCCGTGACCCCCGCTCGCCTTCGTGCAGACCGTCACCTCGGCGTCACCGGAGACCGCGAGCCGGCGACCCGGCTCGAGTGCGCCGACCTCCCGCGGGCTCAGCGACATGATCGACCGCGCCTCCTGCCAGGCGTTGCGGCCGATCGGAACGGTCTTCACCCGGTCGCCCTTGCGGAACTCGTTCGAGGCGGTCCGGACCTGGTCGGCGCCGGCGCGGGCGGGCGAGCGCTCTTGCGCCTGCCCGCCGGCAGCGAACGCAGCCGCAAGGACGAACGCCGACACGACCACCAGTACGACTCGCTTGCAGGGGATCGGCATCTCCGGCTTCAAATCGGCAACCCCGAGGGGGGCCTTGAGAGGGCCGGGCCACCTGACTAACGGGTTCGAGCCAGCGCCTAGTCAGCGTCGGTGTTGCACTGGGCCCCGTAGCTGCCGAACGTCTCGTACGTGCGCGCGGATCGACGCCTGACCACCGGTAGGAGCTTCTTGCGGTAAGCGCGTTCGGCGCGCCGCGGCAATCATCGCCGCCGCGGCGCGGTGGATCCGGGGGTGCCGTTCAGCTCAGCTCCGCGGGTGGAATGGGGTGGTTGCCCTCGAACAGGTCGCTCGGGTCGTAGAGCGCCTTCACCCGGCGCAGGCGCGCCCACGTATCCGCGTCGAAGAAACCGCTCGCGTCGGCCGGCTCCATGACGAAATTCGGGTAGTCGCCCGTCCGGTAAGGGAGGACGGCTCGCTCCACCGACTCGAGGTACGTCCTCGCCGTTGCCGCCGAGGCGTCGTCCTCGGCCACGCCGAGCGACAGCATCGCGAGCGAGCCCGGCAGGGTCGCTCGCGCTCCGGCCCCCGGCGACCGGCGCGCGAGGGCACCGCCCATGTGGCGCAGCTCCACCATCGCCAGAGGCGATCCGGACCCCGGGCCGGCGGCGGCGACGAGCTCGTCGACGCCGGCGCTCGGGAGATCGCTGAGCAGCGCCGTCGTGCTCACGAACGGCAGCGGGTCGGGCGGGTCCATCGCCATGTCGCCGAGCGCCGCCGGGGGCACGACCGCGAAGGTGTCCATCGCCGGGCCCAGGTCACGCACGGGCCGCAGCAGGGCGCGCCCTTCGTCCTCGGTGCCGAGAAATGCGCCGAAGATGACGGTGAACGAACCGCCGCGGACCGGCTCCGGCACGTCCGGCGCATCCGGGAACTGCAGCAGCTTCGCCCAGGTCATCATCTCGTCCGGCAACGCCGGAAGGAGCTGGGTCCAGGCGTGCAGGACCTCACCCGCTCGCTCGAAGGGGAAGAACATGACGCCGGCGTACAGGTTCTCGACCGGGTAGACCGCGAACTCGATCGCGGTGACGAGGCCGAAGTTCCCGTTGCCGCCGCGAAGCGCCCAGAACAGCTCCGGGTCGTTCTCCGCGTCCACGCGCACCGCCTGCCCGTCCGCCGTGACGAGCTCCATCGCGGTGACGCTGTTCGCCTGGAGGCCGTACTTGCGGGCGAGCCAGCCCATGCCTCCGCCCAGCGAGTAGCCGGCGATGCCGACGTCCGGCGACGAGCCGTGCAGCGCGGCCAGCCCGAGCTCGGAGAGCTGCGGGACGACGCGCTCCCACTTGACGCCGGCGCCGACCCTGACGCGCCTCGCGCCGGGGTCGATGGAGACGTCCTGGAGCTCGCGAACGTCGACGAGGAGCACGTCATCGAGCGTCCCGAGCGCGTCGGCGTTGTGGCCGGTGGCCTGCGGCGCGACCCGGAGCCCGTGGGCGTTGGCGTACTCGACCGCGGCGATCGCATCGTTGACGTCGCGGGGGAGCGCGACGGCGGCGGGCCGCAGATCCATAGCCAGGTTGAAGACCTGACGCGTGGCATCCCAGTCGGGATCGGAGGGGGCCACGACCCGTCCGGTCATCTGTGCGGAGAGGTCGGTGAAGGGGGTGGCGGTCAGCATGTCTGGCCTTTCGTTGAACGCGGCGTTTATTGAACGAGCGGCATGGTAACATGAGTGAACGCCATGTCAAGCCAAACTAGGAAATACGAGCTCAAGGCCCGTGCCGAGAGCCAGCGCGAGACTCACGACCGGATCGCGCGGGCGACCGTCGAGCTGCACGGGGAGAAGGGTGTCGCCCAGACCACCGTGGCCGAGATCGCCCGCCGCGCCGGGGTGACGCGTCTAACCGTCTACAACCACTTCGCCGACCTGAGCCAGCTGCTGCCCGCCTGCGCCGCCCACTACGACAGCCTGCACCCGATGCCCGACCTCGGCAGCGCGCTCGCGCTGGCGGACCCCGGCGACCGCGTCCGCGGCGCCCTTGCCCTCTTGTATGGCTGGTACCGCGAGACCGAGCCGATGTACGGCAAGCTGTTCAGCGACCGCGCCTCCGTGCCGGAGCTCGATCGGTTCCTGGAGCAGAACATCGACCGCATGCAGGACGAGCTGGCTGACGACCTGGCCGCTGCCTTCCGCGTCCGCGGCCGGCGAGCGGAGCGGATCGGTGCGCTGATCCGGCTCGCGCTCGACTTCTGGACCTGGCGCCGCCTCTCCCGCGAGGGTCTCGATGACCAAGGCGCCGCTGACCTGATGGCAGCCGCGATCGCGACCCGCGGCGCGTAGAAACTGCTTCGGGGCCTAGAACCCCAGCGCGAACTTGGCGTCCTCGGTCATCATCTCCGGGGACCAAGGGGGGTCGAAGACCATCTTCGGGTAGACGGCGGAGACGCCGTCGATGTCGCCGACGAACTCCTTCATCTGCTCGGAGACCTGGGGGCCGATCGGGCAGGCGGGTGTGGTGAGGGTGAAGGTGACGTAGACCTCGGCGGAGTTCTCGATCTCGACGTCGTAGACGAGCCCGAGCGAGACGAAGTCGAGCCCGAGCTCGGGGTCGATGACCTCCTCGAGGGCTTCGTAGACCTCTTCCTCGGTGATCTTGACGGCATCAGTCATGGGCCCAAGTTAGCGGACTCGCGGGCCCGGGCCGCGGTGGGCGTTCTCTAGGCTGATCGACGTGATCTTCCTGGTCCTGCTCTTCATCGTCCTGCCGATCGCGGAGCTCTACGTGATCATCCAGGTCGGCGACCTGATCGGGATCTGGCCGACGCTGGCCCTGCTGCTGCTCGACGGCGTCCTCGGCGCCATCCTGCTGCGCTCCCAGGGACGCTCGGCGTGGCGGCGGTTCCAGGAGGCGCTGGCGCGCAGCCGAATGCCGGTCAAGGAGGTCTACGACGGCGCCGCGATCATCTTCGGCGCGGCGCTCCTGATGACGCCCGGGTTCATCACCGACGTCTTCGGCTTCCTGCTCCTGATCCCGCCGACGCGGGCGGCGCTGCGCCGCTTCCTGCTCGCGATCGCGTGGCGGGTCGGCCCGGCGCGTTCGGTCCTCTTCCTCTACGACCGCCGTCCGGCGGGGTGGCGTCGCGACTCCCGGACGGGCCCCGGCGGAACAGATGCCGGCGCCGACTCGAATCGACCCCGCCCTCCCGGCCGCGATTACGACTTCGACGGCAACGCTCGCGAGATCCCGGTCGACGGGCCCGAGCTCGACCGCGGCGAGGGGCGCTGAGGCCGGTGCGGGTGCTGTCGCTGCTGAGCGGCGAGCGCGGCTACTGCTCGCTGGTCGCTGACGGCGACGGGGCGCGGGCACTGCGGCTCGGCGAGGGCGAGGCCCTGACCGCGGCGGCGAAGGAGCCGATCGCCGAGGGCCGCGCTCGCCTCGAGAGCGACCGGGGCCCGCTCGAGGTCTCGTGGAGCCCCGCCGGGCCGGCAATCGAGCTCGGCTTCGACGGCACGACGGTGATGGTCCACGGGGTCGCCGCGAGCGGCGAGGACCCGTCCAACGGGGCGATGTCGGGGCCCGGAGTGATCTGGGAGCTCCCCGACGAGGGCTGGACGCTGGCCCGGACGGCGTGGGCGGTGACCGCGGGGAGCCGGCTGACCGTGCTCGTCGCCCTGCGCCCGGAAGGCGTCACCGAGCACGGCGAGGAGCTCGTCGGAGCCGCCCGGATCGACCCGCGCGAGGAGCCGCTCGGCTACCTGGAGCCGCTGCTCTCGACCGAGTACGACGGCGACGGCGCCCACACCCGGGCGACGCTGGAGCTCTGGGAGGAGGGCGCCGAGCTGGCCGAGCGCGGCGCGGGCCGGCGGATCGCCGGCGCCGGGATCGACGTTTTCCGGGGAAGGCTCGAGGCGGCCCGGTTCGCCTGGGGCTTCCGCGGCGAGCCCGCAGCCGGGGGTTACGAGATCCTCACCCTATGAGCGACCCCCGGAGGCCTCGCAGCGCTTGGCGGGCTCGGGGCGCGTAGAGCGGGCTGAATCGCGGAGCCTGCTCGAGCAGGGTCGCCAGCAGGCGGGCGGCCCTGGCGTCATCGCCGTGCGCGCGGGCGATCATCCCGGCGTGGTAGAGGAACTCCGGGCTTCGGGAGCCAAGCCTCATCGCCTCCTCGGACAGCCGCGCCGCGGCAGCGATCCGTCCGTCGCGATAGAGCGCCCACGAATAGGCGTCCGCCGACGAGACGCTCGGCGCCGTGCGCCAGGCGCGCCGGCCGTAGGCCACCGCCTGGGCCGAATCACCATGCTCGGCCTCGTTCAGGGTCACGCCGGCGTCGTAGCCGCCGCCGGCGGCGAGAAGCCGCGCCTCGATCTCGCTCGCCTGCGAGTAATGGCGGCGGGCGGCCGCGAGCCGGCCTGCGGCCTGCTCGACCTCGCCGAGCGTCATGAGCGCGTCGGGAGACGGCGGATCGCCGACCTGACCGCGCAGCGTCCTTATCGCCGCCGTCAGGTCACCCGGTCGTTCGCTGCCGGCGCGCAGCAGCGCCAGCCCGGCCCGCGCGGCGCCGAAGCCGGGCGAGATCGCAAGGGCCTGCCGGTAAGAGCGCGTCGCGCCGGCATAGCGGCCGCGCGCGGCCTCGAGGTCGCCGACGATCGTGTGAACGTACGCTGACCCCTCCGCGGTGCCGGCGCCGGCCGAGATCGCCAGCTGCAGCGCCCCCGCCGCCCCGCCGAGGTCGCCGTGGAGCTCGCGAAAGTAGGAGACGCGCAGGTAGGCCGCCTGGGTGGGCTTCAGGGCCACCATCCGTTGCAGCGTTTGCGCCGCCTCCCCGTAGCGCCCGGTCTCGATCAGGCCGTCGACCAGGGCCGCGTAGGGGGCGACCAGCTGCGGCCCGGCCCGGTGTGCGCGACGGGCCAGCGCGAGGCCGTCGGCGAAGCGATGGTCGTTGAGCGCGATCGTCGCCCGTCCCGAGAGCGCGGCTACGTAGCCGGGATCGGCCGCGAGCGCCATCCGGTACGCGCGCTCGGCGCGATCGGCCAAGCTGCCGTCGCCGGTCTCTCGCAGCCGCTGGTAGTAGGAGTCGCCGAGCGCGGTCAGCGCGGCGGCGTCGCCGGGCTCCTCGCGCACTGCCTGGCGGAGCGAGGCGATCAGCGCCGCCGTGTCTCCCGACGCGGGCGGGGCGGCGGCCGCGCTGGGCTCGACCTGGAGCGGTTCACGCGTGGATCCGTCGATGGCCATGACGGCCAGCAGTCCCGCAAATACCAGCAGCGGCGCCAGGATCCAGGTCAGTTTCGAAGTAGGTCGGGTCATCGTGTTCTCCTCTGGACCGGCGAGGGGAGCGCCTCCAGGGCGCTCCCCTCCCCTCTGCCTGCTCCTCGTCGTGCTCAGCCTCCCGGTGGGACCGGGGGATGTTCCGGCTGTACGAACTCGCCCGGGTTCGAATCGAACCCCGAGTCAGGCGTGTTC
>DASSEM010000181.1:0-9215 GCA_035695265.1 Solirubrobacterales bacterium
AGCCGTCACCCCGATCCCGTAGGCTCGATCGAGTGCGCATCGCGATCGGATCCGACCACGCCGGCTACGAGCTCAAGGAGGCCGTGAGCCCCGCGCTGGAGGCGGCCGGGCATGAGCTGATCGACGTCGGCGCCGACTCGCCGGAGGCGATTGACTACCCCGATCCGGCGGCTCGGGCGGCGTGCCTGGTGGCCGGCGGCGAGGCGGAGCGGGCGGTGCTCGTCTGCGGCTCCGGTGTCGGGGTCGCGATCGCCGCCAACAAGGTCGCAGGTGTGCGAGCCGTCAACGCCCACGACGCCGAGGAAGCGGAGATGAGCCGCCGCCACAACGACGCCAACGTGCTCACCCTGGCCGGCCGCCGGCTCGCCCTCGACGCCGCCGAGCCAATCGTTGCCGCGTTCCTCGCCACCGACTTCGAGGGCGGCCGCCACGCGCGCCGCGTCGACAAGATCGCGGCGCTCGAGGGCGGCGCCGTCCCGCTTACGAACTGAGAGGCTGATCCGATGACCGACCTGCCCGACGACTTCCACAACGCGCCGCTGAGCGCCGTCGACCCCGATATCGCGCGGGTGCTCGACCGCGAGCTCGCTCGCCAGCAGGGCACGCTCGAGATGATCGCCTCCGAGAACTTCGTCCCGCAGGCGGTGCTCGAGGCGGCCGGCTCGGTGCTCACCAACAAGTACGCCGAGGGCTACCCCGGCCGCCGCTATTACGGTGGCTGCGAGGAGGTCGACGTCGCCGAGCAGCTCGCGATCGACCGCGCCAAGGAGATCTTCGGCGCCGAGCACGTGAACGCGCAGCCGCACGCCGGCGCGCAAGCCAACAACGCCGTCTACACGGCGCTGATGGAGCCCGGCGACAAGTTCCTGGGGCTCGCCCTCGACCACGGCGGCCACCTCTCGCACGGGATGAAGCTGAACCTCTCGGGCAAGCTGTACGAGCCGATCCCCTACCACGTCGACCGCGAGAGCCTCCGGGTCGACATGGACGAGGTCGCGCGGCTCGCCGAGCAGCACAAGCCGAAGCTGATCGTCGCCGGCTGGTCCGCCTACCCGCGGCAGCTCGACTTCGCCGCCTTCCGCGAGATCGCCGACTCGTCCGGGGCGCTGCTGATGGTCGACATGGCGCACTTCGCCGGCCTCGTCGCCGCCGGCGAGCACCCGAACCCGGTCGAGCACGCCGACGTCGTCACGACGACCGTCCACAAGACCCTGTGCGGGCCGCGCAGCGGGATGATCTTCTGCCGCGAGGAGTACGCGAAGGAGATCAACCGCAGCGTCTTCCCCGGCAACCAGGGCGGCCCGCTGATGCACGTGATCGCCGCCAAGGCGGTGGCGATGCGGATCGCCGCCACCGAGGAGTTCCGGGCTCGCCAGCGCCAGACCGTCGCGAACGCCCAGGCCTTCGCCGACGAGCTGATCGCCGGCGGCCTCGACGTGCTCACCGGCGGCACCGACGTCCACCTCGTCCTCGTCGACGTCACGGCGGCCGGCTACGACGGCAGCACCGCCGAGGAGCGGCTCGAGGAGATCGGCATCACCGTCAACCGCAACGCGATCCCGTTCGACGAGCGGCCGCCGATGAACCCCTCGGGCCTGCGGATCGGCACGCCGGCGCTGACCACGCGCGGCCTCGGCACCGATGAGATGCGCGAGATCGCGCGGGTCATCTGCGCGGCGCTCTCGGACTCCTACGAGGACGAGCGCGACGATCTGCGGGCGCGGACCCGCGCGCTCGCCGAGGCCCATCCGCTCTACCCGCAGCTCTCCACAGCCACCGTTTGAGGATCTGGATCGACTGCACCGCCGCGGCACACCCGGTCGTGCTGCGGCCGGTGATCGCGCTGCTTCGCGAGCGCGGCCACGAGATCGACGTGACCGCCCGCGACTACGGTCAGACCGAGGGGCTGCTCGAGCGCTTCGGGATCCCCTACGAGTCGTTCGGCGGTCACGGCGGCGCCGGCAGCCGCGCGAAGGCGCTGGCGCTCGGCCGTCGCAGCGCCGCTCTCGCCCGCTGGGCGCGGCCGCGCCGCTTCGACCTCGCGATCGCCCACGGGTCGGTCGACCTCGCCGCCGTCGGCACGGTGCTGCGGATCCCGCAAGCGCAGCTTCAGGACTACGAGTACGCGGGCCTGCAGCGCAAGCTCGCCTGGCGCGCCGCGGGGCGGGTGATCGTCCCCGACGCGATCCCGATCGAGCGGCTCGAGGCGGCCGGCGCGCGGGCGTCGAAGCTGGTCCGTTACCCCGGCCTGAAGGAGGACTACTACCTCGCCGGCTTCGCGCCCGACCGGGCGGTGCTGGCCGAGCTCGGCCTCGACGCGCTCGGGGTCGATCGCGACCGCGGCGCCGACGACCACGTGCTCGTCGTCGTCCGACCGCCGCCGGAGACGTCCGCCTACCACGCCCACAACCCGCTCTACGAGGGGGTCATCGACCGGCTCGTCGCCGACCCACGCGCGGTCACCGTGCTGATCCCGCGGACCGAGGGGCAGCGCCGCGCGGCGGCCCAGCGCGGCGAGCCGTCGCTGGTCGTGCCGGAACGGGCGATCGACGCCCAGAGCCTGATCGCCTGCTCCGACCTCGTCGTCAGCGCCGGCGGCACGATGAATCGCGAGGCCGTCGCCCTCGGGGTGCCCGTTCTGACCATCTTCAGCGGCAGGATGGGGGCCGTGGACGAGCGCCTGATCGCCGAGGGGAGGCTCGCCGAGCTCCGTGATCCGGGCGCGCTCGAGCTCCGCAAGCGGGACGCCGACCCCGGGCCGGTCTCGCCGCGTGACCCGACGCTCCTCGTCGACGCCGCCCTCGAGGCCGCCGGGGGGCGCTGATGCCGGCGAGCGTCGACGCGCTCTTCGCATTCGCCGCCGCCGCCGCGGTCGCCTGGCTGCTCGTCCCGGTCGCCGAGGCGTTCGCGTGGCGGATCGGGGCGATCGACCAGCCGAGCGAGCGCAGCCTCCACGTCGCGCCGACGCCGCGCCTCTCGGGGATCGCGATCCTGATCGCCGTCTGCGCCTCCGGCGCCATCTTCCTGCCCTGGGACGATCAGACCCGCGCGATCCTGATCGGCGCGGTCGTGATCGCGGCGGTCGGCATGGTCGACGACATCTTCGACCTGCCGCCGCTGGTCAAGCTGGTGGGACAGATCGTCGCCGCGGTGATCCCGGTCAGCGCCGGTGTCACGGTCGACGTCTTCACGCTGCCCTTCTTCGGCGGCGTCGACCCCGGCGGCACCAAGCTCTTCGAGCTGCCCGTGGTCGGCCACGTCGACCTCGGCGAGCTCGGGACCGTGATCGGGATCGTCGCGATGGCCAACGTCGTCAACCTGATCGACGGCGTCGACGGCCTCGCCTCGGGCGTCTGCCTGATCAGCGCCGCGACGCTCGCGGTCGTCGCGCTCTCGCTCGAGCGCAACCCGGCCGGCATCCTCGCCGCGATCACCGCCGGCGGCGCCCTCGGCTTCCTCCGCCACGGCTTCCCACCGGCCTCGAGCTTCATGGGGGACACCGGCTCGAACCTGCTCGGCTACCTGCTCGGCGTCGCCGCCGTCCAGGGCGCCCTGAAGACGAACGCGGTCGTCGCCCTCGCCTTCCCGCTGCTCGTCCTCGCGGTGCCGATCCTCGACACCGGATTCGTCGTCGCCAAGCGGCTCAAGTACCGCCGCCCGATCTACGAGGCCGACACCTGGCACTTCCACCACCGGATGGCCAACATCGGCTTCTCGCAGCGGCGAACCCTCGCCTACCTGTACGGGTGGACGCTGGTCATGGCCGGCGTCGCTCTCGCGCTCCGCTTCGTTCCCTACAGCGACGACCGTGGCAACTTCGACGCCGCCTGGACCGCGCTGATGGCCGCGATCCTCCTGTTCGCGGTTGGTGCGAGCTTCTACGTGATCTACGTCCTCGAGATCCTCAAGCTCCGCCGCTTCCGCCTCCGCCAGGTCGCCGCGACCGGCGCCCCGCCGGTTCCCGACGCCATCGATCGAGAGGTCGAGCACGAGCTCGAAACCGGGGAGTTCAGGGAGCCGAACCCGGAGACCGGGGAGTTCGAGCAGGTCGATCCTCAGTCCCCGGCGGGCCCGTCTTAGGGAGCCCGTAAGGCCGTCCCCTATCGGGTATATTCGCGGACCCCGCTCCCGAGTCGCCGGCCTGGGAGAGAAGTTTCATCCGCCGGCCGTTCAAGGCTCGGAACCCCAGCAAGTGGAAAGTCCTTACTTCGACAACCCCGGAGACCCCGACCCATCCCGGCACCGCCGTGCCGGCAGCCGACCCGAAGCGGGCCTCCGGGACGCCTCACTCCGGCGCCGCGACGAGCGCTGCCCCGCCCATGTGTACGCCGCGCCCGGCGCGACGGGGGGGTGGAGCCGGGCGCGCCTCCGGCCGCTGACGTGCCGGTAGCCGCCCGTCCGCTCGAAATGGAGGCCCTCCGGAACATCGACCTGCTCGTGCTGCTTGCGGCGCTGCCTGCGTTCATCCTCCTCGACGCCCCGCTGATCGCCTGGGCAGTCGCCGGCGCCGCCTGGATCGCCGGCCGGATCGGCATGGAGATCGCCGCCCGCAAGCGCCGTCGCGCGCTCGCCGCCGCGAACCGCAACGCCGCGCTCGGGGTGACGGCGATGGCGGTCATGGGCCGCGTCTGGCTGCTCGCCCTGGCGATCCTCCTCGTCGGCCTCCTCGACGAGCGCGAGGCCGGTCTCGCCGCCGCGGTCCTCGCGCTCGTCCTCGTCACCGCCCACCTCGGCGCCACCTTCGTCGCCAACCTGCTCCACCCCGAGGCGGACGGGAGCCTGCGATGAGCGCGGCCGATGCTGACACCGGGATGAGCACCGGCAAGAAGCTCGCCATCGTCTTCGGCGGCTACGCGCTGATCCTGATCGCGATCGGCCTGATCTTCGGCAGCGACGGCAAGAACGAGGAGTTCCAGCCCCAGAACGAGTTCAAGCTCGACGAGTGGGTCGGGATCCACATCGCCGGCATCGATCTCAGCATCAACAAGGCCGTCCTCTACATCGTCCTCGCGTCGGTGATCACCTGCGTCGCGATGATCTGGATCGCGAAGCGGATGCAGGACCGCCCGAACAAGACCCAGATCGCGGTCGAGGGCATCTTCGACCTCGTCCGCGGCCAGATCACCAACGACAACCTCGACGCGAAGATGGCCGCCAAGTACTTCCCGTTCCTGGCCACTCTGTTCTTCTTCATCCTCTTCTCGAACTTCATCGGCCTGATCCCGCTGCCGACCAACACCGAGCACCCGGTCGACATCCTCGGGGTCGAGGTGCCGAGCTTCGCGCTCTACGCGGCGACGGCCAACATCTCGATCCCGCTCGTGCTCACGTTGGTCGTCTGGATCGGCTACAACGCCGAGGGGGTCAGGGCGCACGGGTTCATCGGCTACATGCGGACGCTGCTGCCGGCCGGCATCGAGGACATGCCGGGCGCCTTCAAGGTCTTCGTCTTCTGCATCGAGGTGATCTCGAACATCGTCCGGCTCGTCTCGCTCTCGGTGCGACTGTTCGCCAACATCCTCGCCGGCCACCTGCTGCTCCTGTTCATGGGCGGCGGGCTGGCGGTCCTGCTCGGGATCGCCGCGCTCGGCGTCCTGACCTTCCCGATGGCATTCGCGTTCTACGTCTTCGAGATCGTCATCGTCGCCGGGCTGCAGGCATTCATCTTCGCGATTCTCACCGCCATCTACCTCGGGGGCGCGACCTCCGAGTCTCACTAGAAAAGGAGTCAGTTCAAATGGATCTAGTGCTTCTGGCACAGGCCGCCGACGCGGTCACCGACACCGGCGTCACCGACGCCGGCAAGGCGATTGCCCTCGGCATCGGCGCCGGCCTCGGCTCGATCGGAGCCGGCATCGGCATCGGCGTGATCTTCGGTTCGGAGATTCAGGCGGTCGCCCGCCAGCCCGAGATGAAGGACGAGCTGCAGAGCATCCGCTGGCTCGGCTTCGCGCTGACCGAGGCCGTCGCCTTCTACACGTTCATCTTCGGCCTGATCGCGTTCTTCCTCTAGGCCGGTGGAGATCGTCGACGAAATGACCGGCTTCGTGCTGACCGCCGCCACCGAAGGTGGCGAGGAGGGCGGCAGCTTCCTGGTCACGCCCGGGATCGGGCTGATGATCTGGACGCTGGTCGCGTTCGTGATCACGATGTGGGTGCTCTCGAAGTTCGCGTTCCCGCGGATCTCGCAGGCGCTCGAGGAGCGGGCCGAGCGGGTCAACCGCAACATCGACGAGTCCGAGCGCCTGCGGGCCGAGGCCGACGAGCTCCTGACCGAGTACCGCGAGCGGCTCAAGGAGGCGCGCGAGCAGGCGGACGACATCATCGCCCGCGCGCGCAAGGCGAGCGAGGCCGCGAAGGCGGAGGCGACCGCGGAGGGCAGGGCGAAGCACGACGAGCTCGTCGACGCCGCCCGCAAGGACATCGAGGCCGAGACCCGCCGCTCGCTGGATCAGATCCGCAAGGAGGTCGCCGATCTGACCGTGCTCGCAACCGAGAAGGTCGCCCGCAAGTCGCTCAGCCCGGAGGACCAGAAGCGGCTCGTCGAGGAGGCCCTCGGCGAGGTCGACTTCGGCGTCCTGGCCGGCGACGAGGAGAGCGGGGCGGCGAGGAACTGATGGAGGAAGTCGCCCGCGTCTACAGCGAGGCTCTGTTCGACGTCGCGCGGGAGCACGACGCGCTCGACGAGATCCGCGACCAGCTCGGCGCGGTCGCCGACGCGGTCGCCGCCGAGCACGACCTGCAGGTCTTCTTCTTCAGCCCGTACTTCTCCTCGGCCGAGAAACGCGACGGGCTCCGCAAGACGGTCAGCGGCGCCAACCCGGAGCTCGTCAACTTCCTCGACCTGCTGGTCGAGAAGCAGCGGATGCCGGCGCTGTTCGGGATCCGCAAGCGCTTCGACGAGCTCTGGGACGAGGCGAACGAGCGGCTCGAGGTGACGCTGACGAGCGCGGTCGAGCTCGACCCGGCGATCGTCGAGTCGGTCGGCGCCGAGATCGAGCGCAAGACCGGCAAGACGATCGAGCTGACGAGCGAGGTCGACGATTCGATCATCGGCGGCCTCGTCCTCCGGGTCGGCAACCGGGTCCTCGACGCGAGCATCCACCACCGGCTCGAGCGGCTGCGGCGCGAGGTCGCGCAGGCCGCCTGAAGGCGGCCGCCCCGACGAACGAGACTTCAACGACGGACTTCAACGACAAGGAGCGATAGAGCAGATGGAAATCAAGCCCGACGAGATCGCCTCGATCCTGCGGCAGCGGATCGAAGGCCTCGACACCGGCAGCGCCGACCTCGCCGAAGTCGGCACGGTCCTGTCGGTGGCCGACGGCATCGCCCGCGTCCACGGCCTCGACAACTGCATGTCGCTGGAGATGCTCGAGCTTCCCCACGACGTCACCGGCCTGGCGCTGAACCTCGAGGAGGACAACGTCGGCACCGTGCTGTTCGGCGAGTGGGACAAGATCGTCGAGGGCGACACGATCAAGCGCACCGGCCGCCTGCTCGAGATCCCGGTCGGCGAGGAGCTGCTCGGGCGACTGGTCGACCCGCTCGGCCGCCCGCTCGACGGCAAGGGCGACATCCACACCACCGAGACCCGCCCGGCCGAGTTCAAGGCCCCGGGGGTGATCCAGCGCCAGGGCGTCAAGGAGCCGATGCAGACGGGGCTGAAGGCGATCGACTCGATGATCCCGATCGGCCGCGGCCAGCGCGAGCTGATCATCGGCGACCGCCAGACGGGCAAGACGGCGATCGCGATCGACACGATCATCAACAACCGGGACAAGGACCTGATCTCGGTCTACGTCGCGGTCGGCCAGCGGATGGCGACCGTCGTCCAGCTCATGGAGACGCTCAGGGAAGCGGGCGCGATGGACAACACGATCATCGTCGCCGCTCCGGCCGACGAGGCGGCGCCGATCAAGTACATGGCGCCCTACGCCGGCACGGCGATGGCCGAGCACTTCACCTACAAGGGCGGCCACGCGCTCTGCATCTACGACGACCTCACCAAGCACGCCTACGCCTACCGGCAGATGTCGCTGCTCCTGCGGCGGCCGCCGGGCCGCGAGGCGTACCCCGGTGACGTCTTCTACCTGCACTCACGGCTGCTCGAGCGCGGCGTCAAGCTCTCCGACGAGCTCGGCGGCGGCTCGCTGACGGCGCTGCCGATCATCGAGACGCAGGCCTCCGACGTCTCCGCCTACATCCCGACGAACGTGATCTCGATCACCGACGGTCAGATCTTCCTCGAGTCGGACCTGTTCTACTCGGGCGTGCGGCCGGCGATCAACGTCGGCATCTCGGTCTCCCGGGTCGGCGGCAACGCGCAGACGCAGGCGATGAAGAAGGTCGCCGGCAAGCTGCGTCTCGACCTCTCCCAGTACCGGGAGCTCGAGGCGTTCGCCCAGTTCGGCTCCGAGCTCGACCCGGAGACGCAGCGGACGCTGGCCCGCGGCGAGCGGCTCGTCGAGGCGCTCAACCAGGGCGAGCGCGAGCCGCTGTCGGTCGCCGAGCAGGTGGCGTCGATCTATGCCGGCACCGGCGGCTACCTCGACCGGATCAAGGTCGAGCGGGTCCCCGCGTTCCTCAGTGACCTGCGTGACCGGCTCCGCAGCGAGCAGGCCGAGCTCGTCAAGTCGATCAACGAGGACGGCAAGCTCTCCGACGAGCAGGAGCAGCAGCTCGGCGACGCGATCGCGGAGATGATCGACGACTTCGGCCCCGACTTCGACGCCGAGGGCAACGAGCTCGAGGAGGGCGAGTCGGACCGGATCCGTTCCGAGGAGGAGCGGGCGGCGCCGGGTCGCACGACCGCCGACGAGGAGGCCGAGGGCACCGATCGGACCGCCGACGAGGAGGAGGCGGCGACCGTCTAGGCGACCATGGCTACCCAGAAGGAAGTCAAGAACCGGATCACCTCCGTCAAGAACATCCGCAAGATCACGCGGGCGATGGAGATGGTGGCGGCGGCGCGGCTGCGCCGGGCCGAGCAGCGGATCGACCGGATGCGCCCCTACGCGCAGTCGATCCGCCGCGTCACCCAACGGGTGGCGGACGCCGCCGGCCAGGGCGGCACCCGGGTGGCGCTGCTGCAGCAGCGCGAGCAGGTCAAGCGCGTCGGGATCATCCTCGTGACCGGCGACCGCGGCCTCGCCGGCTCCTTCAACACCCAGATCATCCGCGCCGGCGGCCAGCTCCAGCGCGAGCTCGAGGGC
>DASSEM010000182.1:0-19579 GCA_035695265.1 Solirubrobacterales bacterium
CCGAAGCCGCCTAGGCCCGCGGACGCTTCCGCTTGACCCGGAAACGGGCCCGGTCCGGCGTCGGATCGGCGTTGCCGACCTCGTCGACGGCGCGGACCGACCAGGTGTGCCGGCCCCTACGGACCTTGCGGCTGAGCGGCGATGAGCACGGCTTGAACGACTTGTCGTCGAGCGAGCACTCGAAGCGGCCGCTCTCGTCGGCGGTGAACGCGAGGGTGACGCGGGCCCGCTTGCGCTTCGTCTTCACCTTCCGCTTCGGGGCATCGGTGATCGTCGTCTCCGGCGGAGTGGTGTCGACGCTGAACGTGCGCGATGCCGGAGTCGGGTCCGTGTTTCCGGGCTGGTCGGTCGCCCGGACCTCGAGCGTGTGGTTGCCGTCGGCGAGCGACGACGTCGTGTAGGGGGTGCTGCAAGCGGTGAAGCTCCCCGCGTCGATCTTGCACTCGAACGTCGAGTTCGGCTCGTCGGACTGCAGGTTGAAGGTCGGGGTCGGATCCGCGGTGGTGCCCGTCGGTCCCCCGGCGATCGTCGTCTCGGGCGGGTCGCAGTCGATCGGTCCGCTGCCGATGAGCTCGTCGGCGCCGATGTCGGGGGCGGTCGGGCAGACGCCGTCGCCCTCGAGGCTGCGGGCGTCGCCGTCGAAGTCACCGGTTCCGGTGAACCCGTCGAGGACGCCGGCGTCGATCGTCGGCGAGCCCGCCTGCTGGTGGAAGTCGCCGGCCCCGGCATTGACGAACGAGGGCGGAGCGGTCTGGTTGGTCGCGGTGCCTGGGTCGGTGACGGTCGCGCTGATCCCGCCGCTCCCCGTGGTCTCGAACTCGGTCGCGTAGTTCGAGCTCGCAAGGGTGACCTGCGTGGAGGCTCCGAACGACGCGCCGGCGCGAATGTCCGCGAACGGGGAGGACCCTCCATCGGCGATCACGTTCTTCGCGTCGATGTTGAAGTCGACTCCGGTACCGCTGTAGTCGAAGCCAAGCCCATAGCTGGTGCCGACGGCGGTGACATTCCGCAGCCGCGCCGTGTAGGTGCCCGCGAACGTGCTGAGGTTGGCGCCGACGCCACTCGAGTTCGTTCCCGAGTTCCAGCAGAGCGAGTCGCGGATCGTCACCGATTGGAAGACCGAGCAGGCGGCCCCACCACCGCCCGTCGAGTGACCGCTCACTCGCTCAACGATCACCCCGGAGGCCGACAGGCGCAGGGCCTCGAAGCTCGCCGCTTCGACCTGGAGGTCGCGAACGGTGGCGGCGTCGGTGATGTCGATCCCCGGCGAGCCACTTGCGTTGATCGTCGGCCGCGGCTGCAGCGCCTGGCCGTGCAAGTCGATCGCGTCGGTGACCTGCAGGCTGGCGATCGCGTAGGTCCCAGGCGTGACGATGACCTCGTCGTCGTCATTGACCTCGGGGGCCTCGACGGCCGTGTCGAGGTCGCAGGGGTCGTTCTGCGGGCAGCTCGCCGCCGGCCCGGTGCCGCCCGGCGCCGCGTAACGCTGCGCGGCGCTCGCGGTCACGGCGGAAGCTGCCATCACGGCGGCCATCACGGCGGCGATCACCGCCGAGCGCGCGAGCCTGCTGATGTTCACCTCGGAAACCGTGACTAAGGTCTCAGGCTACGCCGATCGGGCATCTTTGTCGAGTCGGCCGGCCGCTACTGGAAGAGCAGGAAGTCGGGCGCGGGCTCGAGGCCGAGGACCGAGCGCGGCGACATCACGCGGGTGTCGAGCGAGTAGAAGATCGAGAAGCCGTCGAAGGCCTTCGGGCTGCGCAGGGCGAGGTAGCCGGCCCGCTTCGCGGCCGGGCTGCCGATCCCGTCGAAGTTGAGGGTGACGGCGACGTCGCGGCGCTGGCGGATCTGGCGGCGGCCGCGGACCGAGCCGCGACGGAACTGGTGGACGACGAGCGCCTTCGGCGGCAGTTCCTCGGCGTCGACGATCGCCTGGATCCGGCGCGAGACCCGGTTGATCTCCCGGGCCCTGATCTTGCCCACCGTCCGGCCGGGGACGCCCCGGCGGCCGACCTCCCACTCGGGATCGATCGCGACGTCGACGTTCGGCTTGGCGATCCAGCGCTCGAGCGCCCTGACCTCGTCGCTGACGCGAGCTCGCCCCGGCTGGATGTCGAGCGTCAACCGGCCGCCGACCGAGCGGGCGGCGCGGAGGTAGGCGCGGATCAGCCGCACCGGCTGCCGGGTCCGGTAGAGGCCGTCGGAGCCGGGGGTCGAGTTGGCGACCACCGCGATCAGGTCGAGCCCGGGGATGACCGGTCGGTCGCCGATCCGGGCGTACGGCCGCGCCTGACGGGCCGCCTTGCGGGCGGCGGCGGCCGGGCCGAGCCGGCCGAGGATCGTGGCGCTGAGCTGCGGGGCGCCGTAGAGGTTGAGCAGGCGCCGATTCGCGAACAGGTCCCGCCCGGCGGATGAGCCGGGCGATCCGGTGCCGATGCCGCCGCCCCGCATCGCAGCCCGATTCAGCTCGCCGCCGCGAAGCAGCGCCTGCGTCGCCTGCTCGAAGGCGGCGGCCGTGGGCGGATCGGGGCGAGGAGTCGCGCTCACTGGGGCGGCGAGCGCGAGGGCGGCCACGGCGGTGGCGAGCAGGGTTGGGGTACGGAGTTGCGACATCGGGGTTGGCCGTTCGCGTCGCAGGTTGTCATCCCTGCCACGGCGGCGGGCCCGCTCCCGGCGTGCAAGGGTTCGGGCGATGCGGATCGGGATCGTCGCCTACTGGTTCAACCGCGGCCAGGCCGTCGTCGCCCGCCAGATCCGGGCCACCCTCGAGGGGCTCGGCCACGAGACATTCGTGCTGGCCCGGCCGACCCGAAGGACCAACATCGAGCCCGGCCGGATCGACACCGAGGGGGTCTGGGCGCAGGAGGGGGTGACCGCCGCAAGCGACTACCTGATCCCCGCCTCCGAGTACCTGGCCTGGGCGGAAGCCGTCCGCCCGGACGTCGTCATGTTCGACCAGAACTACCAGTTCGAGGAGATCGCGCGGCTGCGCGGGGCGGGGGTGCGGACGGTCGGCCGCTTCGTCTGGGAGCACTTCGCCGCCGAGCACGTCGAGCCCGCCGGCCGCGCCTTCGACCGCGTCTACTCGATCACGGCCGCCGAGCAGCAGCGCTACGCGGAGCTCGGCATCGAGACGCCCCGGGTGCGGTGGGGCTGTTTCCCGGAGCTAGTGGACCTGGCGGACGGCGATGGGGCTGCGGAGGGTCGCGCCGTTGTCTTTCTGTTTCCCGGCGGCTTCATGTCCAAGCGGAAGCCGCTCGCAGCGACGATCGCCGCCTTCCGTGCGACCGGTGATCCGCGTCTGCGGCTGGTCCTCAAGGCGCAGGTCGAGCGCCAGTCGAAGCAGGTCGCGCGAATGATCCGCGGCGGCTCGCGCTTCGGGCGGCGCGACCGCCGGGTCGAGCTGATCACCGCCGACCTCCCCGGCGACGAGTACATGCGGATGCTCGCCGCAGCAGACGTCTGCCTCGCCCCGAGTCGCTGGGAGGGCCTCGGTCTGCACCTGTTCGAGGCGACGGCGCTGGGGCTGCCGATCATCACCAACGACAACCCGCCGATGAACGAGGTCGTCGAGGACGGGGGCAACGGCCTGCTCGTGCCCGGGATCCCCGATGGCCACGCGCCACGGTCGGGGATCCCGGCGTTCGCCCCCGACGTCGCCGCGCTGACCGCGGCGATCGAGCGGCTCGGCGACGATGACGTCCGGGCCGAGCTGGCGGCAGGTGCTCGCAGCAAGCGAGCCGAGCTAAGCTGGCAACGCACGACCGAGGACCTGCGAGCGCTCCTCGAGGAGGTGAGTCGATGACCGAGCACGACGGACGGCCGGGCCTCGGCCGGCGCGTCTACGACGCGACCTGGGGACGCCTGTTCGCGTCGATCTACGATCGGATGCTCGCGGACACCGAAGAGGCCGGGATGCGCGACCGTCGCCGCGAGCTGCTGAGCCGCGCCCGCGGTCGCACGCTCGAGATCGGCGCCGGCACCGGGCTCAACTTCGAGCACTACACCGACGCGGTCACCGAGCTGACCCTGACCGAGCCGTTCCCGCCGATGGCGACGCGGTTGCGCGAGCGCGTCGGCGACAAGGCCGCAGTCATCGAGGCGCCGGCCGATCGGCTGCCGGCCGCGGACGGCTCGATCGACACCGTCGTCTGCACACTGGTCCTCTGCACGGTCGACGACGTGCCCGCGACCCTCTCGGAGATCGCCCGCGTGCTCGCCCCGGACGGCCGGCTGCTGTTCTGCGAGCACGTCCGCTCCGACGATCCCCGGACCGCGCGCTGGCAGGACCGGTTCGAGCGACCGTGGAAGTTCGTCGGGCACGGCTGCCGCTGCAACCGCGACACCCTGGCCGCGATCGCCGACTCGCCGCTCGAGGTCGAGTCGGTCGAATGCGGGACCGTGCCGAAGTCGCCGGCGATCGTCCGGCCGCTCGTCGTCGGCGACGCCGTGCGCCCGGCCTGAGCTGGCGGGCTTGCAGCTGTCGCGCCGACGTGAAAGAAATGTCAGCGGGATCAGCGACCGCGAACACGAGGAGGACCCGTGCCACATTTCATCCTGCTGACGAAGCTGACCAGCGAAGGCGTCAAGACGATCAAGAACAACCCCGACCGGATCGGCGAGGTGAACCGCGAGATGGAGCAGATCGGCCTCAAGGTCCATGACCAGTGGGCGACCCTCGGCCGCTACGACTTCGTGAGCATCGTCGAGGCCGACAGCCCCGAGGTGATGGCGAAGGCGTCGGTCGAGCTCGGCTCCCGAGGAACGACCGTCAACGAGACCCTCTCCGCGATCCCGAGCGGGGATTTCGCCGGCTCGCTGTGATCGCCATCCCGGCGCCGGCGTCGCCGCCCCGATGAGGATCCTCGTCGTCGGCGGCGGCGGTCGCGAGCACGCGATCGTCCGCACCTTCCACCGTTCGGCCCGCCGGCCGGAGCTCTTCTGCACCCCCGGCAACGCCGGCATCGCGGCCGACGCCGAGATCGCCGTTGCGGACCGCGGCGTCGTCCCGGCGGCGCTCGACATCGAGGCCGACCTGGTCGTCGTCGGCCCGGAAGCTCCGCTCGTCGGTGGCCTCGTCGACGACCTCGAGGAGGCCGGGATCGCCGCCTTCGGGCCGAGCGCTGCGGCGGCCCGGCTCGAGGGCTCGAAGCTCTTCGCGAAAGAAGTGATGCGCGACGCCGGGGTCCCGACCGCCGAGCACGCGGTCGCGGCATCGCGCGAGCAGGCGCTCGCCCACCTGGCCGGCTGCTCCTACCCGGTGGTGCTCAAGGCCGACGGCCTCGCCGCCGGCAAGGGGGTGATCATCGCCGCCGACGAGGGCGAGGCCAGGGATGCGCTCGAGGCTTTCTTCACCGAGCAGCGCTTCGGCGCGACCGAGGTGCTGATCGAGGAGTTCCTCGAGGGCGAGGAGCTGTCGCTGCTGGCGCTCTGCGACGGCGCCAACGTCGTCCCGCTGGCACCGGCCCAGGACTACAAGCGGATCGGTGACGGCGATCGCGGCCCCAATACCGGTGGAATGGGGAGCTACTCGCCGGTGCCGGGGATCGACGCCGAGGCCGTCGCCGCCACCGTCGCCACGGTCCACGAGCCGGTCGTGCGGATGATGGCCGAGCGCGGGACGCCCTTTCACGGCGTCCTCTACGCAGGCCTGATGCTGACCGCGACCGGCCCGAAGGTGCTCGAGTTCAACTGTCGGTTCGGCGACCCGGAGACTCAGGCCGTCCTGCCGCGATTGCGATCCGACCTGGTCGAGCTTTGCCTCGCGAGCCGCGAGCCGGGCGGGCTCGCCGGAGTCGAGGCCGACTTCGCCGACGACTGGGCGGTCACCGTCGTCCTCGCGTCGGCCGGCTATCCGTTGAGCTCGTCGGAGGGCGACGTGATCGCCGGGGTCGAGGCGGCGGAGGTGGCCGGTGCCGAGATCACCCACGCCGGCACCGCGCTGGCCGACGGCGACCTCGTCACCGCCGGCGGCCGCGTGCTGAACGTGACCGCGCTCGGGCCGGACGCGGCGAGCGCCCGCGAGCACGCATACGATGCGGCCGAGCTGATCACCTTCGACGGACGGCAGATCCGCACCGACATCGCCGCCCGTGCCGTCGAGCCAACCACCACCCGGGAGACCCGATGAACGATGCCGAATCCGCGCCCGCGCCCCCGTCCGAGACCGAGGTGCCCGACGTGCCCGACCCGCAGGCGATACCCGACGTCGAAACCGCGTTCGCGGAGATCGAGGTCGACTCGCCGCTGGTCGGGATCATCATGGGCTCGGCCAACGACAAGCCGAAGATGCAGCCGGCCGGCAAGGCGCTCGAGGAGGCGGGCATCCGCTACGAGGTCCGGGTGATGAGCGCCCACCGGACTCCCGACCTCGTCGTCGAGTACTGCAAGGCGGCGCAGATGCGGGGGCTCAAGGTGATCATCGCCGGAGCCGGCATGAGCGCGGCGCTGCCCGGCGTCGCCGCGGCCCACACGGGCCTGCCGGTGATCGGCGTCCCGATCGCCGGCAAGAACCTGGGCGGCATGGACGCGCTGCTCGCGATCGCGCAGATGCCTCCGGGGGTCCCAGTCGCCTGCATGGCGGTCGACGGCGCCAAGAACGCCGGGCTCTACGCGGCCCGGATCATCGGCTCTTGATCCCGCGCTACACCCGCGATGAGATCGGCGCCGTCTGGACCCAGCGCCGCAGGATGGAGGGCTGGCTCGAGGTCGAGCTGGCCGTCACCGACGCGCTCGCCGGCGCCGGGGTCGTCCCGGCCACCGACGCCGCCGCCTGCCGCGAGCGCGCCGCCTTCACCGTCGAGGCGGTCGAGGAGCGCGAGCGGACGACCAACCACGACGTCGCCGCGTTCGTCGACGTCGTCGCCGCCTCGATCGGGCCGGAGGGACGCTGGATCCACTACGGCCTCACCTCCTCCGACGTCCTCGACACTGCGCTCGCCACCCAGATCCGGGCCGCCGGCGAGATCCTCGTCGCCGGGGCGGTCGCCTACCGCGACGCGCTGGTCGAGCGAGCGTTCGAGCAGCGCGACACCGTATGCGTCGGCCGCACCCACGGGATCCATGCCGAGCCGACGAGCTTCGGCCTGCGGCTTGCCGGCTTCGCCTTCGAGGCCGACCGCAACGTCACCCGGCTCGAGCGGGCGTTCGCGGCGAGCCGGTACGGCAAGCTCTCCGGCGCCGTCGGCACCTACGCGTCGCTGCCGCCGAGCGTCGAGGCGGAGGTGATGGAGCGGCTCGCGCTCGGCGTCGAGGACGCCTCGACCCAGATCATCCCGCGGGACCGCCACGCCGAGCTCCTCGCCGCGATCGCGCTCGCCGGCGCCGGTCTCGAGCGGTTCGCGACCGAGATCCGCAACCTGCAGCGGACCGAGGTCCGCGAGGTCGAGGAGCCGTTCGGCAAGGGGCAGAAGGGCTCCTCGGCGATGCCCCACAAGCGCAACCCGATCACCACCGAGCGGATCACGGGGCTCGCCCGTGTCCTCCGCGGCTACGCTCAGGCCGGCCTCGAGAACGTCGCCCTCTGGCACGAGCGCGATATCTCTCATTCCGGCGCCGAGCGCGTCATCCTGCCGGACGCGACGATCGGCCTCGACTACATGCAGCACCTCGCCACCCGCGTCGCGACGGGGATGACCGTCCACGCCGAGCGGATGCGCGAGAACCTCGAGCTGACCTGGGGCGCGATCTACAGCCAGCGGGCGCTGACCGCGCTGGTCGATGCCGGGCTCGACCGCGACGACGCCTATCGGATCGTCCAGGAGAACGCTCAGCGCGCCTGGGACACGCGGACCCCGTTCCGCGACCTGCTCGCGACCGCGCTCGCCGGCTCCGGGCACGAGATCGACCTCGGCGCGGTCTTCGACCCCGGCGCCTACCTGACCCACGCCGGCGAGGTCTTCGCGCGACTCGAGGCGCTGCGGTAACAGCCGGTTGTTCGCTGGCCGCCAGCGGCGCCCGCCGGGCGACACACGACGCTGGTAGCCTCGCGGCCGATGGCCGGCGGTCTGAGCGAGCTGGAGCTTCATTCGAGCGGCAAGGTCCGCGAGATCTACGAGGACGGCGACGAGCTGATCATGGTCGCCTCCGACCGGATCTCCGCCTTCGACGTCGTCCTCGCAGAGCCGATCCCCGACAAGGGAGCGGTGCTGACCCAGATGTCCATCTTCTGGTTCGAGACGACCGGCGACATCGTCCCCAACCACCTGATCGGCGAGGACGTCCCGCCCGAGGTCGCGGGACGGGCGATCCGGGTCAAGAAGCTCGACATGTACCCGGTCGAGTGCGTCGTCCGCGGCTACCTGTCCGGCTCCGGCTGGAAGGAATACCGGGAGTCCCGATCGGTCTGCGGGATCGCGCTTCCCGACGGCCTGCAGGAGTCCGATCAGCTCCCCGAGCCGATCTTCACGCCGGCGACCAAGGCCGACGTCGGCGAGCACGACGAGAACATCGACTACGACCGCGCGTGCGAGATCGTCGGCTCGCGGCCGCTGATGGAGGAGCTCCGCCGGGCTTCGATCGAGCTCTACGAGCACGCTCGCGTCCACGCCCTGGGCCGCGGGATCATCCTCGCCGACACCAAGTTCGAGTTCGGTGCGGCGCCCGGGGCCGAGGTCGTGCTCGGCGACGAGGTGCTGACCCCGGACTCCTCGCGCTTCTGGCCCGCGGACGGCTACGAGCCGGGCCGCGGCCAGGCCTCCTTCGACAAGCAGTACGTGCGCGACTACCTCGACGAGCAGGGCTGGGACCACTCACCGCCCGCCCCGCCGCTGCCGCCCGAGGTGATCGAGGGGACGACCGCCAAGTACCGTGAGGCCTACGAGCTGATCACCGGGCGCCCGCTCGACTGAGCGCAACCGTCCCTTACCCTGCGCCGGCGATGGCGCAGGCGATCCTGATGCAGGGCATGCGGCGGTCGGGGACGACGATCCTCTACGACGCGCTGCTCGAGGACCCTGACCTCCACTGCTTCTACGAGCCGCTCCGAGAGGACACCGAGACCCCCGGCGGCGGCAGCGGTGCGCGCCAGAGCGACCCGTTCGCCGAGACGCGGGCGCTGCGACTCGCCTACCGTGACGAGCGCTGGCCCGACCTCGAGATCGGCGAGTTCAACCTCGGCGGCCCCGGCAACCCGGCGGCCGAGATCGGCCCCGAGCTGCCTCCCCATTGCGCCGGCTTCCTGCGGACCCTGCTCGACCGCAACGAGCCGGTGCTGATCAAGGAGACGCGCTTCTACGACAAGCTCGCGGCGATCCGCGGACTTGCCGGCGAGGACGCGGTCCTCGTCCACGTCGTCCGCGACCCGCGGGCGGTGGCCGCCTCGATGATGATGGGCCGCGGCCGGAGCCGCATCTACGGGAGCGCGGACGAGTTCTTCGCAGAGCGCGAGAAGCGCAAGCTCTGGTCGAGCCGGGCGCTGTCGCGGATCCTCCTGCGCCGCCCCGAGTACGCCCACGTCCGCCGTCCCGCCAACTTCGAGCGCATCCTCCTGGTCTGGAAGCACACCTTCGAGAGCACCCGCCGCGACGGCCGCGCCCTGTTCGGCGACCGTTACGTGCTGCTCCGCAACGAGGAGCTTCGCGCCGACCCGGTCGCCGCGATCGCCCGCGTCTACGAGACGGCGGGGCGCGGCACGCCGGGCGCGGTCGCCGACTGGGCCCGCGGCAAGGTCAAGGAGCCCGAGGTCCCCTACGCCGCCAACGACCCGCGCTGGATCGGGGCCTTCGCCGAGCTCGACATGGCGGCGGCGCTGCGGGACGCCGGCTACGGCTCGCTGGCCGACGCGGTGCCGGAGCCGCCGGCGCGCGGGGGCGTGCGCCGCCTGCTCGGCCGGCGTCGTCCGTCCGGGAAGCCGGTCGTCTAAGTTTGCGCGCGTGATCGCCCGGGTCCTGATCAAGCCCAAGGACGGCATCCTCGACCCACAGGGGAAGGCGGTCGAGCGCGCCCTGCCGACGCTCGGTGTCGGATCGGTCAGCGACGTGAGGGTGGGCCGGATGGTCGAGCTCCACTACGAGGACCGGGCCGAGCTCGAGAGCCTCTGCGAGAGGCTGCTCGTGAACCCGCTGATCGAGGACTACGAGATCGAGGAGATGACCCCGACGGAATCCTCCGCTTCGCGTCCGGTTCCGTCGGACGAGGCTTCGTGACGTGACGGGAAGCTTGTTGCTGTGAGGTTCGGGGTCCTGAGATTTCCCGGGTCGTGCGATGAGGTCGATGCGCTGCTTGCCTGCGAGCGGGTCGGCGACGCCGCGATCGTCTGGCACGGCGACGAGGACCTCGGGGACGTCGACGCGATCGTCATCCCCGGCGGCTTCTCCTATGGCGACTACCTGCGGGTCGGGGCGATCGCCCGCTTCGCTCCGGCGATGGAGCGGGTGCTGGAGTTCGCAGCCGGCGGCGGCCCGGTGCTCGGCATCTGCAACGGCTTTCAGGTCCTCTGCGAAGCGGGGCTCCTGCCGGGAGCGCTCCTGCCCAACGACGGGCTCCGCTTCCTGTGCCGGCAGGTCGACGTCGAGGTGGTCGATGCCGGGACCGCCTGGACCTGCGCCTGCACGGCCGGCGACGTCCTCTCGATCCCGGTCAAGCACACGACCGGTCGCTGGTTCGCGCCGCCGGAGCTGCTCGAGCGGGTCGAGGGAAGCGGGCAGGTCACCTTCCGCTACGCGGCCGGGGCCAACCCGAACGGCTCGCTCAACGACGTCGCCGGGGTCCGCAACGAAGGCGGCAACGTCGTCGGCCTCATGCCGCATCCCGAGCACGCGGTCGATCCGCTGACCGGATCGACCGACGGACTGCGGCTGTTCGAGTCGGCCGCCCGCCTGCTCGCGGCGGCCTAGCCGACCGCGCCCGGACGGCTATCTTCCCCGCCCCATGCGCGTCGGGATCTGCGCCTTCTGGTTCAACCGCGGGCAGGGCGTCGTCGCCCGCCAGCTCCGCTCCGCGCTCGACGAGCTCGGCCACGAGACGTTCGTGCTCGGCCGGCCGACGAAGGAGAGCTTCCCGATGCCGCAGGAGGCACGCGGGGACGACGTCTGGGCGCAGTCGGGGGTGACGCCGGCGTCCGACTTCTTCATCCCGGCGGCCGAGCTGGTCGACTGGGCGCGGGAGGCCGGAATCGAGGCCTGCTTCTTCGACCAGAACTACGAGTTCGAGGCGATCGCCGCCCTGCGAGCGGCGGGCGTGCGGACGATCGGCCGGTTCGTCTGGGAGCGGTTCAGCGACGAGCACGTCGAGCCGGCGAAGCGCTCCTACGATCTCGTCTACTCGCTGACCCGGGCCGAGCAGGAGCGCTACGCGGGGATGGGCATCGAGGCGCCCTACGTCCGCTACGGCATCCACCCCGAGTACTTCGAGGTGACCCCGCACCGCGGTTCAGACCCGGAATCCAGCTATCGCCAACGAGCCGCCGGAACCGGACGCGAAGCGGAGGATTCCGGCGGGGTGATTCCGGCCGGACGCGTAGCGGAGGATTCCGGCGGAGGTGTCTACTTCCATTATCACGCGGGATTGCTCGGCAAGCGGAAGCCGTTCAAGGAGGTCATCCGGGCGTTCTCGGCAACCCGCGAGCCCGAGTCGCGGCTGATCGTCAAGGCCCAGATCGAGCGGCGGATGAACTTCCTCGAGCGCGCGGTCAAGGACGATCCGCGAATCGAGCTCGTCCTCGAGGACCTGCCCACCGACGTCCACCTGCAGATGTTCGCCGACGCCGACGTCTGCATGGCCCCGGCCCGCTGGGAGGGCCTCGGCCTGCACCTCTACGAAGCGATCGCCTTCGGCCAGCCGATCGTCTGCAACGACGACCCGCCGATGAACGAGCTCGTCAGCGACGGCGTCAACGGCCTCCTCGTCCCCTCCCACGCGGATGGCCTCGCCAACTCCGGCATCCCCGCGAGGACGGTCGACGTCGATGCCCTCGCGGCCGCGATCTCGCGGCTCGCCGACCCCGACCTGCGCGCCGAGCTCTCCGCCGGCGCCCTGAAGGCCCGCGAGGAGCGAACCTGGGCCCGAACGATCGAGGATTTCGCTTCGCTCCTCAAGAGCTGAGAGGAACGGGCCTCCACCCCTCTCGCGAGGCGACACTTCCGTCCTCCCCGGAGACGTTTCGGTCGTCTCGGCGACCCGAGGCGGAAGGGGGGCGGCTGACGGGACCGTCCACAATTAGGGCCGAAGGCCCTGGTCCCGGCAGTCGCCCCCCTTTCGCCGCCCTCGGTGGCGCCTGGTCCCGGCAGTCGCCCCCATCAGCCCGTCCCCCTCCGGTCTCACTCCGTCAAACCCCGTCGCCTACGCTTCTCCCGATGGCACTGTTCTCACGCAAGCCGAAGAACGGCAACCGCCCGCCGGTCCCGTTCATCGTCGGCGTCGGCCGCTCCGGCACGACGATGCTGCGGCTGATGCTCGACGCCCATCCCGACCTCACGATCCCCCCGGAGACGCACTTCGTCCCGGACCTGATCGACGCGATCGACGGCGGCGCATCGCCCGCGCAGGCCGCCGCGACGCTGACCGCGGTCCGCCAGTGGGGTGATCTGCACACCGACCCGGCCGACGTCGTCGCGCGCTGGGAGCGGCTCGAGGAGTTCGCCGCGGGACCGGCGCTGCGCGCCTTCTACGAGATGTACGCCGAGCGGCAGGGCAAGCCGCGCTACGGCGAGAAGACGCCCGCCTACGTCCGCAACATGATCAAGATCGAGGCGGCGATGCCCGAGGCGCGGTTCATCCACGTGATCCGCGACGGCCGCGACGTGGCGCTCTCGCGCTGGAAGCGGACGCTCGGCGACAAGGACCCGGCGCCGGCCTCGCAGGTGGCCGAGACTTGGCAGCGGCGGATCCGCCGCGCCCAGCGCCACGGTCGCAAGGTCTCCCACTACCTCGAGCTTCGCTACGAGGACCTGGTCACCGACACCGAGCCGAACCTGCGCCGGATCGCCGGGTTCCTCGAGCTTCCGTGGGACGACGGCATGCTCACGTACCACGAGAACGCAGCCGAGCGGATGGCCGAGATGGCCCGCGACCTCCCGGCGAGCGACGGCAAGCCGACGCGTCCGGGCGAGGAGCGGATGCAAGCCCACGCGATGACCCAGAAGCCACCCGATCCGAGCGCGATGTACCGCTGGAAGGAGCGGATGGCCCCCGAGGACGTTGCCGCGTTCGACGACGCCGCCGGCGAGCTTCTCGCCGACCTCGGCTACGAGGTCGGCGCCGGAGCGGCGACGGGCGGAGCGTGAGCGAGCCGAAGTTCATCGCGCTGACGCCGGAGCTCCACGACTACGTCGTCAGCCACGGCGCCCGCGAGGACGAGGCGCTGGCGGAGGTCCGCGAGAGCACCGCGGCGCTCGGCGACATCGCCGTGATGCAGATCTCGCCCGACCAGGGGGCATTGATGACGATGCTGACCCGGCTCGTCGGCGCCGCGCGGGCGATCGAGCTTGGGACCTTCACGGGCTACTCGGCGATCTGCATCGCGCGCGGACTCGCCCCCGACGGACGGCTGCTCGCCTGCGAGCTCGACCCCGAGCGCGCCGAGACGGCACGGCGGAACTTCGAGCGGGCCGGGGTCGCAGACCGGATCGAGGTCCGCCTCGGCCCGGCCGGCGAGACGCTCGAGCGGCTCATCGCCGAGGCCGGCGCGCCGTTCGACCTGGCGTTCATCGACGCCGACAAGACCGGCTACCCCGGCTACTACGAGCAATGTCTCGAGCTCCTGCGACCGGGCGGGCTGATCGTCCTCGACAACGTCCTCCGCGACGGCACCGTGCTCGACCCGGCTCCCGACGACGAGAGCGCCCGCGTCATCGCCGCGCTCAACGAGGCGATCGCCGGCGACGAGCGGGTCGACGTCGCGATGCTGGGCGTCGCCGACGGGATCACCCTGGCGCGCAAGCGGTGAATAACGCACGTACGCAGATGCCCGGACGCGAAGCGGAGGCCATGTGCGAATAGGTCTGGTCAGCAAGTGGATCGCGAGCGGTCAGGCGGTCGTCGCCCGCCAGCTCCGCTCGGCGCTCGACGAGCTCGGCCACGAGACCTTCGTCCTCGCCCGCCCTGGCTCCGGCCCGCGGGCCGGCCGGCGCGGCCCGGCCGACCCGGTCTGGGACCAGCCCCGGGTGACGGAGGCGTCCGCCCACGAGGTGCCGCTCACCGAGTACGAGGACTGGGCACGGGCGAACGGGCTCGAGGCGATCCTCTTCGACGAGAACTACCAGTGGGAGGAGGTCGGGGCGCTGCGCGCGGCCGGCATCCGCACGATCGGCCGGTTCGTCTGGGAGTACTTCGCGCCCGAGCACGTCGAGCCGGCCAGATCCGCCTACGAGACGATCTACTCGCTGACCCGCTGCGAGCGCGACCGCTACGCCGAGCTCGGCATCGAGAGCCCCTACGTGCAGTGGGGCATCCATCCGGAGCTGCTGGAGGCGAGGAGCGAGGAGCGAGGAGCAAGGAGCAAACCCTCGCCGGCTGAGAGGGGTCGCACTGCTTCCGGCACGCCCGCAGAGGCGCAGCCCCGAGGACGTGGCCGTGATCTGAGCGACCCCGATCCCCGCCAGCAGGCCGGCCAAAGCGGACGCGAAGCGGAGCATTTGGCCGGAGGTATCTCACGCGAAGCGGAGGATTCCCCCGGAGTGATTTTCTACTTCCCCGGCTCCTTCCTCGGCCGCCGCAAGCCCATCCGCAAGGTGGTCAAGGGCTTCGGCAACGCGCGGGGCGAGCACCTACGGCTGCTGATCGACGCGCAGGTGCCGCGGAACGACGAGGCCCTGCGCGAGGCCGCCGCGGACGATCCGCGGATCGAGCTGATGCTCGAGGACGAGCCCGAGGCGGCGCACCGTGCCCGCTTCGCGGCCTGCGACGTCTGCCTGGCCCCGTCACGGTGGGAGGGGCTCGGGCTGCCGCTGTTCGAGGCGACCGGCTTCGGGCTGCCGATAATCACGAACGACAAGCCGCCGATGTCGGAGATGGTGCTCGACGGCCGCAGCGGGATCCTTCTCGCCTCCGTTCAGAACGGCACGGCCCGGTCGGGAATCCCGGCCTGGGATCCGGATGTCGACGAGCTGACCGCCGCGATCGAGCGGCTCGGCGACCGCGATGAGCTCGAGCGGATGCGAGCCGGCGTGGGTGAGCTCCGCGCGGAGCGCGCCTGGTCGCAGACGGTGGCCGACCTCGCGGCACTGATCGCCGCCTGAGGACGGCTACCCTTCGCCGCGATGGAAACCCCGGAAGCAAGCGAGATCGAGGGGCTCGACAGCGAGCTTCGGACCGCGGGCAAGCCGAGCCGGTGGGAGGAGTTCAGGCTCCCGGTGGAGCTGGCCGGCAGGAGCTTCCTCGACGTCGGCTGCTGGGAGGGCGTCCACTGCGCCGAGGCCGTCCGGCGCGGAGCCGAGCGCGTCGTCGGGGTCGATCTCTGCACGAGCGACGACCTGGCCAAGAACGTGAAGCGGTACGGCTTCGAGTTCCTGCAGATGGACGTCTTCGGCGATCTCTGGCAGGGCATGGACCGCTTCGACGTCGTCCTCTGCTCGGGGGTCATCTACCACGTCCCGAACCCGATGTCGCTTCTGATGCGACTCCGCTCGGTCGTCGACGAGCTGCTGGTGATCGAGACCGCCTCGACCACGCTCGGTGGCGATGATCCGATGATGATGTTCCAGGGCGAGAGCTCCGGCAATCCCTCCAACTGGTGGATCCCGAACCGCCCGTGCATGGAGGAGATGCTCGCGAGCGCCGGCTTCAGCGGCATCTCGACGGTCTGGGAGGAGTCGCGCGGCGAGCACTGGACACGGATCTGCGTGCACGCCGTCCCGACCTCGGGCCTCAGCCACGGGCGGCTGCTGCCGAGGAAGGCGCGGCTGATGAGCATCGGCGGCGGCAACCGCCGGGGACGCGGCGGCCGCAACAGCCCCAAGCGCGCCGCCGGCTGAGCCGTGAGCGGCATCGACGGTTGAACGTCGGCATCGTCAGCAAGTGGTTCAACCGCGGCCAGCCGGTCGTCGGCCGCCAGCTTCGCACCGCCGTCGACGCGCTCGGGCACGCGAGCTTCGTGCTCGCCAAGCCCCGGCGCGAGAAGGGACCGATGGCGGGAGCGCTGGAGCGGTCCGGGGTCTGGGACCAGCCGGGGGTCACGGCGGCCTCGGCATTCGAGACGCCGCTCGCCGAGTACGAGGCCTGGGTCGAGGCGAACGCGCTCGACGTGATCCTCTGCGACCAGAACTACCAGTTCGCCGAGCTCGCGCAGCTCCGCGGCAGCGGCGTCCGGATCGTCGGCCGCTTCGTCTGGGAGCACTTCACCCGGGAGCACCTGGACGGCGCCCGCGCCGCCTACGACGTGATCTACTCGATGACCGATTGCGAGCAGCGGCGCTACGCGGGTTGGGGGATCGAGACCCCGCGGGTCCCCTGGGGAATCCATCCCGAGCTCCTCGACATCCCGGTCCGCCGCGCTGACGACGGCCTCGTCCGCTTCGTCTTCCCGGGCGGATTCCTCGGCCATCGCAAGCCGGCCGAGCCCGTGGTCGAAGCGTTCGGGCGGGCGGCCGGCGAGGACCTGCGCCTGCTCGTGAAGGCCCAGGTCGAGCGCTCGCGGCTCGAGCGGCTCCTGCCGCTGGTCGAGGCCGACGAGCGGATCGAGCTGCGGCTCGCCGACGAGCCCTGGCCAGAGCACCTGGCCGCGATCGCGGCCCACGACGTATCGCTCTCGCCGTCCCGCTGGGAGGGGCTCGGGCTGCCGCTGTATGAGGCCATCGCCTTCGGTATGCCGACGATCGCCAACGACGATCCGCCGATGAACGAGGTCGTCATCGACGGGGCCAACGGGCTGCTGGTCCCCTCCCACCCCGACGGCACGGCCCGTTCGGGGATCCCGGCCCGGCGGCCCGATATCGCGGCGCTGACCGCCGCGATCGAGCGGATCGCGGAGCCCGCCGAGCTCGCCCGGCTCCGTGACGGCGCGGTGCGCTCGCGCGCCGATCACCCGTGGGAGCGGACGGTCGCGGCGCTCGGCGAGCTCCTCGCTTAGCCGCGCTGCTGTCTGAATGCGGGGCGCCCGACAGGCGCCTACAATCCCGCGCTCGCCCGGCCTGCCGCGTCCACCGGCCGCCGGGCCTTCCTCCTGCCTCGGGGGGAGATCGCGGCGGGGGATACCCTCCCCCTCCGAGCCCTGAATGGCACCACCGAGCCCACAGAGAGCCTGGCGCCGGTCCAGGAGCCGCCGCGCATCGGCGCGGGGGGCGGAGCGCACCCCGGCGCCGTTCGTCGTCGGCGTCAACCGCTCCGGGACGACGCTGCTGCGGATGATGCTCGATGCCCATCCCGACCTGACGATCCCGCCGGAGACCCACTTCGTGCCGGAGCTGATCGAGGTCGCCGAGGGGCGCGACCCGAGTCCCGAGGCGCTGCTGGCGACGATCACCCGCCAGCGGGAGTGGGGCGACTTCGGGCTCACCGAGGCGGAGCTCCTCGAGCGCTTCCGCGCGATCGAGCCGCTCAACGCCGGGGACGCGATCCGCGCCTTCTACGGCGCCTACGCCGAGCGGGCCGGCAAGCCACGCTGGGGCGAGAAGACCCCGATCTACGTCAAGAGCATGCGGAGGATCGAGCGAGCGCTACCGGAGGCCAGGTTCGTGCACGTGATCCGCGACGGTCGCGACGTCGCCCTCTCGATCCGCGACCGAGCCGTCAAGGAGCACCCGATCGACCGGATTGCCGAGCGCTGGGTGCGGCGGATCACCCGTGCCCGCGAGCAGGCGAAGCGGCTCAGCCACTATGAGGAGATCCGCTACGAGAGCCTGATCCTCGAGACCCGGCCGACCCTGGAGCGGGTCTGCGAGCTGCTCGAGCTGCCCTGGGACGACGCCCTGCTCGACTACCACGAGCGCTCCGCCGAGCGGCTCGAGGAGATGCGCCGTGAGCTCCCCGAGGCCGGCCGGCGGACGACCCTGAGCGTCGAGCGCCGGATGGCGACCCACGCCCGGACGACCGAGAAGCCGGACCCGAGGCGGGTCAGCCGCTGGCGCGAGGGCATGGACCGATCCGACCGCGAGCTGTTCGAGTCGATCGCCGGGCCGCTGCTCGCCGAGCTCGGCTACCCGATCGGCGACGGGCCCGGAACCGAGCCGCGCGACGGCGGCGACCGATGAAGGCGCAGCGGCAGCCCGGCTGGCGCCATCCGCTCGCGATGGCGGCGCGGATCCGGCGCCGGATCGCCGAGCCGAAGCGGGCCCCGGCGCCGTTCGTCGTCGGCGTCAACCGCTCCGGGACGACGCTCCTGCGGATGATGCTCGACGCCCATCCCGAGCTGACGATCCCTCCCGAGACCCACTTCATCCCGGAGGTGATCCGGCGGGCCAACCACGAGAACACGCGACGGCGGCTGATCCGCTCGATCACCAAGCATCCGCGCTGGGGGGACTTCGGCCTCGACGAGGCGGAGCTACGGGCGCGCGCCAAGCAGGTCCGCCCGCTGACGGCCGCCGGTGCGATCCGCTGCTTCTACGAGCTCTACGCCGCCAATCAGGGCAAGCAGCGATGGGGCGACAAGACGCCCCGCTACATGCGGGCGATGCCGCGCATCTCCCGGGCCCTTCCGGAGGTCCGTTTCATCCACCTGATCCGCGACGGCCGCGACGTCGCCCTCTCCCAGCGCGAGCGCGTGATCGACGGCGAGACGGCGACGATGGCGGCGATGGCGGAGCGCTGGCAGCGGCGGATCATCGCCGCCCGCGAAGGGGCCTCCGAGATCAAGGCAGACGCCTACCTCGAGGTCCGTTACGAGGATCTCGTCAGCGACACCGAGGCGACCCTGGGATGGATCTGCGAGTTCATCGAGCTCGACTTCGACCCGGCGATGCTCGACTACCACCGGCGCGCGTCCGAGCGGCTCGCGGAGATGAACCGCGACCTTGACAACGCCGACAACGGCATCATCCGCACCGCCACCAATCGGCTCGCCGCCCATGCCCTGACCACCGAGCCGCCGACCACCGAACGCAGCGGCCGCTGGCGGGGCGAGATGAACGCCGCCGAGCTGGCGGAGTTCGAGGCAGTCGCCGGGGCGCTTCTGACCGAGCTCGGATACGAGCTCGGCGGCGACCGCGCCCCCGCCAGGGAGGGGATCGAATGAGGCTGCCGACACCGCTCCGGCGCAATCGACCGGCGGGACCGCCGGTTCCGTTCATCGTCGGCGTCACCCGCTCCGGGACGACCCTCCTGCGGCTGATGCTCGACGCCCATCCGGAGATGGCAATCCCGCCGGAGACGCACTTCGTCCCGGCGCTGATCAAGGCGACGAGGAAGCGCGGCGTGACCTGCGAGGAGGCGCACGCGATCGTCACCGGTCACCGCCAATGGGGCGACTTCAACCTGGACTCGGCCGCCCTCCTCGAGCGCTACTGCGCGCTCGATCGGATCGATCCCGAGACGACCGTTCGCGCCTTCTTCGAGCTCTACGCCGAGGGGCAGGGCAAACCGCGCTGGGGCGACAAGACGCCGAACTACGTGAAGCGGATGAAGCAGATCGACCGCTGGATCCCGGAGGCGCGGTTCGTGCACATGATCCGCGACGGCCGCGACGCGGCGCTCTCGCGGTTCAAGC
>DASSEM010000183.1:0-3162 GCA_035695265.1 Solirubrobacterales bacterium
CCCGAGCGAGGAGGTCTCCGCCCGCGACGCCCTCGCCGAGGGGGTCGCGCTCGTCTACCGCGAGCTCGCGGCGGCGCTCGAGCGGACCGGCGTCGTCGCCTTCGATCCGGTCGGCGAGCGCTTCGACCCGGCCCAGCACGAGGCGATCGCGACCGCCGAGCGCGACGGCGTCGAGAGCGGCACCGTGATCGAGACGCTCGAGCGCGGCTACCGCGTGGACGCCCAGGTGATCCGGCCGGCCCGCGTCGTCGTCAGCGGGTAGGAAGGCGGCGATGGCGCGCGACTACTACGAGGTGCTCGGGGTCGACAAGAAGGCGACCGACGAGGAGATCAAGCGTGCCTACCGGAAGCTGGCCCGCGACTACCACCCTGACCGCAACCCCGGCGACGCGCAGGCCGAGGAGCGGTTCAAGGAGGTCGGCGAGGCCTACGAGACGCTGAAGGACCCCGAGAAGCGCAAGGAGTACGACGCCGGGGGGATCTTCGGCGGGTTCGGCCGTGGCGCCGGTCCCGGCGGCTTCGGCGGCGGCGCGAACGTCGGCGACATCTTCTCGACGATCTTCGGCCGTGGCCGTGGCGGCGCCGAAGCGATGCGCGGCCGTGACCTCGAGACCGAGATCCGGCTCAGCTTCGAGCAGGCGATGGAGGGCGCGCAGATCCCGGTCACGGTGCCGAAGCAGTCGACCTGCCCGACCTGCAACGGCGACGGGGCAGCGCCGGGAACGCATCCGGCCGTCTGCCCGCGCTGCGAGGGCCGCGGGGTCGATGCCCAGAGCCAGGGCTTCTTCTCGATCAGCCAGCCCTGCCCGCAATGCGGAGGTCGCGGCCAGATCATCGAGAGCCCGTGCCCCGACTGCATCGGCACCGGGCTGACCCTGCAGCGCAAGCGCTACCGGGTGAACATCCCACCCGGGGTCAAGGACGGGACGCGGATCCGGCTCGCCGGCAAGGGCGAGGACGGTCCGCTCGGCGGCCCTGCCGGCGACCTCTTCGTGACGACCCGGGTCGCCGCCTCTCCGGTCTTCGACCGGCGCGCCGACGGCAACCTCGAGGTCGAGGTGCCGATCACGCTCGCGGAGGCGATCGGCGGCGCCAACATCGAGGTCCCGACGCTGCGCGGCACCAAGCGGATCCGGGTCGCGCCCGGCACCCAGCACGACACCGTGCAGCGCCTGCGCGGCGAGGGGCCGCCGAAGCCGAACTCGAACGATCGCGGCGACATCCACTACCGGCTCGTCGTCGAGATCCCGACCGAGCTCGACGATCGCCAGCGCGAGGCGCTGGCCGAGCTCTCGCGAACGGACGACGATCGCAACCCCCGTGAGCGCATCCTCGCCGGCGCCCGCCGCGAGGGCGGTCGGTCCGACCGCTCCGGCAAGGTGGGCGCGGCATGAGCGGCGCGGCGAACGACGGTGGCAAGGGTTTCCCGGTGCGGCGCGCGACGACCGTCGAGACGCGGATCGATCGCGAGCGCGGCGTCTTCATGATCTCGGTGGCGGCCGAGCTCGCGGACATGCACCCGCAGACCCTTCGCATGTACGAGGCTCGCGGGCTGATCCAGCCGCAGCGCTCGCCCAAGAACACGCGCCTCTACTCGCACGAGGACGTCGAGCGGCTGCGGCGGATCCAGGCGATGACCGCCGAGCAGGGCCTCAACCTGGCCGGGGTCGAGACCGTGCTGGCGCTCGAGGAGCGGCTCGAGGAGATGCGGGCCGAGCTCCGGCGGATGCGCGAGCGCACCGCCGAGCTGGAGCAGCGGATGGCCGACGAGGTCGAGCGCGCCCGGCGCTCGCTCGGGGCCGAGCTCGTCCCCTACGGCGCCTACGAGGCGAAGCTCACCGGCGGAAGCGCGGTCCGGATCCCGGTCGCGCGCCGTCGCCGGAACCCGTAGCCCCGGGCTCGCGACGGGCCCGCCCTCAGTAGCGCACGAACCCCTTGAGCGTGATGGTCCCGTTCTGACCGTCGAGGGTGTTGTGGTCGTATGCCCTCAGATCGCGGCCCCTGATCCGCTTGTAGCGTCCCTTGCCGCCCGTGAAGTCGGCGGTACCCCTGAAGGTGATCTCGTTGCCGCTGATCGTGAAGGTCATGTCGACCGTCCCGAACGCGGTGCCGCGGCGGTCGCGGATCCGGAAGCTGCCGGTCGCGACCGCGCCGGGCTCGAAGTTGACGAGCACCCGGATCTTCCCGTCGCCGAACGGCTTGCCGGTGACGGTGCCGCGATCGTCGACGGCGCCGTCCCGGGTCATTCCGACGGTCTTCGTCGCTCCGGTGAGGTCGACCCGATGGCGATCGCGGTGCTTCCGCCCCGCGTCCGCCGGCACCGCCGTCGTGATCGCAAGGAGGGTGGCGAGCAGGATCGTCGTCGCGGCCGGGAGGAACCGAAGAGCACGTGCGGGCGCGGGGTGCACGGCGCAGAACCTACAACGCGGGGCGACCGCAGGACGCCGGTCAGCCGCGGAGCAGACGCTCGGCGATCCCCTCGACCGTCTCGATCCCGTAGCCCATCGACGGCTGGCGGTCACTGAGGACCGCGATCGCGCGCTCGGCCCCGTGCCGCCTCAGCTCCGCCGCCTGGTTGACGATCTGGCCGTCGGGATCAAGGCGCCAGCCGCCCTTGAAGCGGACGCTCCAGCCGCGCTCTGCCGCGATCCGGGCGATCCCCCAGCGCTGCTCGGGGACGATCGATCCGAGCAGGCCGAGCCCGAACCGCTCGTTCCGCTCCGGGAAGACCCGGCCGAGGCCGGCGAACATGACCGCCATGTCGGCGGCGCTGATCTCGCTGGCGCCCCATGTCGTCGAGGAGCGGAAGTCGCTCATGCCGGCGCGATGCGCGATCGCGTCGAGCCCCTCCGGGCCGACCCGCGCGAAGACGCTCGTCGCTGCCCGGTTGTCGGAGAGCGTGATCATCCGGCGCAGCTCCGCGGCGATGCCCGGGTCGAGCCGCCCGCCCTCGGCGGCGAGCCGCTGCAACTCGGCGGCGAGGATCAGCGACTTGACGACGCTCGCCGCCTGGAACGTCTCGTGCTCGTTGCGCCCGTGGATCGATCCGCCGGGGCCGGCGATCGCGAACGCGACCCGCCCCTCGCGGCCGGCGGCCCAAGCGCCCGCCCGGACGATCCGCGCATGCCGGCGGGCGGCGGCGCGATGGGCAGGCCGGGCCGG
>DASSEM010000184.1:0-9026 GCA_035695265.1 Solirubrobacterales bacterium
GATTGCCGTCAGATGGCCCTTCGGGAAGTCGAGCGTGACGCTGCGCAGCGCGTCGACGGCCGCCTCGCCCTCGCCGAAGCGGCGGCTCAAATCGCGGCAGGAGACCGCGCCGTCGCCGTTTCCGGCTCCGTCCTGGCGAACGTTTCCGTCCTCCGACATCGGTGGGCGAGGTTAGTGACTTCGACCTGAGAGGATCATCCCGAGCGAGAAGGAGGAACGAATGGCCGGATCAGATCTAGTCGAACGGGTGCGTGACCGCCTCCCCGAGGTGAAGGCGATGGGCTTCGAGGTGCGGGCTGGGACAGCACGTGGCCCGGCCCTGCTCGGGCCGACGGCGGCAGCGCCGATCGCGGTTGGAGCACTGGCGGTCGGGGCCGTCGCGATCGGGGCGCTCGCGATCGGCAGGCTCGCGGTCAAGCAAGCATCGGTGCACCGACTCGAGATCGACGAGCTCGAAGTCGGCCGGCTTCGGGTTCGCGAGCTCGAGGTCATCGAGAGGGTGGGGGCAGAGCGATGAGGCTGCTCGCCTTCAGCGATCTCCACCGCGACCTCGACACGGCGGCCGACCTGGCCGCGCGGAGCGCCGACTACGACGTGGTGATCGGCGCCGGCGACTTCGGATCGGTTCACGAGGGCGTCGCCGAGACGATCGCGGCGCTCGCCGCTATCGCGGTCCCCACGCTGCTCGTCCCCGGCAACAACGAGACCGAGGACGAGCTCCGATCGGCGGTCTCGGAAGCCGGCTGGAGCGCCGCGACGGTGCTCCACGGCGAGCGGGCGACGCTCGACGGCGTCGAGTTCTTCGGCCTCGGCGCCGGCGTCCCGACGACGCCGTGGGACTGGAGCTTCGACCTGACCGAGGACGAGGCGGCCGCGATGCTCGCGGAGTGCCCCGCCGGGGCCGTTCTGGTCATCCACTCGCCGCCCGCCGGGCACTGCGACCGCTCCTCGGCCGGCGAGCACCTCGGCAGCGAGGCGATCCGCGCCGCGATCGAGCGCGTCGAGCCGCCGCTCGCGGTCTGCGGCCACATCCACGAGGCCTGGGGCGACCGCTCGGCGATCGGGCCGTCGGCGATCGCCAACCTCGGCCCCGACGGCGCCGAGTTCGAGCTCTGACCGATGGACGAGCCCAGGAGGCTGCCCCGCGAGCTCTACGAATCGAAGCTCTATGAGCTGCAGACCCGGCTCGTCGAGATGGCCGCCTGGGTCAAGCGGGAAGGCGCGCGGGTCGCGGTCGTCTTCGAGGGCCGCGACACCGCCGGCAAGGGCGGGGTGATCAAGCGGATCATCGAGAACGTCTCGCCGCGGGTCGTCCGGGTCGTCGCGCTGCCGGTGCCGTCCGATCGCGAGCAGACGCAGTGGTACTTCCAGCGCTACATCGCCCACCTGCCGGCCGGCGGCGAGGTCGTCCTCTTCGATCGCTCCTGGTACAACCGGGCGGGCATCGAGAAGGTGCTCGGCTTCTGCACAGCCGACGAACACGAGCGGTTCCTGCGCCAGTGCCCGACCTTCGAGCGGATGCTCGTCGACGACGGAATCATCCTCATCAAGTACTGGTTTTCGGTCTCCGAGGAGGAGCAGGCGAGGCGCTTCGAGGCGCGGATCGACGATCCGCTCAAGCAGTGGAAGCTCTCGCCGACCGACCTCTACTCGCGCAGCCGCTGGGTCGACTACTCACGGGCCAAGGACGAGATGTTCGCCCACACCGACATTCCGGAGGCGCGCTGGCACGTCGTCGAGTCGGACATCAAGCGCAACGCCCGGATCAACTGCATCTCCCACCTCCTCGCGACGGTCCCATTCGAGGCCGGCGAGCACGAGCGAGTCGAGCTCCCCGCGGTACAGCGGGACCCCGGCTACGTGCGCCCGCCCGAGGACCTCTACGCCTACGTCCCCGACGTCGCCGCGAGGCTGACTGAGGGGAGCTGAGAGGGGCCCTCAGCCGAGCGACCGCGGGCTAAGGACCCCACTACAGGTAGCGCTCCTCCTCGGGCACCTTGGGCATCTCGCTGGTGATCCGCTGCATCGTGCCGAGGAAGCGGTGGACCTCGGGGTAGAGGATCGGCTTGCCGTTGTTGAGGACCGCGACGGCGATCGCCCGCTCGGGGTCCGCCCAGCCAAGCATGTTGGTGTAGCCGAGGTGCCCGAAGGCGTGCTGGGTGTCGAGGCCGTAGAGGCTGAGGAGGCGGGCGCCGAGCATGAGCCCGTAGGAGAAGCGGGTGGGGAAGCCGAGCGAGAGGTCGACCTCGAGGTGGGAGCGCTCGATGAGGGCGCGCCTGATCGTGTCGGGCTCGAGAATCCGGACGCCGTCGAGCTCGCCGCCGCGGCGCAGCAGCTCGAAGAAGCGGGAGAGCTCGTTCGCGGTCGTGATCGTGTTCGCAGCGGGAACGACCCCGGTCAGAAAGCGCGGATCGTTGGTCGTGGCGACGAGATCGTCCAGGCCGGACCCGAGCGCGCGGGCGAGCATCGTCGAGATCGGCGGCGCGGTCGGCGGGCCGGTGACGTAGTTGACCGCGACCGCGTCGACGTCGGCGGGATCGACGCCGTAGTTGGTCCATCGGAACCCGAGCGGGTCGAGGATCTCCTCGGCGAGCACCGCACGGATGTTCTTGCCGGTGACCCGGTGGACGACCTCGCCGAGGATGAAGCCGCCGGAGACGGCGTGGTAGGCGAGCTGGGTCCCGGGCAGGGTCGCGGGCTTGGCTTCGCAGAGCACCTCGCAGAGGAACTCGCGGTCGCCGACGTACTCGAGGTCGAGTGCCTCGCGCGGCAGGTTCGGGACGCCGGCCTTGTGGGCGAGCACGTGGCCGATCGTGATGTTCCCCTTGTTGTGCCGCTCGTAGCCAGGGATGTGCTCGGCGATCGGGTCCTCGAGGTGGAGCACGCCGCGCTCGCAGAGCTTGTGGACGACGAACGCGGTGATCGCCTTCGATGCCGAGTAGACGCAGAAGGGGGTCTCGGTCGTCGCGGCGACCTTCTCGGCGTCGGCCCCGTCAGCGGGCCCGTTGCCGCGCGCGTGGCCGATCGCCCGGTCGAGGACGACCTCGCCGTTACGGCGGACGCAGACCTGCAGCGCCGGGTGGACGCCGCTCCGGAACCAGTCGGTGGCGGCCCTCCATATCGCCTCGACGCCGCGGCGCTCGACGTCGCCCGCCTCCGGGTCGGCCTCGGTGCCGACGGTCGTGATCGCGTCGAGGTCGCGGGGAACGCGGACCCGGCGCAGCGGGTCCGGCCCGACCGGGAGCCGCGGCACCCGCGGCAGCCGGTCGAGCGCCGTGAGCCCCGGCGGCAGGGACGGCATCAATCGGCCACCGCGTCCTTCGCGCTCAGCCCTTCGTCGCCGGCTGCTCGGCGTCGGTCGCCTCCGAGGTGCTGTTCACGGCCCGCTCCTCGTAGGCGGCCCGCTCCTGCTCGTCGACCTCGGCGAGCACCTTGTCGGCCTTCAGCAGCCGCGCGATCGCCTCGCGCCCGCTGCGCGGCACGAGGCTGAGGATCGCCGAGATCCCGGCCGACGAGCGCGGCACCCAGACGTCGAAGCGGTTCGTCTCGATCGCCTCGACGATCGCCTCGGCGACCTCCTCCGGCTCCAGCTTCCTGACGCCGCGGGTGTCGGTGAGGCCGCTGCCGAGCTCGGTGTTGACGACGGCCGGCATCACGACCGAGACCTCGATGCCGGTGTTGACGTTCTCGAGGCGGACCGCCTCGCTGAGGCCGACGACGGCGTGCTTGGTGGCACAGTAGGTGGCGCCCCCGGGCAGCCCCGCCTTCCCGGCCTGGCTGGCGATGTTGACGATGTGGCCGCTGTCGCGCGGGAGCATCCGCTCGAGCGCGAGCTTGGTCCCGAAGATCACCCCGTGGAGGTTGATGTCGATCATCGTCTTGGCGGTCTCGTCGCTCTCCTCCACGAACGGGCCGACCGGCATGATCCCGGCGTTGTTGACGAGGACGTCGACCGGGCCGAGCTCCTTCTCGGCGGCATCGAGGAACGCGGCGAACGACTCGCGGTCGGTGACGTCGAGGCCGAAGGCGACGGCGCTGCCGCCGAGCTCGGTCGCCGTCTGCTCGGCGAGGTCGGCGTCGATGTCGCCGATCGCGACCCGGGCGCCACGGCGGATCAGCGACTGGGCGGTGCACCGCCCGATCCCGCGCGCTCCCCCGGTGATCGCGACAACCTTCCCCGCCACCGACTTGACCTGCTTGCGCGCCATGATCGGGCTCCTTCAATCGATTCGGACCTGAACCGCCATCATCGCGCAACCGCGGTCGCGACGCGCTCCCACCTCAACCCGCGAGGACGGCAGCCGCGATCGCGAGGGCCACGGCGGCCCGATCCCCGAGTGAGTCGACGAGCAGGTGCTCGGCCGGCGAGTGCGCGGCGCCGCCGAGCGGCCCGAGGCCGTCGATCGCGAGCGGCACGTGCGGCGCCAGGTTGCTGGCGTCGCTGGCACCGCCCCGAGCGGCGCCGACGATCGGGCGGCCGAGCAGCTCGGTGGCACGCCGCAGCGGCGCCTCGGCGGCCGCCGCCATGTCCATCCCCGGCCACAGCCGCAGCCGCTCGACCGCCAGCCTGACGCCGTCGATCCGCTCCGGGACCGAGGCGATCACCGGCTCGAAGCCGGCCGCGTCGTCGGCGCGCATGTCGATCATCAGCTCGCCCGCGCCGGGTACGACGTTGATGCCCTCGCCCGATCCGATCATCGTCGGCACGACGCTGAGCGACTCCGGGCCGTCCGGGTCGTGGCGTCCGGCCACCGTCGTCGCGACCGAAGCAAGCGCGAGCAGGGCGTTGCGACCGGCATCGGGGTTGGCGCCGGCATGAGCGGCGATGCCGGTCGCATCGACCCGGATCGCGGCCGCGGCCTTGCGGCGGACGACCACGGCTTCATCGCCGTCGGCGGTGCGCTCGCCACCCTCGAAGCAGAGGCAGGCATCGAAGTCGGCGAAGCGGGTGCCGTGGGCGAACGGCTCGGTCCGGAACTCCTCGTCGTTGACGAGCAGGAGCGCCACTTCGGCGTATCTGCCCGGCTCCTCCGCCAGCGCCCGCATGACGCCGAGCGAGAGCGCCACGCCGCCCTTCATGTCGATCGTCCCCGAGCCGATCAGGCTGTCGCCGTCGCGGTGGGTGGCCAGGTGGGCGTCGTGGGCGACGACGGTGTCGAGGTGGCCGACGAGCAGGAGCCGGCCCTCCCCCTCGCCGGTGAGCCGTGCGACGAGGTCGGGAGCGTGCGCCGGCGAGGAGCACGGGATCCGCTCGACCGCAGCGGCCGACGGCAGCATGTCGGCGACGACGCCGACGATCTCCTCGGCCGCCCGCGCGTCCCCCGAGGGCGTCGAGACCGCCACGAGCCGCCCGATCTCGGGCAACGCCCGGGCGGCGATCGCCGCCGCCCAGCGGTCGCGCCACTTGCTTTCGTCTCGCTCGGGCATCGCGGCTGCGGAACCTACAGGCGCTGGGAGATGTAGCGTGACCGCGGGCCGGCGCCGCCGTCCCCCAACTGTTACCTGATGGGCACGAGCATCGGAGAGACGACCCCGCTCGGGGATCCGGTCGCCTTCGCGGGCGGCGTGGTCGAGATCGGCGAACGGACCTGGGCCTGGATCCAGCCGAACGGCGGCCTCGGCGAGTCGAACGCCGGCCTCGTCATCGGCGACGGTGCAGCGCTCCTCGTCGACACGCTCTGGGACGAGCAGCTGACGGCGGCGATGCTGGCCGCCTTCGCTCCGGTCTGCGAGCGGGCCGGAGCGCCGATCGAGCACCTCTTCAACACCCACGGCGACGGCGACCACTGGTACGGCAACGGCCTGCTGGGCGCCGGCGTCGAGACCGTCGCCAGCGCCCCGGCAATCGAGCAGATGCGGGCCGAGCCGCCGTCGATGCTGACCCGGCTTGCGCCGGTCGGGACGATCGCCGGCCTCGCCGGCCGCGTGCCGCTCCTGCCCGGAGCCGGCCGGCTCCGCGGCCTCGCCGCCTTCGGCTCGATGCTCGACGCCTACGAGTCCGGCGGCGCCCACCCGCGGGTCCCGGAGCGATCGTTCGCGGCGGGGATGGAGCTCGACGTCGGCGGCCGCCGCGTCGAGCTCAGCTTCGTCGGCCCCGCGCACACGATCGGCGACACGATCGCCTGGGTTCCGGACGCCCGCGTCGTCTTCGCCGGCGACATCCTCTTCAGCGGGGTCACGCCGATCATGTGGGCGGGACCGGTCGCCAACTGGATCGCCGCCCTCGAGCGGATCGAGGCGCTCGAGCCGCGGGTCGTAGTCGGTGGCCACGGCCCGATCGGCGGCATCGCCGAGGTCGCGGCGTTGCGCGACTACTGGGCCTGGCTACGCGATCGGGTTCGCGCCGCCGGCGACGGCGTCGACGCGATGGCGCTCGCCGAGCGACTGGTCCACTCGAGTGAGTTCGATCCCTACCGCTCCTGGCCCAACCCCGAGCGCATCTACGTCAACGTGGCGCGGATCGCTGCCACCGAGCACGGCGGCTCGAGCGAGATCGGGACCCTCGAGCGGATCAAGCTGATCGCCGCGATGGGCGAGCTCGGCGAAAAGCTCTAGATCACTGCCGGCGGAATGCTCCGGGCTTCGCCCGTCCGCTTCCGCCGGACCGTCGCTAGGCCGGGACCGGGGCTCGCTCGCGCTCGGCGAGGATCGCCTCGGCGCCCTTGGCGGGGACGACCGTGATCATGCGCCGGCGGTTGGCCTCGAGGCGGCCGGCGCCGCCGATTCGAACCTCCATCCGGCTGAGGACGGCGCGGAGCACGATGTCCATCTCCAGCATCGCGAAGCTGGCGCCGAGGCAGCGCCGGCGGCCGCCGCCGAACGGAATCCAGGTGTAGGTGCCGGGGTCGGATTCGAGGAAGCGCTCGGGCCGGAAGGCGTAGGGCTCGGGATAGATCTCGGGATCGTGGTGAACGAGGTAGGCGTTGGGGACGAGGTGGCAGCCGGGGCCGTAGGTGCGACCCCCGACCTCGATCTCGGCGACGACGCGGCGCGGGCCGGCAATCGAGAGCACCGGACGGCGGCGCAGGGTCTCGCGGATCGTCGCGGTGACGTAGGTGTCCTCACCGGCGTCGACCTCGGCGCTGAGGCGGTCGAGCACGGCCGGGTTGCGGAGCAGGCGCTCGAATGCCCAGGACAGCTCGGTCGCGGTCGTCTCGTGACCGGCGACGAGCAGCGTCATCAGCTCGTCGCGGAGCTCGGAATCCGACATCGGCGAGCCGTCCTCGTGGCGGGCGAGGAGCAGCATCGAGAGGACGTCGTCGCGATTGTCGGAATCTGAGCGGCGCTCGTCGATCAGCCCCTGGATCTCCTCGTCGGCCTGCCCGCGGACCTCCTGGAAGGCCGCGACCGCCGGCAGCAGGCGACCGAGGCGCTGCAGGGGCGGGATGAGGCTGACCGGGCTCATCGCGAACTTGGTCATCTCGCCGACGAGAGCCCGCAGGCGCTCGAGCCGGTCGCCCCGATCGAGCCCGAAGATCGCGCGCAGGATCACCTCGAGGGTGAGTCCCTGCATATAGGGGTGAAGCGGGACCGGGCTGCCGGTCGTCCAGCCGTCGACCTCGGAGCCGGCGACGTCGGTGACGAGTCCGCGGAGCGCCTCCATCTTCTCCCCGTGGAAGGCCGGGAGCATCAGCTTCCGCTGGGTCAGGTGCCGCTCCTCGTCGAGGAGCAGGATCGAGTTCGGACCGACGACCGGGAGCAGGACCGAGCTGCCCTCGCCGGAGTGGAGGACGTCAGGCGGCGCCGTGAAGACCGCCTTGATGTCCTCGGGGCGGGACATCATCACGAACGGGTCGATGCCGAGGAAGTCGAGCGTGAACGTCTTGCCGTAGCGCGCCCGGCAGCGCTCGAGGTAGGGGATCGGCCGCGTCTGCCAGGCGAACGTCTGCCAAGCGCTCGGCGCCCGCGGTCCGGCAGGCAGCTCGCGTGACCCGGGGACCTCGCGCACGTCGCTCGCCGCTTCCACGGGTCCAATCTAACGGCACTGGCCAGGCGGCCAGTGCAACTTCGTCACACTTGCCACGCCCTGGCTGCATTCACCCCGCGCTGGAGAACTGGCGCCGCGCGGTCGAACCGCGTGCCAGCATCTCCGTCTGAGACGCCCCGATGTCGTTTCACGCAATCGTTCGCCTCCCGCCCGCAAGCGGTCGCCGGCTCGCCGGGATCGAGGGCCTGCGCGCGGTGGCGGCAACGACGATTCTCGTCTCCCACGCCTGGTTCTACTCGAACCCCGAGGGCGCGCCGCTGTGGGACGGCGAGGCCGGCTCGATCCCCTTCGAGACCATGGCCTTCGGCGTCACCCTGTTCTTCGCGCTCTCCGGGTTCCTGCTCTACCGGCCGTTCCTCGTCGCCGCTTTCGAGCCCGACCGCCGGCCGAGCGTCGCCGCCTACTTCCGCAACCGGACGCTGAGGATCCTGCCCGCCTACTGGGTGATCCTCCTGCTCGTCTCTCTGGTCCTGCAGTCGGCGCTGGTTCGCGACGGCGCCGACCTCCGACCCGGCGCCCTGACGAATCCCGGCGATCTGCTCTCCTCGGCGCTCCTGCTTCAGGGCTACCAACCGTCGACGACGATCACCGGCATCGGGCCGTCGTGGTCGCTCGCGGTCGAAGTCGTCTTCTACCTCGCGCTGCCGCTGCTCGCGGGGCTCGCGCTGCTGCTCGCCCGCCGCGCCTCGGGCAGTCGCGGAATCCTGCTCGCCACGCTGGCGCCGGCCGTCCTGATGCTCGTGATCGGGATCAGCGGCAAGCTCGCCGCCCAGCACCTGTTCGCCAACCCCGGCCCGGGCGGCGGCTACGACAACAGCTGGCACACCGTCGTCGTCCGCAGCTTCTGGGCGCAGGCAGATCTGTTCGCGTTCGGGATGGCGGTCGCCGCCGTCCACGTCCAGGTCGCCCGCGGCGCCCTCCGCCTCCCGGACTGGTGGCGCCCCGCCGCAATCGCCGTCGCCATCCCGGTCGGCATCGTCACGGCGCTGCGGCTCGCGGGCAACGACGGGCAACTCGGCTACCCGATCGACAACACCGC
>DASSEM010000185.1:0-13048 GCA_035695265.1 Solirubrobacterales bacterium
CGTCACCGTCTACGAGCGCGACGAGGCGCCCGGCGGCCTGCTCCGCTTCGGCGTCCCCGACGCGAAGCTCGAGAAGTGGATGATCGACCGCCGGATCTCGATCCTCGAGCAGGAGGGGATCGACTTCCGCTGCAACGTCGACGTCGGCCGCCAGCTCTCGGTCGAGCGGCTCCGGACCGAGCATGACGCCGTCGTGCTCGCGACCGGCTCGCGGGTCGAGCGCGACCTCGAGATGCCCGGTCGCGAGCTCGACGGCGTCCACTTCGCGATGTCGTACCTGTACGCGCGCAACCGCTGGGTCGCCGAGTCGCAGGGGCGGCCGGCCAAGCACGCCGAGCACGAGATCAGCGCGGCCGGCAGGCGGGTCGTCGTGATCGGCGGCGGCGACACCGGCATGGACTGCGTCTCCAACGCGCTCCGCGAGGGCGCCGAGGACGTCCTCCTGCTCGACGTCTATCCGGAGGTGCCGAGCGACGGCCGCTACCCGAACACGCCGTGGCCGATCCAGCCGCGCCGCATGCTCACCACCTACGCCCTCGAGGAGGGCGGCGAGCGCCGCTTCGGCCGCCAGGTCCTCGGCCTCGAAGGCTCTGACGGCAAGGTCAGCCGCGTGATCGGCCGGGAGGTCACCGGCGACTCGTCACGCACCCTCACCCCGATCGAGGGCAGCGAGTTCGCGATCGAGGCCGATCTCGTGCTGATCGCCGTCGGCTTCACCAACCCCGAGCACGAGGGCCTGCTCGATGACCTCGGGGTCGCCTACGACCGCCGCGGCAACGTCAAGGCCGGCAGCTTCGCCACCTCCGTCGACCGCGTCTTCGCGGCCGGCGACGCCCGCGTCGGCGCCTCCCTGATCGTCACCGCGATCGCCGAGGGCCGCCGCTGCGCCCGCGTGGTCGAGGCGGCGCTACGCGATTAGCGGGCGCCGCCCGCCGCTCTCGGATCCCCGTCCTCCGGCCGCTAACGTCGGGGCGATCGAGGCGAGAGGAGCAGGTGTGAGAAGACGACGACTGGGGGCGAGCGATCTCGAGGTCACGGAGATCGCGCTCGGCTCCTGGCTGACCTACGAGGGCGGCATCGAGCGCGACGCGACGGTGGCCTGCACGCGCACCGCCTTCGAGTCGGGCATCAACTTCTTCGACACGGCCAACGCCTACGGCGACGGCGCCTCCGAGCGGGCCTGGGGTGAGATCCTCTCGGGCTACCCGCGCGAGGAGTACATCCTGGCAACCAAGGTCTACTACCCGGTGACCGGGGGCCAGGGCCTCTCGGGCGAGCAGATCCACAAGCAGATCGACGCCTCGCTCGGCCGGCTGCAGACCGATTACGTCGACCTGTACCAGTGCCATCGCTTCGACGCGACCGTCCCGATCGAGGAGACCATGGAGGCGCTCGGGGAGGTCGTGGCGGCGGGCAAGGCGCGCTGGATCGGCTTCAGCGAGTGGCTACCGGATCAGATCGAGGCCGGCCTCGAGGCTGCGACGAGCGCGACGTTCGTCTCCTCCCAGCCACAGTACTCGATGCTCTGGCGAGCGCCGGAGGAAGAGATCTTCCCGCTCTGCACGGCCAACGGCATCTCCCAGGTCGTCTGGTCCCCCCTCGCCGAGGGCGTGCTGAGCGGCAAGTACCTGCCGGGAAGCGACCACCCGGCCGACTCGCGGGGAGCAAGCAGCGCGATGAACGAGTTCATCGCCGACTGGCTCAACGAGCCGGTACTCGAGGCCGTCCAACGCCTGCGCCCGATCGCCAACGAGGCCGGGCTGGCGATGTCCCAGCTCGCCCTCGCGTGGATCCTGCGTCGCGACGAGGTCGCGTCCGCGATCGTCGGCGCGAGCCGGCCGGAACAGGTCGTGGAGAACATCGCCGCCGCGGGCATCGAGCTTTCCGCCGACCTCCTTGCAGCGATCGATGAGGCGCTGGGAGATGTGCCGGTGGTCGGGACGACGCCGGACTCGGAGGCCGAGCCGGGCATCATGCGTCGCTCGGACGTCGCCGGCTGACGGGCGCTGCCGAGCATAGGCTGCTGCCGTGGTAAACCCCGCCGCAGCGCTGATCGCGAAGGCCGACTGGGCCAAGGTCGTTCCGGTCCTCGCGGCGCTCGTGCTCGCGGCCACCTGGAGCGGCAAGCCGCCGGCCGTGATCCTGGTCGTCGCCGGGGTCTTCCTGGTCGGTGCGGTCCTCGCCGCCGTCCATCATGCGGAGGTCGTCGCCCAGCGGGTCGGCGAGCCGTTCGGCGCGCTCGTCCTCGCCGTCGCGGTGACCGTGATCGAGGTCGGCCTGATCGTGACGTTGATGGTCTCGGCGGAGTCCGACACCTCGTCGCTTGCCCGCGACACGGTCTTCGCCGCGGTGATGATCACCTGTAACGGGATCATCGGCCTGTCGCTGCTGATCGGCTCCCTGAAGCGCCATTTCGCCGAGTTCAACGCCGAGGGCACCGCGGCCGCGCTGGCGACCGTGATCACGCTCGCGGTGATCTGCCTCGTCCTGCCCCAGTTCACGACCAGCGCGCCCGGGCCCGAGTTCACCAGCGAGCAGCTCGTCTTCGCGGCGATCGCCTCGCTTGCCCTCTACTTCCTGTTCGTGTTCGTGCAGACGGTGCGCCACCGTGAGCATTTCGTGTCCGAGGAAGAGCTCGAGCAAGGGTACGGGGACGAGCGTGGAGGACCCGATCGCACCGAGGCGGTGTGGAGCCTCCTCCTGCTCCTGGTGGCACTGATCGCCGTCGTCGGACTGGCCAAGGTCGAGTCGCCCGCGGTCGAGGACCTCGTCGATGCGATCGGGGCGCCGCAGTCGGCGGTCGGCGTCCTGATCGCGCTGCTCGTCCTCGCCCCCGAGACCCTGGCCGCCGCCCGCAACGCCCGTCGGGACCGGGTCCAGATCAGCTTCAACCTCGGACTCGGCTCGGCGATGGCGAGCATCGGGCTGACGATCCCGGCGATCGCCGTGGCGTCCATCTGGCTCGAGGGCCCACTCGTCCTCGGCCTCGACTCGCTCCAGATCGCCCTCCTCGTGATCACGGCGATCGTCAGCGCACTGACCGTCCTGCCCGGACGCGCCACCCTGCTGCAGGGAGGCGTCCACCTCGTGCTCTTCGGGACCTTCCTGTTCTTCGCGCTGAGCCCGTAGCGCGCGGGGACTCAAGGCGAGACGACGGTGACGGTCCGCGTCGTCGTGAAGAAGTCGCGGGCGGCGCGGCCCTGCTCGCGCGGGCCGAAGCTCGATCGCTTCTCGCCGCCGAACGGGGCGTAGTAATCGACCCCCGGCGTCGCCGCGTTGACCCTGATCAGGCCGCATTCGAGCTGCTCCGCGACGGCGGTCGCGGCGGCGACGTCGGCGCTGTGGACGGCGCCGACCAGCCCGTAGCTGGTCGCGTTCGCCGCGCTGACCGCGGCATCGGCGTCGGGAACGCGGATCAGAGTCAGCAGCGGCCCGAAGGTCTCCTCGCGGTTGACCTCGTCGCCGGGGTCGTCGGCCGCGAGCAGGGTCGGCGGGACGAAGTGGCCGACGGCGCCGGCCGGGGGCTCGGCGGTCGCGAGCGGGCGCGCCCCGCGCTCGAGCGCCCCGCTGACCCGCTCCTCGAATGAATCGGCCGCCGCACCGTCGATCAACGGGCCGACGAGGGTCTCGGGCGCCGCCGGATCGCCAACCGGCAGGCCGGCGACGGCCGCGACCAGCTCCTCCTCGAGCCGGTCGGCGATCGACTCGAGGGCGACCACCCGCCGCGTCGCGGTGCACTTCTGGCCTGCGAACGGCATCGCCCCGGCGACGATCAGCCTCGCGGCCGCCGCCGGATCGGCGCCGTCGAGGACGATCGCCGGGTTCTGGCCGCCCATCTCGGCCTGGGCGGGCGCGCCCCGGCGAGCGAGCCGCTCCGCCACCGAGAGGCCGGTCGCGGTCGAGCCCGTGAACGTGGCCGCGGCGATCCGCTCGTCGTCGAGCAGCGAGCCGAGCTCGGCGCCGGGGACGTTGAGGACCGTCAGCACGCCGTCGGGCAGGACGTCGGCGGCAACCGCGGCGATCTCGGCCGCGACGCCGATTGCCGGAGCCGCCGGCTTGACGATCACCGCGTTGCCGTAGGCGAGCGCCGGGGCCGCCTTCCAGAGCGGGATCGCGAGCGGGAAGTTCCAGGGGCAGATCGCCAGCACGACCCCGAGCGGCTCGCGGCGGACGAGGACGCGCGTCGCGGCCGCCGAGCCCGGGTAGAGCTCGCCGACCGGGTCGAAGGCGGCCTGCGCGTAGTAGCGGAGGATCGCCACCGCCCGGGCGACCTCACCCCGTGCCTCGACGATCGGCTTGCCGACCTCGCGGGTGATCAGCTCGGCGAGCCCCTCGCGAGCCGCGAGCGCAGCGGCGAATCCGTGCAGAGCCTCGGCGCGAGCCGGTGCCGCCGCGCTCCAGTCGCGCTGCGCCATGACGGCGGCGACGACCGCGGCGCTGACCTCGCTCGCGTCCGGCGGCTCGGCGCTCGCGACGACCTCGTCGGGCCGGGCCGGATCGGTGCTCGTGATCGCGCTCATTCGCCGATCATGCCCAACTCCCTCGATTGCGGGTCCGGCGGGCGACAATGGTCGCTTGATCAGGCCCGGCCCCGAGATCGACGAGACACCGCCGCCGGAGATCGACTCCGACCCGGCCCTCCGCGTCATCGAGGCGGGGCTGCCGGCGGCGGCGCCGAAGCAGTCATGGCTGCGCCGCCACTCGAAGCAGGTCTCCGTGGTCTTCGCGGTGGTGGTCTTCGCGGCGCTCGTCATCGGCCTGTACGGCAAGCGCGACGCCTTCGTCGAATCCCTCAACGCCGCATCGCCGGCGGTGCTCGCTGCGGCGGTGCTGATGCAGGTGATCTGGTTGATCGCCCGCAGCGAGGCCTGGCACGTCTGCGTGGACGCGGCGGGGGCCGACTGCGGGCGGCGGCCGCTCTACCGGGCCGCGGCGGTCGGCTACCTCGGCAACTTGCTGAACCCGAACTTCGGCCTCGCGGTCCGGATCGCGGAGCTGCGGCGCACCGTTCCCGACCACGCCCCCCGAGCAGGCGTCCTGGTCGCTGCCGAGATGCCGATCATCGTCGTCGAGATGGCCCTCGCCGGCCTCTGCTCGTTCACGCTGATCGGGCCGCTCGGGATCCCGTGGTGGCTGCCGGTGATCCTGCTCCTGGTCGGACTGGGAGTCGTCGCCGGGCTCAGCAACCTCGCCGGGCGCAAGACGCACGGGCTCTGGCAGGGGCTCGCCGTCCTGCGCGGGCTTCGCCACCGCAACACGATCATCGCCCTGACCATCTTCGCCGTCTCCGCCCAGGTGTTCCGCAACTGGCTCGTCCTCCGCGGGATCGGCGTCGACGTCTCCGTCTTCGACTCGATGGCGCTGCTGATCGCGACCGCAGCGCTCGGCCTGCTCCCGATCGGACCCAGCCTCGGCGTCGCCACGACGGTCCTGATCCTCGGCTCGCGGGGCGTCGCGCAGACGGCGGCGGCAGGAGCGCTGCTGACCGCGACCGGGGCGGTCGGCGCGATGCTCTTCGCGTCCTGGGCGCTGCTCGACCGGTGGCGCTCCAGGACCTGAATCGGTCGCTGCGGTTATTGCTAACTTTGAGTCAACTTACCGAGGCGAGCGTGGCGAATGGGAGCGAGATGCGGCTGAAGCGGACGACGACGATGTTCCTGACCGCGGTTGCGGCCCTGGCCCTCGCGAGCTCCGCCGCCGGCGCGATCAAGAGCTCGGCGATGCGCGACACGCGCTACTGCGAGATCTTCACGATCTTCCTCTCCCCCGCCCCGATCGCGAACGTCAACAACTCCTACGGGCTCAACAACTGCCGGCAGGGCTGGTGGGACTCGCTCGATCCCGCCGCGATCGCCGTCGAGTCCGGTGCCGACCTCGTCCTGCTCAACGGCCCGCGGTACTGGCTGATGGACAGGGTCGCGGTCAGCGACCCGGGGCCGATCTCGACGTTCGCCGGCAAGCGGATGCGCGAGGTGGCGAGCATCGACCTGACGAAGGTCGGGCTCGCGCCGCCGCCGCCCTTCACGCAGGTGAAGATCCAGCGCGGCACCAAGTTCGTCTTCCTCGCCGGCAAGCGGGTCTTCCAGCTCACCGACCCGAACGGGCGCCGCTACGTGATGCAGTCCTACGCCCGGATCGTCGATCCCGGCCTCCGTTACCGCGAGCTGCGCCGGATCGGCGACCGGATCGAGCTTCCGGACGGCTGGTCGTACCGCTCGCGGCGGCTGAAGCGGAAGCTCGTGCTACGAGCGAACGGCCAGGCGACGATCGTCCAGGACGGCCTCAAGAACACCTACCAGCGGATCCACCGCTAGGTGGCTCGGCCGCCCCCTCGGGGGGTCGCCACGGGCGGTGCTCGCGGGCGAACTACCGATGCCCGGGCCGGGCCGAGCACGGTGGATCCGCCGCCGACGCGGACCTAGGGTCGCCGGCGAGTGATGCGATCCGCCCGCGCGAAGAGCCGTCCGACCGCGAGCCGCTGGGTTGGCGTCACCCAGGTGGTCGTCGCCGCGGCCTTCATGCTCGCTGGCCTCCTCGCGGCATCGGCCTCCGCCGACCTGGTTCGCGTCGGCCTCACCGCCAAGCACAAGACGGTCAAGGTCGCGCCCGGCGTCCACATGCGCGCCTGGACGTTCAACGGCACGGTGCCGGGACCCGTGGTCCGGGCCGAGGTCGGTGACACGGTCGAGGTCAGGCTCCACAACGCCGACCGTCACATGGCCCACTCGGTCGACTTCCACGCCGCGCAGGTCTCGCCTCAGGTCGTCTTCCGCGACGTTCCACCCGGCAAGACCGCGACCGTCTCGTTCGAGGTCAGCAGGCCCGGCGTCTTCCTCTACCACTGCGGCACCAGTCCGGTCCTCCAGCACATCGGCATGGGGATGTACGGAGCGATCATCGTCGACCCGATCGGAGGGCGGCCGCCGGCGAACGAGACAGTCCTCGTCCAGAGCGAGGTCTACGGCAGGGTCAGGGGCAAGCGGATCAAGCCGAGCTACAAGGCGATGCGCACGAAGGACCCGAGGTACACCGCGTTCAACGGCAAGGCCTTCCGCTACCAGCGGCGGCCGATCGAGGTCGCCGTCGGCGAGCCCCAGCGGATCTACGTCGTCGCCGCCGGGCCGACGCTGGGCAGCGACTTCCACGTCGTCGGCGAGATCTTCGACACGGTCCAGGCAGACGGCAACCCCGCCAACGAGCTCTCCGGAGTCTCCACCTACGGCGTTCCCGCCGGCGGCGCGGCGCTGTTCGAGCTCAGCTTCGACGAGCCCGGCGGCTACCCGTTCGTCAACCACGCGTTCCGCTGGGCCGACGCCGGCGCGCTCGGGCTGTTCCGGGCCGAGTAGCAGCGACTCCCAGCGCGTAGGCTGCCGCCGTGCGGACGAGTGGCGGCAGATCGGGGGCTGAGGCCGCGGATGAACCGCTCCACATCCGTCCGCTCATCCGCCAGATCGCCGACGGCTACCGCCACAGCTGGAAGCTGTTGCTCGTCACCGGCCTGCTCGTCTTCGGGGCGATCGGACTGGTCAGCGCGATCGACCCGCTCGACGGCGAGGCGATCGAGGACTGGAGCGGCGGCGAGCTCGTCGGGCTGGTCCTGCTGATCATCGCGCAGGTCTCGATCCCGCTCCTCGGCGACGTCTTCTACTCGGGAATCGTCGCCGCCGGCGAGGAGCGCCGCCGCTCGGGCGTCAGCCACGGGCTCGGCGACGTCGCCCGCAGGCTCCCGTACCGGAGCCTGATCCTCGCCGACCTCTTGCTGTTCGGTCTCATCGTCGCCGGATTGGTGGCCCTGGTCGTTCCCGCCTTCATCGTCCTCACCTGGTTCGCGCTGATCGCTCCGCTGATCGAGATCGAGGGCCTCGGCGTCCGCGCCGCCTTCCGCCGCAGCCGCGCCCTCGTCCGCCCCCACTTCTGGCGCGTCGCCGGGGTCGTCATCCCGCTCGCCTTCCTCCAGGCCGTGCTCGAGGGCATCGGCGACTCGTTCGGTCACTCGATCCTCGGCGAGGGCTACCTCGGCGACTGGCTCGCCGAGGTCATCGCCAACCTGCTCGCCTCACCGCTCTACGCGCTGACGGTCCTGGCGCTCTACTTCGAGATCACGGCGCGGGAAGCCGCATCCACCCCGCCGCTGAACCCGATCTCGTCCCACATGCGGGACGAAACCGGCGGCAGCGATTCCGGGCGTCAGTCCCCGAACGGGTAGCAGTCCGGGATCGGTACGTCGTCCTCGAGGCCGAGCTCCGCATCGCCCGGGGTCAGCGGCAGGTCGTCGAGACCCGGGAGCGAGACACGCAGGTCCCCGGTCAGGGCGCCCCGCGCGTACCGGGCGGTCCCGGTGAACGCCGGGAGGGTCGGCTGGATCGTTGCCCGCCGCAGGTTCGGCCCGGTTCGGAACCAGTCGTGATCGCCGGTCGCGAACAGGTAGCGGACCGCGCGGATTCCGTTCGCGCGTTCGTCGGAGCTCGCCAGAACGCCGGCGCCGCCGGAGCCGCGCCCGGCGATCAACCCGGTATCCGGGTCCGCGCCGCATGACGCCAGCAGCGGATGGCCCCTGGCCCTCATGACGCCGGCCGGTGCCTTCGCCGCGAACGAAACGCGGCGGTCGCTTCGGTGACCCCGACAGCCGTCGCTGAACCTGTAGCTGTCGATCCGGCCGCGGAGCCGCTTGCGGTGGACTTCGGCGTAGCCGCCCTCGCCCGCGAAATCGATCCGGCCGACGAAGCGACCTCGCCGTATCACCTCGACCTCCCTGCATCCGCGGCCGATGCGATGGATTCGCCGCCTGACCCCACTCTGCTCGAAGCGGGCATCGACCGCGCCGAGGGCGCCAACCTCGGCCGTCAGCCGCCGTTCGCGAAAGGACCCGCTTCGCCGGGCGATGTAGGAGGCGCCGGTGAGGAAGCCGGGTCCACCCGAGTCGTACCCCTCCGAGGCCTTCCAGAACCCGAAGGCGGCGGGACCGCGCCCGGGCCGATCCTCCATTCCGAACCCGAACCTGTAGCCGTTGCTCGCCGCCGAGCGCATCTCGACCGAGATCCGGGCATCCGCCGGCGCAGCCAAGGATGACGTGGGCTTCCCACGAACCAGGCCGGTGAGGGGATATTGGCGCTGATCGGCCGCCGGGGCAGCGACGTTGTAGGAGTGGAAAGCGTCGGCGTCGGCCGTCAAGAACGCCGGCGTCAGCAACGCAGCAAGAACGATCAACATCCTCGATCTCCCCCACGTGCTCACCACCCGGAGAAGGCTACCCCCAGCCGCGCCTCACCGGTTCCGCCCGTAGGGGTCGTGGGCGACGACTCGCTCCTCGGCGGGATCGCCGAGCCGAGCGAGAGCTCGCCGTCGAAGGCCAGCGCTCGATCCTGATCCGGATGCGCGACGATGGCGAGATCAGCGACCCCGTCCTCTGCACCGGCGAGCGCCCGCTCGACCCCGAAGGCTCCGACCTGGAGATCTGAGCGCCGGTGCGCGTCTACCTGCTGCGCCACGGCGAGTCACGGTCGAACGCCGATCCGGAGCGGATCGCGATCCCCGAGCGCGAGGGCGATGCCCTGAGCGGCCGCGGGCGGGAGCAGGCCGAGGCGGCAGCCGGTGCCGTCGCCGGACTCGGGATCGCGCGGATCGTCTCGAGCCCGATGGGGCGAGCGCGGGAGACCGCCGCGATCGTCGCCGATCGAATCGAGCTCGAGCCGATCGTCTGGGACTGGATCCACGAGCTCCGCGAGCCCTCCGACTACCCCGAGCTGCCCCGCATCGAGCAGGAGCGGCGCCGCTGGTCGAACCGGATGTCGGAGAGCCCCGACCCGGGACACCTACCGGGCGACGGCGAGTCGTTCGCCGACTTGCTCGCGCGGGTCGAGCGCGCGCGGGAGAAGCTCGTCGCCGACGCCGTCGACCGCACGCTGCTCGTCGGGCACGGCATCTTCTTCCGGTTCATGTTCGCGTCCGCGCTGCTCGGCGCCGAGTTCGCGCCACGCCACGCCGACCGGCTCTGGCGGATCGGCTCGCTCAACTGCGGCCTCTCGACCTTCGATCACGTGCGCTCCGGCGGCCGCGAGGACCCTGCCGACATCGACGGCTGGCGCTGCGTCACCTGGATGGCGCCGACGGCACCGGCGGCGCTGACGACCGGGACGGGCGGCGTCGGCCCCGGCTTCTGAGCGCCATCTAGCCTGCCAGGACCGGAGCCAGGACCCGCTCGGCGGCCGCGACGAGGTCGCGGCGCGGCACCTCGGGGTGCTCCGCCGACCAGAGGACGAGCCCGGCGAGCCCGGCCCGGATCAGCTCCGCCGCGGGCGCCAGCTCGGCGTCGCCGACCTCGGCCCCGACCTCGGTCATGAAGCCGGAGACCACGGCGTGGGCGCGATCACGGACCGCGCGGCGGTAGGCGGCGATCTCCCAGTCGCCGCCGGCGTCGTCGAAGAGCATGCTCCAGCCGTGGCGGTTCGCCTCGGCGTAGGCGAACCACGGCTCGAGGATCGCCGCCAGGTCGACGCGACCGGCGGCGGTCCGCGGGATCGGGTGCACGAAGCCCGGCATGTCCGCGGCGTGGCGGGCGAGGAGCCCCAGGTAGAGGTCCTTCTTGGAGTCGAAGTGGCGGTAGAGGATCGGCTTCGTCACGCCCGCCGCGGCGGCGATCCCGTCGAGCGTGGCGCCCTCGTAGCCGTCGGCGGCGAACGCGGCGGCCGCAGCCCGCAGGAGGGTCTCGCGGCGGCGCGCCGCGGGCATCCTCGGAGTGGCGGGTTGCGGGGGCTGCATCGCCACGATATGTTACTCGCTGGTAACACCGAAAGGAGGACGGCGATGCTGACCGAATCGACCACCGACCCCGTCCACGGCGCGCGCTACGCCTTCGAGCCCCGTGGCCAGGACCTCTACGTGGAGACCTGGCTCGCGCCCGGCGGCGGCCTTCCCGAGCACCACCACCCGGTCCAGGAGGAACGCTGGGCGGTCGAGGCGGGCAGGGTCTCGTTCCGGCTCGCCGGCGAGGAGCGGGAGATCGGACCCGAGGACGGCGAGATCCTCGTCCGGCCCGGGGTCAAGCATGCGCTGCGCAACCGCGGCGACGCGGAGGTCCACCTGAGCTGCCTCGTCCTGCCGGCCGGCCGGTTGCAGGAGTTCCTCACCGACAGCGCCGCCGCGGCCCGGGCCGGCCTGTTCGCGAAGGGCGGCATCCCGAAGAGCGTTCACGGGGCCCGCTGGGCGGCCGGCTTTCTGAAGCAGCACCGCGACGAGGTCGTGATGAGCTTCCCGCCGCGGTTCGCGCAGAGCGCGATGATCGCGCTCCTCGCCCGCGACGTCGAGGCCCCCGCCGCCGGGTGAGTCCCAGATGGCCGATCCGGAACCCCCACGCGGATTCGGAATCAACCATCTAGCGGCTCGAGCACGAACACGTGGATCCGCCGGTGGTCGGCGCGCTTCTCGTAGGTCGCGTAGCCCGGATAGACCTTCAGCGCCTCCTGCCAGATCCGCTCGCGCCGCTCGCCCTCGACCTCGACCGCCCGCACGCGCCAGGTGCGCTCGTCCATCCCGACCTCGGCGTGCGGAGCCTTGCGCAGGTTGTGGTACCAGGCGGGGTGGTGTTCCTGCCCGTAGTTGGACGCGATCACCGCGAGCCCGTCCGCGGTCGGCAGGCCGACGACCGGGACCACGCGGCGCTTGCCGCTCTTCGCCCCGGTGGTCGTCAGCATCAGGATCGGCAGCCCGGCGAGCAGCGAGGCGGCGGTACGCCGGCCGGCCGTGATCCGGAAGATCGGCCGGTCCAGGTGATGGGCGACCCGGGCGAACACCCACGAGCCCGGACCGCTCGACGCGAACCGGCGGACGCCGCGCTGAACGACGTTGGCCTCGGCGAACGTGATCGGCCCGGAAGACGTCGCCATGCCGTCGATTGTCGCCGATTGGGCGATGATGCGCCGGATGAGCGAGCTACCCGAGCACGTCCGCCGCAACCGCGCCTACTGGGACGGGGAGGCCGCCGGCTACGAGGCCGCCGCGGTTCGCAACTGGGAGAGCGAGGAGCCGAGCTGGGGGATCTGGGGCGTTCCCGAGTCGGAGGTCGGGATGCTTCCGGCCGTGCTCGAGGGACGTGACACGATCGAGCTCGGCTGCGGCACCGCCTACGTGTCCGCCTGGCTCGCCCGACGCGGCGCCCGACCCGTCGGCATCGACAACTCGGAGGCGCAGCTCGCGACCGCCCACCGAATGCAGGAGCGATTCAGCATCGAGTTTCCGCTGATCCACGGCAACGCTGAGCGGGTTCCCTACCCGGACGAGAGCTTCGACGCCGCGATCTCCGAGTACGGAGCCAGCATCTGGTGCGATCCGGACGAGTGGATCACCGAGGCGTCTCGCCTCCTCCGGCCCGGCGGCGAGCTCGTCTTTCTCGTCAACTCGGTGCTGTCGATGCTCTGCTCCGGTGACGTCGGACCGACGGCCGAGCGGCTGATGCGGCCGCAGTTCGGCATGCGCCGGTTCGAGTGGCCCGACGACGACTCGGTCGAGTTCCACCTGTCCCACGGCGAGCTGATCGCGCTGCTCCGACGCTCCGGCTTCGAGATCGAGGAGCTGATCGAGATCAGGCCGTCGCCGGACGCGACGACCCGCTACGACCATGTCGACCTCGGATGGGCCCGGCAATGGCCCTGCGAGGAGGTCTGGCGGGCGCGAAAGCGCCCTTCCTCCGGACCCTGAGATGGAGGCGGCCGGTACTGCCCCGGCGTCCGCGAAGGACGCCCCGATGCGTCAACGAGCGTTCCCTACGGAGTCTCTCTCGGCATCCGGCTCGGTCGATCCGAGGGGCACGTTGCCGGCGCCAGATCCTCCTGTTGATGTCCCCGGCCGGCCGAGGAAGCTGCCGGTCGGGTGAGCCCACATGATGAAGCCGCTACCCGGGACGTGGGCCGCCCGGGGCGACTGCTCTCAGACTGCCTTAGGCAGCGAGAGCGAACTCGTGAGAGTCCGCACTTCTTGGTTTTCCTGGGCTTTTTAACGAGGCCGGCCCAGGAGCCTCGACTCGCAACACCGGGACGAGAACCGTTCACGTCGA
>DASSEM010000186.1:0-2230 GCA_035695265.1 Solirubrobacterales bacterium
ATCTCCGCGAGCTGCGCCCACGGCTCCGCCGCCCACGGCTCCGCGGCCGCCGCGGCTCGGGCGGCGGCCGCGGCGGCGGGGAGGTCGCCGACGGCGACCGCGTCGGCGCTTGCCTCGAGCCGATCGGTGGCGACCGCGAGCACTCCCCCGGCCCAGATCGCCGCGACGGCGACAGCCGCGGATGGGATGGCGAGCAGCGGTGCCGGGATCCGCAGCGCCGGCGTCGCGGCGGCCGCCTCGCGCCCGAGGGCGGGGTCGAGCGAGCGGCCGGCCAGGACCGCAGCAGCCACGAGCACCGGGACCGCGACCGCTGGGACGTCCCAGGTCCAGTCGATCAGGAAGCCGACGAGGCCGGTCGCGACGAGCCCGAGCGCGGCGCCGGCGGCCGCGCCGTCGGACCTTCGTGCCCGGGAGATCCCGGCCGCCGCGACGGTCGCGAAGAAGGCGAGGAAGGCGAGGAGGCCGAGCGGCCCGAGCTCGGCGAGCAGCTCCAGCGGCTCGGAGTGCGCGTTCTGGACCGGCGTCTCGAGGCTGCCGTGCCGGTTCCACCAGAAGCCGAAGGCGCCGGCGCCGATACCGCGCTTCGGGTCGGCCGCGAACGCATCGAGCGCCGCCGACCAGAACTGCGCCCGGCCCGAGCCCGAGACCGAGAGCTGGTTGCCGCCGGCGGTCGCCTCCTTCCCTTCGGTAACAGCGAAGTCGCCGGCGATCTCACCGGGGCCGACGAGCAGGACGGCGGCGGCGATCGCAACGAGCGCCGCGGCGAGCAGGTAGCGCATCCGGAGCCGTCTGGCCGCGGTCGCGCCAGCACGGTCGAGGAGCGACGATGCCGCCATGGCGGCGACGACGACGCCGGCCAGCAGAGCGACGCAGACGACCGCCTCGGCCCGGCCCGGAGGGGAGCCGGGCCCGTCGAGGATTCCCGTCCCGAGCGTCGCCGCGGCGATCGCCGGCACCGTGGCGAGCGCGCCCACGACCGTGACGGCGACCGCGCGGCCCCGGGACCGTGAGGCGGCGATGGCGATCGCGGCTCCGATCGCGGCCGCGACAAGCGCTCCCCGCGAGGAGGTCATGTAGGCGGTGAGCAGGACGGGCGGCAGAGCGGCGATCGTCACGGCGGCAGCGCGGCCGCGAGTTGCGGCACCCAGCCAGACGAGGACCGGCACCGCCATCGCGGCGAGCGAGCCGAGCGCGTTCCAATAGCCGACCGGGTAGCTGAGCCGGCCCGCCGAGGATTGCATGGTCGCGACGAGGTCCGCGTCACCGGCGCCGATCCCGAGCAGCCGCGAGCCGAGCGCGAGCAGGCTGACCGCGACGAGCCCGGCGCCGATGCCGGCGAGGGCGGGCCGGCCGGCCCCGGAGCGCAGCAGGAGGCCGGCGAGCAGGAAGACGCCGAGGTACGCGGCGAGCCGCACCACGTCGGCGAAGCCGGAGTCGCGGTCGCTCGTCCAGCTCAGCGAGAGGGCGGCGAGGGCCGCAAGCACCGCGAGGGCGGCGAGGGCGATGGCGAAGGGTCGGGTGAGCGTACGGAGCTCACCCGGAGCGAGGACGACGATGATCACCGTGACCCAGACGGCGATCGTGCCGAGGCCCAGGGCGACGCCGCCGTAGCCGCCACCGGCGAGGGCAACGGCGACGACGATGATGGCCGCGGCGAGCCCGGGAGCCCAGCCGGCCACCGGCCCCAGCGCATTCCGAGCCCGAGCTTTCACTATCTTCTTGCGGCCATGGATCATCCAACCCGACGGACAGCGGGGCTGGCGCTGGCGATCGTAGCGGCGCTCGCCGCCACCCCCGCGCAGGCGACGGCGGCCGGAGCTCCCTCCGCCGGGGAGGAGTACGGGCTCGAGATCCCCGGGGTGCGCCAGTCCGAGAGCCCGTCTCTCGCCGACCGCAAGCAGCCGGAGCCGGACCACGAGGCCGAATTGGCGCAACTCGGGGTGGTCGGCGAGGGGGACGACGCAGCCGCGCCGCTCGGCGTGCTCGGCAACGCCGTGTCCGCGGTTCCGCCATCGCTGGCGGCCGGACTTGCCGCCCTGATCGCCCTGGCGCTTGCAGTCGCCGCGCTTCGCCGCCCCGACCACCGCACCGCCCGGGTCCGGTGAGGCTCACCGGAAAGCTCCCGGCGGGGAAGCTCGCCGCGCTGGTCGCGCTGCCCCTGCTGCTGGCCGTGCTGCTCGCTTCGGGGTGCGGAGACGATGACGAGAGCGATGCCGCCCTTGATCCGTTC